>CAZUGT010000169.1:0-21882 GCA_964620095.1 uncultured Rhodospirillaceae bacterium | reverse complement strand
CCTCAAAGTCCTCCAGAAAATCCCAGTCGATGGGACCGCTTCGATCCACATCGCTCATCACATGGCCCTCCCCATACAGAAGGCCAAAATCAAACCCTACTCCTCAATATATAGGCAGGTGGGCTGCTCGCAGCGCTTACGATCGTCCGGCGGTTTGCCACCGTTCTCCGCGCACGCGGTCAGCCATTCCCCGAGCCAGCGCCGGACGTCGATGCCGTTCATCTCCAGCGTGCGGGCCACCGAGTACATCATGGCGGTGAACCCGGCACCGGTCCGCCGTCGGAGCCGAACGAGAGCCGGCGCCCGATGACCGGGGTGGGGACGATGATTGCGCCTGATCGCTTTGCGAGGGTGTTTCGATGCGTTTTCCGCGCCCGGACGCCGGCCGCCATCTGCCTCGCGCTCGCCGCAGCGGGCGCGCAGGCGGCCGACCCGCCGAAGCTGCTCTTTCCGGTGCGTTGCGAGATCGGCCGGGACTGCTGGTTCTTCGCCTATATGGACCTTCGGCCCGGCCCGGCCTACCGGGATTACCGCTGCGGGCTCCGGACCTATGAGGGGCACAAGGGAACCGACATCGCGCCCGTCGATCCGGCTGCCCGGCTGCCCGTCATCGCCGCCGCCGGCGTTGTGGCGGGAACGCGCGACGGTATGGACGACAGCCCGATGCGCGGCCCCGACCCGGGCCGGGCGGGCAGGGAATGCGGCAATGGCGTCCGCCTCAATCATGGAGGCGGCTGGACGACCCAATATTGCCACCTCGAACGCGGAAGCGTCGCGGTGCGCAGGGGCGTGCGGGTCTCGGCCGGGGACGTGCTGGGTCGCACGGGAAGCTCGGGCCGGTCGGAGCTTCTGCATCTGCACTTCCCGGTCGTGAGGAACGGCCGCCCGATCGATCCGGTCATCGGCGAATGGGCGGCCGACCCGGCCCTCTGCGAAGCGTCGGCTGACGGGCGGGCGAGCAAGGCGCTCTGGCGGGCCTCCGCATACCCGGCGCGCTACAGGCCCGCGGTCATCCAACGCGCCGGCCTCGCGACAACGGTCCCGGAGAAGGAGCGCGCGCTGCACGAGGGCTACCCGCGGACCGCGCCGGCAGCGGCCCCGGCGCTTGTCGGCTATGTCGCCCTGCTGGGGGCGCCCTCCGGCACGACCGTCGAGACCTCTATCGCCGGGCCGGACGGCCGCATCCTGTTCCGGCACCGGCGCTCGATCGACGAGGACCGGGCGCGCTATTTCACCTATGCCGGCCAGCGCCGGAAGGCCGGAACGTGGGAGCCGGGAGCCTACCGGGCGCGGTTCATCGTCTCGGGAGAGTCCCCGGCGGGTCCGTTCCGGATCGCGCGGACGGCGGAGATTACGCTGCGATAAGCCCGGAGGCGAAGCCCTCAGCCGGAGATGACGCTCACCGGGTTGCCGGCCAGCCTGGTCTGCACGCATTCGAGCGTCTGCGGATACATGACCGCGAAGGTGTCCCAAGTCAGACAATCCAGATGCGGTGTCATACCAGCGGGCACGCTGCACGCTACATCCGGGGCTATCGCAGTCGGCTATGCGGTCGAAGACAGCGGCAGGCTCGGTCCCTGATCTCACCGTATCGCGACCCCCCTAATGCTCCTCACCCTGCAGCATCGCCTGATCATCGGCCCAGGATCTGGCGGTTGTCCTTCCGACGCCGGGTTGCAGCACGGTCGATCTCGGTCGAGCCGCCGGCCGGAATTCTCGCTGCCGACATTGTCCGGGCTATTGCCGGAACGGTGGAGGCAGGCGAGCTCAAGAACGCCACGCCTTGGCGGAGAGCGTGCGGTATATTCGGCGAGGGCGCTGCCCGCGCGCGACAGTCAACGGGGAAACGGCATCCATGAACGACCGGAACGAGCGAAGGTCGCAGGGCCTGACCTGGACCACCCTGAAGAAGGTGTTTCCGGTTGCTGCTTCCGTGCGGCGCGAGCATTGGGACCTGCTGTCCCGGTTGGGTATCGAGGAGTCGCAGAGGAACGACGACGAGATCTTCTACGAGGCGCTGCTGCACAGGTGCCGCGAAGACGGGAGGATCATGTTCGATCTCGACACGAGGTTCCTGAGGTCGAAAAAGAAGAAGGACAGGGACAAGACCTTCTCCAGCCGGGCCGCGGCATGGCTGCTCCGGGAAATCCCGGCGCTGGGCGATTACCGCGATTTTTTCGAGGCTCCTGCGGAACTGTTCGGCGACGGCACCGCCGAACGGGAGCTGCGGGACATGCTTCATGGCCAGCTGCGTCTTGCCGCAGAGGGAGACGCGCGCTCGGTCCTGGACGTCGGAGATCGGTGGGAGATGGCCCGCTCGGAGTTGCTGGCCCTTCTTTGCGGCATCGACCGTCCGACGCCGGAAGCCGTCGCACGGATCGAGACGGCGGCGAAAGCGCTTCTGGAAGCGGGCGGCGAGGTCGGGAAGCTGGCCGCCGAGGTCGGGCGTTGCCGCGCGGAGGTCCGCGCGGCGCTGGAGCCGGTCTCGGAGCGGGGGCGGACCGCCGAAATCCTCGAACGTCTCGACACGCTCGATGCGGGACCGTTGATCAAGCTCGCCCGGATGGCAGGGGATGCCGGGGAGCATGTCGGGGCGCTTGCCGAGGCCGAGGCTCGGCTAACGGAGAAGGCGAAGGAGTTCGACCGGCTGCGGAACGGCGGAGCGCTCTGGGCGGACATTGCGCGCCAGGCGGAGGCGCTCGCCGAGCTTGAAGCCGGCAAGGACCGGCAGGACGCGGCCCTCTCTGCGGTGCTGGCCCGGATGGCGGCGGTTGCGGTCCCGTCGGCCGATACGGCAGCGCCGCCGGATACCGGGCCGGCTCCTGTTTCGGGACCGGAAGTCCGGAATAGGCGCCGCGGCGCGCAGGCTAAGGAACGCGAAGCGCAGCCGCCGGACCCGGTTGCGGCCGATGCCGGCCGTGAAGCTCCGGACCTGCCGCTGCCTGCATCGTGGGCGGAGTTCCCGGAATGGTGCGCGGAACATCTGGGCGGGCGGCTGGCGCTTTCCGGTCGCGCCCGGACATCGGTCAAGAAGGCGCTTTACGAGGATGTCGGGGCGGCGGCCCGATGCCTCCTGTGGCTGGCGGGCGACTACCGCCGGTCGCGGCTGGAAGGGTCCGGAGACGGCGTCCAGGGACCGGTTCCGATCGGCTCCGGTTTCCGGAACGAGCGCTGCGGCGGGGATTCGTTCGACTTCGTCTGGCAGGGGAAGCGGATCCGGGCCGACTGGCACGTCAAGAGCGGCGGCAACAGCCGCAATCCGGAGCGCTGCCTGCGCATCTACTATTGCTGGCATGAAGACGGGGAAGGCGGGCTCGTGGTCGTGGGAGACATGCCCGGCCATGTCCGAAGCCGCATGACCTGAACGCTCTGCCGAACCCGCTATCGCGGGCCGGAGTCGACAATCGACTTCGTCGCGAGGCCTTCTTCCCACAGAGGGGGAATATCCCCTGCGGCGTGTCGATCAACTCAAAGTGGCCCCTGTTTGTTCCATCCTGTCCAGACACACGACTACAGCAAGCAGACGGAATTTAAGGGGAAGCGGATTTTTTGTAGGCGACGATCGACGTGAACGTGGCGGGCGGTTGGATTTGTTCGGAAAGTACAAGCTGGCGAATAAAGTGCTGCAGTGGGAGGCTGCGTGCGAGAAGCCTTGTTCGCCTGCCCGTGTACGAATAGCACGCTCCCGACGTCTCCGGCGCCGTGGAGTTCGTCAGGGTCATTCGCCTTGACCCGGAAATGGCGGAGTGCGACCGTCCCCCGGTCCAATGGGAAGCCGCGCACGCGGCTCGCAATCAGGGGGAGGTCCCAGGGATGAGAAGAACCGCGACGTTTCTTGCCATGCTCGCCGCCGCCGGGATGGCGGGCGGCTCCGCCGGCCATGCCGGAGAGGTCAAACTGCCGGACACGCTCGTGACCACGGCCTACAACACGGGCACGACCGGCTACAGCCAGATGATCGCCGTCGGCGGCATGCTGAAGAAGCGTTACAACGTCAATCTCCGCGTGCTTCCCGGCAAGAACGACGTGGCGCGGCTCGCGCCGGTGAAGGCGGGCAAGGCCCAGTTCACCGCGACCGGCTCCGACAGCGTTTACGCGCAGGAGGCGGTCTTCGCCTTCGGCGGCGAGAAATGGGGGCCATCGCCCGTCCGTCTTCTCATGCTCAACCGCGGCAAGGGCTGCACGACCTTCGCGGTCGCCAACGACATGGGCGTGAAAACCATGGCGGACCTCAAGGGCAAGCGCATCGGCTGGGTGCGGGGCTCGCCCGCGCTGCAGAAAGCCGTGGAGGCGCTGCTCGGTTTCGCCGACCTGACCGTGAACGACGTGCAGCTGGTCGAAGTCGGCGGCTGGGCGGCCTCGATCAACGGCATCATCGACGGCGATATCGACGCCTCGATCACCTCATCGAGCTCGACCTTCATGAAGAAGATGGAAGCAAGCCCGCGCGGCGTTTACCACCCGCCGCTGCCGCACGTCGACAGCGAAGGCTGGGCGCGCGTGCAGAAGGTGGTCCCCTGGTATGTGCAGGGCATCTGCACGCACGGCCCCGGCGTGCCGGGCGGAAGCCAGGAGTCCATCGCCAGCATCTATCCCATCCTGATCGGCACGACGGCGGTGTCCGACGAAATCGCCTACAGCCTGACCAAGGCGATGGTGACGCATTTCGACGACTACAAGGACGGCGCGCCGGCGGCGGACGGCTGGGCGCTCGACCGCCAACTCTACAATTTCTACCTGCCGATGCATCCGGGCTCGATCGCCTTCTACAAGGAGGCCGGCACCTGGACCGCCGAGGGCCAGGCGAACCAGGAGGACAAGCTGCGCCGCCAGGAGGTTCTGAAGATGGCCTGGGACGCCCATGTGGCGAGCGGGCCCGCCGACTTCGTGAAAGAGTGGCAGGCATCAAGGGCCAAGGCGCTCAGCGACGCCGGCTTCGATCCCGTCTTCACCTCCTGGTAGTCCGGACCGGGGCGGACGAACGGCGGGGCCCGGGCGAAAGCGCCCGGGCCCCGCCGCCGGCCGCCTAGCCCGGTCTTCGCCCCGCAAGGGAGGCGTCCGAGCCATGTCCGACAAACCGGCCGCGGAAGCCGGCGGCGAGGTCGAAGACCTCGAACTGTCCCGCTATCGCAGCCCGGGGCGCTGGTGGGTCTCGGTCGCCTTCCTGCTGACCGCTATATCCGTCGCGCTGGCGGCCAACCAGATATTCCGCCTGAATTTCTTCAAGAACGTCACCGGCCACGTTCTCGTCGATCAGCAATACATGTATCTGATCCTCGGCTCGATGCTGGCGATGCTGTTCATCTTCATGCCGGCATACAAATCGGCGCCGCGCCGCAGGGTTCCGCTCTACGACATCGCGGCCTTCGCGCTCACGCTGGTCATGACCGCCTATTTCACCTGGCACGGCGAGGCCATCAACGAGGAGATCTGGGCCGAGACCTTCCTGGCGCCCTGGCATGCGCCCTGGTTCGCCGTCGCGCTGTGGCTGCTGATCCTCGAGGGCGGGCGGCGCGCCGGCGGCTGGCCGGTGTTCGGCGTGTGCCTGATCGCCTCCTTCCTGCCGGTCTATCTGAATGTCATCGTGCCGGACGCCGCCGTCGAGCGCACGGTGATGGAGACGGCGTCCTACCACGTCTATTCGGAGGAAAGCGTGCTCGGCATCCCGATGCGCGCCTTCACGACGCTGGTGTTCGGCTTCCTGCTGTTCGGCAACGCGCTGGTCTATACGGGCGGCGGGCAGTTCTTCATCAATCTCGCCTTCGCGCTGCTCGGCCATGTGCGCGGCGGCCCGGCCAAGGTGGCGATCTTCTCCTCGGGCCTGTTCGGCTCCATGTCCGGCGGGCCGATCACCAATGTGCTCACCACCGGCGCGCTCACCATCCCCGCCATGAAGCGCATCGGCGTGCGGCCGAAGACCGCCGGCGCCATTGAGGCCTGCGCCTCGACCGGCGGCACGATGATGCCGCCGATCATGGGCGCCACCGCCTTCGTCATGGCGGACTTCCTCGATGTCTCTTACCTGACGGTCGCCATCGCCGCGCTGGTGCCGTCGCTGCTCTACTATTTCGGCCTGTTCATGCAGATCGACGCCTATGCGGCGCAGAACCGGCTGGTCGGGCTCGACCGCTCGGAGCTCCCGACCCTCGGCGCCGTCTTCAGGGACGGCTGGTATTATGTCGCCGCCTTCGGCGTGCTCATCTACCTGCTGGTCTTCCTCTGGCGGGAGGCCCAGGCGCCCTTCTACGCCACCCTGCTGCTGCTCGTCGTCAACCAGTTCAACCGGAACCACCGGCTGAGCTGGGCGACCTTCAAGACCTACATCTACTCGACCGGCGGCCTGCTGGCGGAGCTGGCCGGGCTGCTGGCGGCGGTCGGCCTCGTCGTCGGCGCGCTCCAGGCCACCGGCATGACGGGGTCGATCACCAACGACCTCGTCAACCTCGCCGGCGACACGCCCTTCGTGCTGCTCCTCATGGGAGCGGTCACCAGCTTCATCCTCGGCATGGGGATGACGGTGACGGCGGCCTACATCTTCCTCGCCATCATCCTTGCGCCGGCGCTCATCAAGATCGGCATGGACCCGATGGCGGTGCATATGTTCGTGCTCTACTGGGGCATGCTGTCCTTCATCACGCCGCCCGTGGCGCTCGCCGCCTTCGCCGCGGCGTCGGTCGCCAAATGCGAGCCGCTGGAGACGGGCTTCGAGGCGATGCGGATCGGCGCGGTCATCTATGTCATCCCGTTCTTCTTCGTCTTCAACCCGGCGCTGCTGCTCCAGGGCGCGCCCGGGGAGACGGTCGTGGTGCTGATTACCGCCGTCTGCGGCATCCTGCTGGTCAGCGCCGGCCTCCAGGGATACCTGGTCGGCGTCGGCGATGTCGGCCGCGGGCCGCTCGGCTGGGCCGCGCGCCTCTCGCTCGCGCTCGGCGGGGCCACGCTCGCCGCGCCGGGCGGCGGCATGATCGGCGTCGGCCACACGGAGCTCACCCTGATCGCCGTGGCCGTGGCGGCGCCCGGCGTGCTGATCGCCTTCGCCCGCTCCCGCCCCGCCGCCGTCCCGTGAGGCGGGCCGTCAGGCCAGTCAGTGTCCGCCAGCCGTGATCGCGGCGTAGCTCTCCGGAAGCGCACATGCCTCATCCAGTAATCGAATTATTGTGTCCGCGGCAAGGTCCACCGTCATCGCCGTGGTGTCGATCCGCAATTCGGGAGCCTCCGGCGGCTCGTAGGGGGAATCGATCCCGGTGAAGTTCGCGAGATCGCCGCTGCGCGCCTTGGCGTAGAGGCCCTTCGGGTCGCGCGCCTCGCAGACCGAGAGCGGCGTGTCCACGAATATCTCCAAGAACTCCCCGTCTTCTACCAGGTCGCGCGCCATGCTGCGCTCCGACCTGAACGGGGAGATGAAGGAAACGATCACGATCAGCCCTGCATCGGCCATCAGCTTCGCGACCTCGGCCACGCGGCGGATGTTCTCGACCCGATCGCGCTCGGTGAAGCCGAGATCCCTGTTGAGCCCGAGCCGGACATTGTCCCCGTCCAGGAGATATGTGCGCCGGCCCTGTGCATGGAGCTTCTGTTCCACGCGGTCGGCGACGGTCGATTTCCCGGCCCCGGACAGGCCGGTCATCCATAACACGCACGGCCGCTGCCCGATAGCGCGCGACCGCGCCGCTTTGTCGATCTTCAACGCCTGCCGGACGACATTGGTTGCGCGGCGGAGCGCGAATTCGATGGCGCCCGTGCCCACTTCCTCGCCGGTGAGCCGGTCGGCGAGGCTGAATATGCCCGCCCTCCGGTCGGCGGCCATATCCAATTCCACAGGTCGGTCGAGCGACAGCTTGCAATAGCCGATATCTTCGGGACCCAGCGTCCTCGCAGCCATATGCTGCAGCGTATCCATATCGACCCGGTGGACAATCTCGGTGACCTGCGCAATTGCGGAGGCATCGGCGAAGCGGATGAGATAACGCCGCTGCGGCAGCATCGGCTTGCTGGCCGTCCAGATGATATGGGCGGCGTACTGGTCCGCTGTCTCCGGCGTGCGGCCATCCTTCGTGATCATCGATCTGCGGCCGATATCGACGATTTCGAGTAGTTCCATCAGCGCAGAAAGGGAATATGAGGGCGTATCGGCACCGGATACCAAAATGTACTCCCCGCTCAACACCGAAATTGGAAGCCGCACCTTTGCGCAGCGAACACGCGAGCACTCACCGCCACGGCCCCGCGGGAACGCAGAGACTCTGGCCGTCCGCCGCACGATCTGGAAGCGCAGCACGGGACGTCGGAGACTGGGCGGGGAAAAATAGCAAAGTGTTTCCGGCAGAACAAAACATCCAGTGGCCCCGAAAGCAGCCGGGCCGGACACAGATGCTTCGGGACTACATCAGAGGCAACATTGTTGCCGAACACCAAGTCCATCGCCGATCCGGCCAAAAACGCAGAAGCTTGCCCTGACCCAGCCGAGCGGCGTGAACTTGAGGTCGTCCGAACTGAACTGCCCGCCTCCAGCATGTCAGCTGCAATCGAATCGAGCCTGTGCTTGGATGATCGGCTATCCATATCCATCGGTTGCCGCGCTAGTCGGGGATTTTGAACTTGAAGGAGGGCGACGGATGCGGGGTTGGTGTATACTTTACTTTCAAGCAGTAATCCGGCGGATGCAGGACGATCCCGGCCTCCCGCAAGATGGTGAGGATCGTAACGGCCATCTGGGTTTCGGCGAACCCGCTGCCCGGGCAACGATGGATTCCTAGACCGAACGGAGCGAAGACCCCCGGTTGTTCATGTTCCGCGCGTCCCGGAGTGTAGCGTTCGATGTCGAAGCGCTCGGGTTCGGGGAACAGTTCCGGAAGATGATGCGCCACCGTGCAACCGACAACGACGCTGGCCCCCGCCGGCACCCTGTAGCCCCCGAAATCGAATGAGTTGGACACGGTGCGCATCAATGCGGGAAGGACCGGATACATTCGCAGGCTTTCCAGAACGACGCGCCGGGTGACGTCCAGCCTGCGCAGCCTGTCGACCGTCAGCGATGCATGTCCGAAAAACTCTTTCGACTCAATGGCTACGCGGGCGTGAAGCTCAGGATGCTTCAGCACCGAATAAAGCAAAAAGGCCGAGGCATTCGCGGCAGTCTCGATTCCGGCGAAGAAAGGACCCAGAGCGGCAATCTTCAAATCGATTTCGGGAAGGAACAGCGGGTCGCTCCTGTGCAGGTCCAGCACCCCGTCGATCAGGTCCCCCCCCCCCCCGCACGGCGGTGGCGCTCCAAGACCAGCGCGTACAGATCGTCCAGACGTTTGAGAGCCCGCCGGTGCCGGGGAAACCGCAGCACCCATGCGGGCCGTTGCCGCATGACGTGGACCCTCAACAGACCGTTCAGAGCGTCGATGAGTTCGTCGATATAGTCAACGGCGGACACCCCCGTCGTCAGCATGACTATCTGCTCGACGAGGACACGCTTTAAGGCGTAATGACCAGCGATCGGTTTATTTCTCGGCCAGTCGGCGATCATGCGCCCGGTGATCCCGACCACTTCTTCCAGACGACCTTCGATATGCAGCTGTGAAAATGCCCGGGTGTGCAGCTTACGCATACGGACATGATCTGCGCCGTCCATGCTCATAAGCGCCTGTCTGGCTCCGAACGCCTTGTTGAAGCCTTCCCAAGTCTCATGCGAACGCAGGTATTTCCGGCCATGCTTTTGCATGAAAAGACTGGCATCTGGGCCGACGAGCGCGATAAATCGGCTGTTAAATGCGCGGAACCGGAAAATCGGCCCCAGATCGCGATATCCCTTGGTCAGAAACGATCTAAGGTCCCTTGATAGATCGAAGGCGCTACCGGCAAGCGGCAGCCCGGATATTTCCGGGATCTCTCCAGAAGGGCGGGCGGTAGGAACCGCGGAAGGACGCTTCGCCTTGAGTATGGACGCGGTGATCGACCGGCCGATAGAATCCATTCGGCAAAGAAGGTCGATTCGATCCTTCACCATCGCCAACTCCTGCCCGGACAGCATTTGTTCGAACAGGTTGCAAGCCGCGGCCAGCGATACGATCAACACATCGCGCGGATCAGGGATATCGTCGCTGAACAGTAATCTCAGGATTCGAAACCGGACTTCGTCCGCTTCCACGCCGCGAATGGCTGGGTATCGTCTGGTCCGCGACACGTTTGGTGAAAGGAAAAACAGGTCGAAGTCGTCCGACTCCAGAACGCTGCGCTCAATCAGGCTTGAGAGCGATTTGCGGCGAATTTGTTCCGCGCCTTCGGATAAGCGTTCGAGCCACCACGAAATGGGACGGTTGGCAGCTTGGCTCGCAATATCAGCCAGAACGGAGTCCAGCAGGTCGTTACAAACCGGGGACGCATCGACCAGCATCAGATTCTCGAGATCGGTATCGATACGGTTCTCCAACGCTAAGTCCATCAACACTGAGCCGGCGGTCGCCATGTCGAGCGAGCGCTTCTCCGCAAACGACCCGACTTCGCCCGTCTCTTCGTTCAGAATCAACAGGAGCAATTCATCGGTGAGTGACAGCATGGCCTCGCTCGAACCTGCGGTCATGGCTGCATTCGGCCCTGGCCTGCCTGTCGGGACGCTCCGAGGGTGTCGCCCGTATCGCACCCTGCCCCCTTCACTGTGCGCTTCTTTGCGTATTTCTTCATGCTGGCACCGTATGATCGCTAACACTGTATCGCCTTATGTACTCCGCGAATCGGGCATTCACCTGGCCCTCGTTCAATCCGAACCGCTCAAGGGTGTAATTGTGTACGCCGTGCTTGTGTTGCCGGTTCGAGTTCATCCAGCAGTCGATTTCAGTCGATGTCCGTTCATCGAAAGGGCGACCGAAACGGTTGCAAATACGTTCCACCTGTCGTTTCGGATTTGCCGTCAGTTCAGCGTAATGCAAATCGTAAAATCCGTCGGTAGGAGCCTGCTCCCTGATCTTGATCGTGCGATCCGCGCCGGTCGCCAGAACCTCAAGCACAAACGGACCAAGATTCTCGGGATCCTCGCGACGGCCGCATACCCGGCGCAGCATGGCGATCATGCTGCAGGCCGACCCAACCACCTCGGTCACGTCGCGATGGAGATGAACGATGCATGCATCGGGGAAAACCCGAAGCAAGGCATCAAGGTGGAAGAGATGGTGGGGCGATTTCATAACCCAGTGCTCTCCCGGCGACTGCCATTGTAGCAGCTGCAGAATCGACCGGTAATGCCGATATGCGGGCACCATGTCGTGCTGCATCAGCCATTGGAAATAGGTCGGCACCATGTGCGTCATGCCGAAATAGACGGTTGAGAAAGTCATCTGAAAGATAAATAAGCATTCCTCCGGCGAGGTCACGGACGTCTCGTGTACCGAGCGCAAATCCGGAAAGATGCGGTTCGCTATCCGGTTCGCCCGTTCGGCCTCCGCGATCCGGGGATCGGTCTGCCGCATGGCTTCTACCGGCGGTGGAGACGGTTGAAACAGTTCCCACCAGAGCGGCGCTCTTGCGCCCTGAGTCCGGGCCATCAGATTGAACAGAAGCGTCGTACCCGTCCTCGGCAATCCGAAAATAAACAGCGGCTTGTCCACAGGTTGGCGAAGGATCTCGGGGTGCTCGGTGAAGTCTCTCTGCGCCTTCAACCGGTTGGACAGAAGTCGAAGTATTGTCTGCTGCTCGACCACCCGTCCCATGAGACTCAAGTTGGCCTCGCTTTCGTAGCTCTCGAGCAAAACCGTCAGAGCCGACAGGAAATCATCTCCGCCCCAATCGGACAGGCCGGTCCGTCTGCTTGCCTTCGCCATCAGACGCTCGCGGGACAGGTCCACCGGCCGCAGGCCGAGGTGATTCATGCATTCGCCGATCCCATTGACCAATCGAACGAGCCGAGGGGGCCGCGCGACGGCGGCGGTCTTGATGTCAGCCATGATCCATCGCTCCTGTCGGTACGACCACAAAGCGCCAAAGACATGGTTCCCTCGTATTATACACTGACAATGCGCGCTGCGGTTTTTCCGAGCGCCTGTCATTGAGCGGGCGCGGGATATCGTCCGGGCGCCCTGTCTGTCTGATCGGAATACAGGGTTCCGAGGCCGGACTGGTCCGTTACCGGAATATGGGAGGTCGCGCAGACGCGGTTTTTCTTGTGCCGTCTGGCGGCCCGGTTGTGCGGCGCTGTCGGGAGTCAGACAAAGCGGTCAGCTGGTGTCGAGATACGGCACGGCGCCGACGGGCGTGCATCGCTATCGCCGCATCGGTCACGACACGGGCGTGATCGAGGCGCTGTTCGCGGTCCTGTTTCTCGACGCCCGCAAGGATGCGCCGGAACGGCTGGTGTTCGACCTCAGCGCCACCGACGACCCGCTGCGCACCACACGCATCGTTGACGCTGTTCCGATCCGTGGGGGCTGTCCGGCAAAATCACGGAGCCGCCACGCTTCGGTCGATATCAGCATTTATGCCCGTGATCGCTTCGATGGCAAGCCCGACCCGTTCAGCCGCCGCTTCGATCTCGCGGTCGCCGACATGGGCGTAGCGCATAGTCGTACGAACGTTTCTATGGCCGAGAAGGCGGGCGACGACCGGCAGGGGAACGCCGTTTATGGCCGCCTGGCTGGCGAAGGTATGCCGGAGGTCGTGCAGGCGGACATCCTCGATACCGGCTTCGCGCCGTACGACATACCAGAGGCGGGGTTGGCGCGCTCGGGGCCGCAACGGGTCCGTGACGGACGGGAAGACCCAGGGGCTGTCCGCCTGCCGCAGGCGCCTGTCCAGGATTTCCAGCGCTTCGGAATTCAGCGGGACGGTTCTGGGACCTGTCTTGCTGTCGGACAATTCGAGCCGGTCCTCCCGTACCTCGTCTCTGCGAAGGCCGACGATCTCGCTCTTGCGGCAGCCAGTCAGCAGCAGCAGGCGAATAATCTCGGCCTGCTGCGCTTCCGAAGCGGACCCATGGGCATACCGGTCCAGTGTCCGATGCAGCCGCCGGATTTCCTCGCGCGACAGGAACCGGGTGAGCTTGGCGCGCGGATTGCGCTTGATGCCGCGCGCCGGGTTGGTCCCGATATGCCCGCAGACGAGAGCATGACCGCATATCCGGCAAAGCAGGTTCAACGCCTGGTTGGCGGCACCGGGCGCTGTTCGGCTGTATTTCTCGAACCAGCGTATCGCCATGAGGCTTGTAATCCGGTCCAGGCGGCGGGAACCGAACGCCGGAAGCAACTGACGTTTCAGGATGCCACGCAATTCCCGTTGCGTGGACGGTTTGCACCGGTCGAGGCAGGCCGCCTTCCAGGGCCCTTCGACGAAGTCGCTGAAGAGCGGCGCCCGTTCCGACCTGCCGGCATTGGTCTCATCCGGCGCCGCAGCCGCCTCAAGGCACTCCTTGCGGAGCTCCTCGACCCGGCGCACGGCCGTGGAGCCGAACGAAGTCTTCCTGACCTTCCCGCCAACCTTGCGGTGGTAGACGAATGTGCGGTGGCCGGAAGGACGGACGCGGACGCCGAGGCCGGCGACGCGGGTGTCCCAGACGGTATATTCCAGCGCCTCGGGCCGGAGCCTCGCGATAGCGGCGTCGGTGAGCCGTTTTCTCCACGCCATGGTTCAATGGTCCCCGAGAATGTCGCAGAGGGCGTCGGTCGCCCTCCGGACCGAGTCGTCGGACAGATGCGCGTATTTCAGGGTGGTTTCGGGGGCGTTGTGCCCCAGCAGCCGCCCGGCCGTCAGCACCGTCTCTCCCTGCATGACGGCGATGCTGGCATAAGTGTGTCGAAGGTCGTGGAGGCGGGCATCCGGGATTGCCGCCTCGTCCCTGACCCGGCACCAGAAGTTGTGGAAACTCACCTCGCACAACGGCCCCTTCTTTCGAGGCGACGGGAACACCCATTGCGACAACCGGGGCAGCGCGTCCAGCACGGCGCGCGCCGGCGAGGACAGCCAGACGGTGCGCGGCCCTGTCTTGCCGTCGCGCAGGAACAGATGCCCGTCCCGATAGTCCGCCCATTTCAGTGTCCGGATTTCGCCGCTGCGGCATCCAGTGAGGAGCAGGAGACGAACGAAGGCGACATGGAGCGATCTGCTTCTCCTGTATCCTTCGAGAATGTCCGAAAGGCGTTGGAGCTCCCGGGCGGAGAGGAAACGCTCGCGCCCCTTGCGCCGGTAGCGGCGGATGCCGACGCAGGGGTTGCTGCCCTCGGGCCGATAGCCGTAGACCTCCGCCTGTCGCATGATGATAGAGAGGATCGGTGCGGATCGATCCGCTGCTGCAGGGGTCATGTGCAGGGACGCGAACCATTGCTGCACGTCCCGACCGGTGATGTCCGCGATCTGCCTTCCGGCGAACCAAGGCAGTATCTGGTTCTGGAGATAGCCACGGTTGACCTTCAGCGTCCGGGATTTCCAGTTCCGGCCATAGTTGCGGAAGACCTCCTCCGCGACGGTTTCGAAGACGGTCTTGTCCCTGGGGACGGGCGGGTCTTCGCCGGTCCGGTTCGCCGCCAATATCGCGATTGCCGCCTTCCGGGCACCGTCCACATCCATCCGCGCAGCGTCTCCGACCGTCTTCCAGACCCGGCGGCCGTCATGTTGGCTATGCACGAAGAAGCTCTTGCGCCCGGTGGGCAGGACACGGACGCCGAACCCCTTGAGTTCGGTATCGCGAACAATATGAATGGATTCTCGGGATTTCAGGGCCTTGACGCGGCTGTCGGTAAGCCGGACTCTGCGCATCGTTTCTACTCCTGCATTCTGTTGCAGGCGGGGGCGCAAATATGAGCCATCTGCATCCCCACGACTGCGGTTGCACGAGGAAAAACAACGCTAAATCAACAGATTAGCATCGTAGATGCGTCACGCCGGTGTTCTTCATCCGCGACCCGCTGAAGTTCCCGGACCTCATCCACTCGCAAAAGACCGATCCGCACAGCAACCGGCAGGAAGCCGACAATGCGTGGGACTTCTTCTCCCATTCGCCGGAAGCCACGCACCAGTTCACATGGCTTTTCGGCGACCGGGGCCTGCCGCGCAGCTGGCGGCACATGAACGGCTACGGCTCCCACACCTTCCAGCGCACCTTTCGGTGCTAACTATTTGAAATAGCGTCGTTTTATCTCCCGAAAACATAGCAATCATGGAGCCGGAGTTGAAGCTCCCGGCTCCCCGATTGCAACTGGAACCGGGAGAAGACCATGCCCAAAGTCATGCTTACCGATGCCCGCGTCAAGGCGTTGCGGCCGCGCAGGACCGCCTATGACGTCCGGGACGCCAGGCTCAGGGGCTTTGGCGTGCGCATCCTGCCCGCAGGCGGGAAACGCTTTTTCGTCCAAAGCCAGCATCGCGGCGAGCGCCTCTGGAAACTCATCGGCGACGCCGCCAACACGAAAGTCGCCGAGGCGAGGTCCCATGCAACCGGGACGCTCGCCGCAATCCGAAAGGGCGAGAGCGCACCCTTGCGGCCGGAGGAGACGCTCTTCGAGGTCGTAGCCGAGGCCGTGTTCGAGCGACATGTGCATGTCTGGAAGGCCGGAACGCTCAATGTGAACCGTTGCTATCTCCGCAACCAGCTTCTGCCGTATTTCGCCGGGCGGAGTATAGCCGACATCGACGGGCGCTGCGTGCGAAACTGGTTCGCCTCGCTTCGGGCGACGCCGGTCGCGGCCGACAGGTCGATGCCGGTGCTGTCCGTCATCATGAGGGAAGCGGAGGCGATGGGGTTGCGCCCCGAGGGCTCCAACCCGTGCCGGGGCATTCGCCGCTATCGCCGCAAGGGCCGCGAGCGGTTCCTCTCCGACGACGAAATCCGTCTCCTGTCCGCCAGACTGGCGGCGCACGCCGCCCTGTATCCGCAGGAGGTCGCCATCCTCCGCCTGCTGCTGCTTACGGGATGCCGCAGGAGCGAAATCCTGACCTTGCGCTGGACCGACTACCGTGAAGGCCATCTGTTCTTGCGCGACAGCAAAACCGGACCCAGAACCGTCTGGCTCTCGCAGCCGGCCAGGGACATTCTCGATTCGCTTGAGCGGAGGAGCGGCTGGATGTTTCCGGCGCCGAGAACGGACGGGCCCAGGAACAAGGTCTGGCTCGACAAGTTCTGGCATCGGGTTCGCGCCGAAGCTGGGTTGAACGATGTCCGCCTCCACGATCTGCGACACAGCCATGCGAGCTTCGCATTGAGGCAGGGCGAAACAGTGCTTGCGATCGCAAGACTGCTCGGCCACCGCGATCCGCAGACGACGCTGAAATACACGCATTCCGCCGATGCGATGGTTCATGAAGCCGCTGAAATCGTCAGCGCAGTGTTGGAGGGCTGAACGGTGGCAAGCAGGGAACGCATGCGGCTCACCGATGCCGCTATCGCCCGTCTTCGGCCTCGCGAGCGGGAATATACCGTCTGGGACACTCGCACCCCAGGTTTCGGGGTCCGCGTCCGGCCTTCGGGCGGGCGGAGCTGGGTCCTGCTGGTCAGTGCAGGCGGGCGCTCGAAGCGCGTCTCTTTCGGTTCGACCGACCTGAAAGGGGTTGCCGAGGCCCGCCGGGAATGTCGCGCCCGGCAGGCGGAACCCGAGCCGGAAGCAGCCGCGGAACCGACGCATGCGGTTCCGCTGTTCCGGGACTTCGTCGCGGGGCCGTGGAAAGAGGCCCACTTCGACGCCTACAAGCCGTCCAGCCGCCGAGGCGTATCCGCCCTTCTGAACGGCCGGCTTCTGCCGGCGTTCAGGGCCAAGCCTCTCGACCAGATCAGCCGGGCACGGGTCCGGAAGTGGTTCAATGATTTCAGCCGGACCGCTCCCGGCAATGCCAATCATGGTCTCGCCACTCTCCGCCAGATCATGAATTTCGCCGTCGCCTGCGGACACATCGACGTCAACCCGGCGCGGGGCCTGAAGATGAACCGCCGGCGGGCGCTCACGCGGTTCCTGTCCCGGGAGGAGGTCGCCCGTCTTCACGATGTTCTGGACAGGCAGGTCGGGAAGGGTGCCCAGCAGCAGGCAGACATGATCCGGCTGCTGCTCCTGACCGGGTGCCGCAGAGGCGAAATCGTCAATCTGCGCTGGTCGGAGGTTCGGGAAGGTCTGCTGGAACTCGTCGATAGCAAGACGGGGCCGAGACCGGTGCCTCTCGGCTCCGCCGCCCGGCGCATTCTGGAACGGCAACCGCGAAACGGGAGCCCGTTCGTGTTCCCGTCGCCCGTCGATCCTGACCGGCCCCGCAGTCACGAACTCCCGCTCTGGAACAGGGTTCGCCGGGAAGCCGGGATCGAGGATGTCCGTCTTCATGACCTTCGTCACACGTTTGCCAGCCATGCCGTCATGAATGGCGTTCCGGTACCGGTCGTCTCCCGGCTGCTGGGTCACAGCAATACCCGGATGACCTTGCGCTACGCCCACCTCGGCGACCGCGAGATCCAGTCCGCGGCCGAACGGATCGGAACGGCCATGGCAGAGGTCATGGAACTGGGCACTCAACTACCTCCCTTGGATACGTCGAACGGCAGATCGTCCGGGTGACGCATCCGTTTCATCTCTTCACGGCCTTGAGTTCCCACTGGTGGAGATCAGGCAGACGATGGGGGTGGAGGGTGCGCGACGAGCTGTTCCTGTCGAACCCGTTCTTCGATCCCCGCGACCTGCTCCAGATCAGATACGAGATGCTGCGCCGCGTGCGCGAGGACGCCGTGCCGGTGAGCCATGCCGCCGCCAGCTTCGGCGTCTCGCGTCCCACTTGGTATCAGGCGCAGCGCGCCTACGATGCCGGCGGGCTGCCGGGCCTGCTGCCGGACCGGCCGGGACCCCGCAGGCCCCACAAGCTCAGCGACAAGGTCGTCGAGGCACTGCGGACGGCGAAGAGCGAACGGCCGGAACTGACCGCCACCGAGCTGGTCGAACTGGTGCGCTCCCGTTTCGGCATCTCGGTTCATCGCCGCAACATCGACCGCGCCCTCGCGCGGGGAAAAAACGATGAAGATGCACGGCCCGCCCCGCGCCGCGCTTCCCGCGGCGGAGTATTCCGCCTAACCCATACCCGCGACCTGCCGGTCAAGCAGCGCACCCGGTTGTGCTGCCGGTCTTTACCGCACGTGCTTGGCGAAGGCGGTCTGCAGCGTTTCCGCCCAGACGCAGTGGCCGGCATCATGCGCGCCCAGGACCGTCAATAGAACCGCCTCCGTTTCCGATACGTTGCGAAACCCGCGCAGGACGCCGTCCGGCACGACGATCCCGTCGAAGGCTTGGAGAATCACCGAGTCGGCGCCGTCGTCGCCCCAGTAGACTTCCCACCGTCCCGTGAGGGCCATAAACGTCTCCTCGGATCCGTGGCTGTGGAGGGCGGCACCGTTTCCGGGCAGGGCCTTTACGAAGTCGATGTGGTAATTGACCGCCTGCTCTACTGCGGTGCCTTCAAGCTGCTCATCGTCTGCCCCGCCCCCGAGCGCGCTATAGAGGGTTCGAGCATGTCCGGGCAAAGAGCAATCGACGAACGCGTGGGACGAGGGAACCAGTTCGGCAAAGCGCCAGACACGGTTTTTTATCTCCGCCTGCGTGACCTGTCTCGACCTTCCGAACCAAGCCCCGGTCACCTTGTCGAATCGCACGTCGCGCTCGTTTCTCATCGGGTTCCTCCTGGGTCAATGGATTGCAAATGGAGTCCGCACGCGGGGAGATGGTGCAACGAATGCGGCGATCACCCCTTCACCGCCCCCGCCGTGATACCGCGGATGATCTGGCGCGCGGCGAAGAAGGTGAACAGAAGGGGCGGGATCACGATCAGCGTGCCCATCGCCATGATGCGCCCCCACTCCACCCCGGTATCGGTCAGGAAGCCAGACGCGGCTACCGGCAGGGTGCGCGAGTTGCGCCCCGTCAGCAGCAGGGCCAAAACAAATTCGTTCCACGCGATCCGGAAGGTGAAAATTCCGGCGACCGCGTAGCCGGACTTCATCATCGGCAGCAAGACGCGGAAGAAGACCTGCAGGGGCGAGGCGCCGTCCACAATGGCCGCTTCCTCCAGCTCCACCGGTATCTGCTTGTAAAAGCCGAACAGCAGCCAGATGGCGAAGGGCAGGTTCAGCGCCGTATAGAAGAAGATCAGCACCGCGAGGTCGCTGTCGATTCCCAAGCCGAGAACCATGGCGAAGGCGGGAACGGCCAGCACCGCCGGCGGCACCATGCGGATCAGTAGCGTCGAATTGGCGACGAAACGCCGCCCACGAAATTGCAGCCGCGCCAGCGCATAGGCGCAAAGGCCGCCGAAGAACAGCGTCAGGAATGTGGATACCGTCGCAACGACCACGGAATTGAAGAGATAGAGGTCGAATTTCTTTCGCCCGACGATGTATTCGTAATTGTCGAGCGTGGGCACGAAGAAGAACCAGATCGGCGTGCCTTCGAAGATCGTGATCTCGTTCTTGAAGGAGGTCGAGATCATCACCCAGATCGGCATCAGGCAGATCACGGCCAGCAGCAGCACGGCCGCATAATGGCCGAGCAGGCTGTAGGATCTGGCATAGACGCTAGGCACTGTCGTCCATGGGCTTGCCGACCACCAAGATCAGCAGCGACAGAAGGAACACCATCACGATCAGCAGCACCGAGATGGCGGAGGCGTATCCCAGAAGCTGGGCGTCGAACGCCCGGTTATAGATGTGCAGCGACAGCAGTTCGGTCGCCCGGCCGGGCCCGCCTCCGGTCATGATGTACATCACCTCCAGCGCCCGGAACACGTCAATCAGCCGCATTAGCAGCGCGATCACCAGTATCGAGGAGATCATCGGCAGCTTGACCAGGAAAATCTGCTGCCACCAGTTCGCGCCGTCGATGCGCGCCGCCTCCAGCACCTCGCCGGGCAGCGCCTGAAGCCCGGCGATCACGATGATGAAGATGAACGGCGTCCATTGCCAGATATCGGTGAACACGATGGCGAAGAAGGCAAGCTCCGCATCGCCGAGCCAGACCTGCGGCTCGATCCCGAACCAGGCGCCGAGATAGTAATTGATCCAGCCGACTCTCGCGTCGAACAGATAGCGCCAGATCAGCCCCACCACCACGGGCGAGACCATCAGCGGCAGGATGAAAATCGTCCGGAAGACGCTGGCGCCGCGAATCGGCTTTTCGAGCAGCAGCGCAAGCGCGACGCCGAGACACATTTCGAGGGTGATGGTCCAGAATCCGAACCGGAAGGTGACCCAGATCGATTCCCGGACATCCTCATCGCCCAGCATGCGGATATAGTTGGCGAGACCCACGCCGTCCGCCTGACTGAACGGCTCACCGATCTTCCAGTCGTAGAAGCTCAGATAGAGCGCGTCGAAGACCGGGTAAAGCAGGCCCGCGGCCATAACCAAAATCGCCGGCGCAATGAACATATAGGGGGTCAACGCCCGAATGTCCGGCATGGCGCGGCCCCCGAAGTCGGTCATTCCGGAAGGCCGGAGGCGGCTGGCGCCGCCTCCTGCGCTCCGTTCACTGCCGGTATTTGGCCCACGAGTAGTAGCCCTCGCGGTCCATGATCGCCCGGGCCTTTTCGGCCGCGGCGTCCATGATCGGCTGGATCGGCTTGTCGGTGGTGATGACCTCAGTCAACGCCTGGCCCAGCACGTCGATATTGAGCTCGTTCCACTCCGGGATGAGCGGGCGCCAGTCGGCGTCGGCGCAGGGCAACTGCTCCAGGATCACCGAGTATTCGGCGAACTTGTCGCTGAACGCCTCGACGGTCGACATCCGGATGGGATCGCCGCCCAGCTCGACCATCCGCCGGTCGCCGGCCTTGGAGGTCATGTACTGGATGAACAGGAAGGCCGCTTCCTGGTTCTGGCTGTTCGCCGGGATGCCCATCGCGAACCCGCCGGTCTCCGAACCGCAGCGCGTCCCGACGGGATGCAGGGCGTAGGCGACCTTGTCGGCGATCTTGGACTGCTTGGGGTCGCGGGCCATGGCCGCGATCTTGAGCGTATCGAGATACATCGCGGCGTCGCCGCCGAGGAAGGCGGCGGATGCATCGCCGTAGCCGAAAGACGGAATGCCCTTGGGGCCGGTCTGGACGATCTCCCGCATCACCTGGGCCGCTTCGACGCCGGCGGCGTTGTTGAAGATCGGGTTCCATTCGTCGTCGAAGACCCGGCCGCCCAGCGGCGCCAGATGGAACAGCCAGCCCGCCGTAACCTGGTGGCCTGTCTTGCCGCGCGAGGTCATCGCCGGGATGCCGGCCGCGGCGAGCTTCTGCATGGCCGCGCGCAGCTCGTCATAGGTCCCGGGCGGCGCAATGCCCTGGGCGTCGAGAATGTCCTTGCGATAGGCAAGGATCGACGTCTCGGCCCCGAAGGGGACGCCGTAGAGCGCGCCCGACTTGCCGGGCATGTAGCCCTTCTTGCCGCCGACGACGCCGCCGTTCTGCAGATAGGCGTCGGCGATATCGTCGATGTCGTATTGCGGGTCCACCAGGGCACCGTTGGTGAAAAACTGGCTGAGCGGCGTCAGCAGGCCCTTGGAGACGTATTCGCCCTTCCACATTACGACCCAGCTCACAATGTCGTACTCGCCTTCCGGCTTCGACATCTCCAAGAGCTGCCGGTCGCGCAGCTTGAGGTATTGCAGCGCATCGACCTCGACCTCGATACCGGTCTCTGCGGTGAATTCCTCGATCAGCGCCTCAGCCTTTATGAAGTGGCTGAGAGCAGGCCAGCTGACGACCAGCGTCGTGCCCTTGTATTTCTCGTAGGGGTTGGCGGAGGCGGTTGTCGCGAACAGCAGTGCCGCGCCCGCCCGTGGCGGCCAGCACCGCTGCGCGGAAACCCTCGCGATAGTCGACCACGACATCGGCCCCCTGCCTGCGAAGCGCGGCCAGCTTCTCTTCTCCGGCAGCGGCGGCGATCACCTGCGCGCCCAGGCGCTT
>CAZUGT010000168.1:0-2656 GCA_964620095.1 uncultured Rhodospirillaceae bacterium | reverse complement strand
GGATTATCCGGCGGCCTCCAACGCGCGGCGCATCACATTCGAGTACGTCATGCTCGACGGGGTGAACGATTCGCCGGCCGAAGCCCGCGAGATGGCGCGGCTGCTGAAGGACGTCCCAGCCAAAATCAATCTGATCCCGTTCAACAAATGGCCGGGCGCCGTCTACGACTGCACGCCCGCGCCCAGGATCAAGAAGTTCTCCGAAACCCTGAACGATCTCGGCCTGTCGGCGCCCATCCGGGTGCCGCGCGGCCGGGACATCCTCGCCGCCTGCGGCCAACTCAAGTCGGAGAGCGTGCGGGCCCACAAGGCGAAGGTCGCGGACGCGACACTTCCCGCTTAACGGACCGTTTGTACCTCTCTATTGTGGGTTGGGGGAGCGCCCGTCTTCGCACGGGCGAATTTTTTTGGGCGGGAGAACGGCCACATGAAGCTGCCTATCTTCGAAATCGTCAAGCAGGCCTACGGATTCGTTTGGGCGCACCGCGCCGAGTTCTGGAAACTCGCCATTCCGGCGATCGTCATCGTCTCCATATCGGGTGCGGTGTTCTCATGGGGGTTGTGGACGGTATTCGGCAAAGCCCAATCCTTCGGCGAATATCTCGAAAATGCTGCGAATCCGCGGATCGCCGATTTCCAGTCGTTCTTCTGGCTGTGGTTGGCCGCAATGATCGTTTTCGCCATTGTCTTCTGCATGTACTCGGTCGCGTGGCACCGCCTGTATTTAGTGCCCGAAGAGCAGGCAAGTGCGGGTGCGGCATATCGGTGGGGACGCCGCCAGTGGCGCTTTCTGTTCAATTACCTCAAGGTCTTCCTGGTGACGATTCCGTTATTTGTCGTCGCCGTTGTCGCCGTCGTCGTGGGCGCCGTCGTCGTGGCCGCTGTCGCGGGTGCCGTCGCGGCGAGAGGAGAAGAAACGGGCACAGGTTTGATCGTTGTGTTCGTCATCGTTACTCAAATCCTTCTTTGGCTTGTCGTCGGATGGTTCTACGCCAGATTCTCCATGCTTTTCCCATCGACGGCCGCCGACGCGCACATGAAACTGCGCGAAGGCTGGCGGTTTTCCAAGGGCAATGGATGGCGGCTATTGTGGATCATGGTTTTCGTCGCCCTCCCCGTCGGCATCGTCACCTGGCCGATTAATTTCGCCGTGTCTGTCCTGCTGTTCGAAACGGGCGCCATCTCCTCGTTGACGGCAAATCTTCTGACGGCCTTGATCGGCCAATTCTTCGGCTTCGTCGGAATCGCCGTCGGCGTCTCGGCGCTTTCCATCTCCTACAAGCGCTTGGTGGAGGCGCGGGCCGCCCTGCCCGTCGCCGCCGAGAGAATGGGCGAATAGCCCCTACCAAGCCTCGAAACTGAACGGTGACGGGCCGCGCTGAAAAGCGGGGACGGTGACGCGCCGATTCAAGGGCGGCTGGGCCCGGTCGGCGCAATCGGTGCGCTGACACAGCCGGCAGTTGATGCCCGCCGGCGTCGCCGCGTCGTCGCGGGTGAGGTCGAGCCTGTCGGCGTAGGCGATCTTCTTCACGTAGTCGGCGCTGCACCCCACCCCGATCGCCCGCAGCCGCGCCCTGCCGCCCGGCTCCTGGGTCGGCACCGAGCGGGCGAAGGTGAAGTACCTGGCGCCGTCTTCCATTTCCATCAGCTGGGTGATGGTCCGGCCCGGCGAACGGAACGCCTCGTGGATATTCCATCTCGGACAGGTGCCGCCGAAGCGGGCGAAATGAAAGCCGCCGGTGGAGTACTGCTTCAGCACGTTGCCCGCATGGTCGATGGAGAGAAAGAAGAACGGCACGCCGCGGGCGCCCGAGCGCCCCAACGTGGTCAGCCGGTGGCAGACCTGCTCGAAGGACGCGGTAAACCGGGCGCCGATGGCGTGCACGTCGTAGCGCATCTCCTCGGCCGCCTTGAGGAACGGCGCGTAGGGCATCATCACTGCGCCGGCGAAATAATTGGCGAGCCCGAGCCGGGCCAGCGCCCGCACCTCGTCGCCCTTGAGGCCCGCCTCGTCCATCACCCCCTCGATCAGGTCCCGGCACCCCAGCAGCCCCAACTGCTGGGCGACGACGAAACCGCGGGTGGACGTGTCGAGCCATTCGGAGATGAACAGGCGGCGCGAGTGCCGGTCGAGACGCCAGCGCGACCCGGCCAGCACCTCCGCCGGTACGATACGGACGCTGGTGTCGTGAGCGGTCTTGAGCTGATCCTTGAGCCCGTGGAAGAGGTCGGCGGAATCGAATCCGGCGTCTTCCCACAGGGTCTCGACGGCGCTCTCGAGAACGGGGAAATGATTGCCCGCCTCGGTGAAGAAATCCCGGGCCTCTTCCAGCGGCTGGCGGTGCGACTCCGGGCCGGCGGCGGGTCCCGTTTCCACCTGCTCGGCCAGTTCGACGGCGGTTTCGACCCCCTTCCGATAGGCCCGGTATAGGGTCACCATTGCCTGCGCGGTGGCCGGCGAGGCGCCGACCAGATCGGCGAGTTCCGAATTGCCGACGGTCAATCCCTCGAACAAGGGGTCGGCGAGCACTTCCTTGAGGGACGCCGCGGCTCGGGCCTCGTCATCGCCGGAGAAATCCTTCAAATCCACGTCGAACGTGTCGGCCAGACGGAGCAGCAATTGGGCGCTCAACGGCCGCTGGTTGCGCTCCACCAG
>CAZUGT010000167.1:0-2733 GCA_964620095.1 uncultured Rhodospirillaceae bacterium | reverse complement strand
TTGCCCTTCCCCTCGTTGACTTCCGGCTCCCAAAAGAAATGCAGTTTCCAGTCCCGCCACTTGGCCGCCCGCATGTCTTCCTTGATGAAGAAGACGAAGCCCTCGCGCGCGGAATGCTCCGCCCCTTCGAACAGAAACGCGGTCTGGTCGATGCCGTCGATGGGCCGGTCGGCCGGTATGCCGCCGCCGGCGCCCGCGAGCTTGGCGAGGGTGACGAAGAAATCCGAGACATGGAGCATCTCGTCGCTGACCGCGCCCGCCGGCACCTTGCCCGGCCAGCGCAAAATACACGGCACCCGGAGGCTGCCCTCCATCGCGGTGTGGTAGGTGCCGCGCCAGTAGCCCGCCGTCCCGCGCCAGGGATCCCGGAACTCCGGGCCGTTGTCGGAAGCGAAGATCACCAGCGTATCGTCGGCGATCCCCAGCCGGTCGACCTCGTCCACAATCTGGCCCACCCGGTGATCCAACTCCACAAGGCTGTCGGCCATCTCCCCGTGACCGGTGACGCCCTTGAAATCCGGATGGGGCAAATTGGGAAAATGCATCTGGGTGACCGGCGCATATAGAAAGAACGGTTTCTGGTCCGCCACCGCCCTGCCCATGAAATCAATGGAGCGCCGGACGATTTCGGCATCGATCAGCCGGCGGCTGTCCATGTCGAAGACCTGGATGTCGCGGGACTCCTCGCCCGCCTTGCCTTCCATCAGGTGCGGGACCTGAACCACCCGGTCGTCGAACCCCTGCGCGGTGGTGAAGTACGCTTCGTTGAGGGTGCGCGGCAAGCCGTACCATTCATCGAATCCGCGGGCATTAGGCAGCCGGTGCTGGGCGTCCCCTAGATGCCACTTGCCGTAATGAGCCGTCGCATAGCCCGCCCCGGAGATCAACTCGGGCAGCAGCACCTCCCATTTGGTGAGGCCATGGGGCACGCCAGCCGGCATGGATTGAAAGGCGCCGGTGCGGATCGCATGGCGGCCGGTCATCAGGGCGGTCCGGGTCGGTACGCAATCGCTTTCCACGTTGAAGTTGGTGAGCCGCAGGCCCTCTTCGGCGAAGGCGTCGATCCTGGGCGTCGGCGCGCCGCGCAAGACCCCGCCCCCGTAGCAGCCAAGCTCGCCCCAACCAAGATTGTCGGCGAGAATGAGCACGATGTTCGGCCGCCCGCTCATCCGCTTTCCGTCTCGCCGGTCTCGTCCAAAAGCGTCATTGCCTGACCTTCTATCTTGCGGAGCAGGCGATCGAACTCTCTCCGCTCCGCCGCTGTCAGCACACTGATCAGCCGGTCCTGCCTGTCCTGGGACGCGGCGGACATCGCGTCGTAGAGCGATCGGCCTTCGGGGGTGAGTTCAATGACCATCCGCCGCCGGTCCGCCGCATCCGGCGTCCGGCGCACCAGTCTGCGGTCGATAAGACGCTGGATCGCCCTCGAGACATTGCTCTTGTCCATCACCGTCTCTTCGGTAATCTGGCTCGCGCTCATCGGCCCGCCGCGCCCCAAAGGCGCCATTGTCCGCCACTCCACCGACGTCATCCCGAATTTGTTCCCGTACGTGCGGGTCGCCCAAAGGGTCAGGCGGTTGGACAGGCGCGAGAAACGGTAAGACAGGATTTTACGTAACTCGAATTTCTCCGGCCCGGTCGGTGCCGCCAAGTCGTCCATGAGAATGCCGCCTCCCACCGGAAATCATTTCAAATTTTAGTTGCTATAACAACTAAAATTTGAAAACGTTTGGACCGGAAAGCACAGTCCGGGAAGAGGCGCGACGATGGCCGACACGGCATTTGAATTCATCGACTTCCCCATGCGCTCATCCAAGCCGCGGAGCGATGGGCTGACGATGATGATCGATTGGGGCCTGCCCCTCGCATTCCAGTCCGACGTGGTGGCGGGAGCAAGTCAGTACATCGATATGGCCAAGATAGCGGGCACGATAGCCGGGGTGATGCCCCGCGAGTTGCTGGAAGAAAAAATCGCCGCCTACAGGTCCGCCGGCATCAGCACCTCGCAGGGCGGGCTGTTTACGGAAATGGCCTATATGCAGGGAAAGATCGAACCCTTTTTCGAACGCATTGCCGAGCTGGGTTTCGATGCGGTCGAAATCTCGGACAATCTGCTGAACTGGAGCCTCACCGACAAGGAAAAGACGATTCGGCTGGCGATCGAGGAATTCGGGCTGAAAGTCCTTGGCGAGGTGGGCCGCAAGGATGCGGCCCTGGACGACGACGCCCTGCTCGAGGATCTTCGGATCACCGTGGATGCCGGGGCCACGTCGGTCTTCGTGGAGGCATACGAGCTGTTCGCGGGGGATTCCATTCGCGAAGACCTGATCGCGAAGATCGCCGAGCGGCACCCGTCGGACACCATCATCTACGAACTGCCGGTGGTCGTACTGCCCGGGGTCACGCGCGAGTTCAAGCACAAGGTCGCGCTGTGGATGGTCGACGCATTCGGCGCCAACGTCAACTTGGCCAACGTGGAGTGGGACGAGATCTGGATGACGGAAATCATCCGGCGCCGCGGCGGCGACAACCTCGTGGAACCGGATAATACTCAGGTCTAGGCTTCGTGTTCGGGCAGATCCGCCATCATCGGACCCGGCCGGGCGCGGATCATGTCGGTGAGCTCCTTTTGCAGCGCGGCGTAGCCGGGATCACCGAAGAGATTGTCCATCTCCAACGGGTCGTTCCCCAGGTCATACATCTCCCCCGCCCCCGAGATCAGCTCGAGCGTCA
>CAZUGT010000166.1:0-3959 GCA_964620095.1 uncultured Rhodospirillaceae bacterium | reverse complement strand
CCGGAATTTCCTCGCCGACGATCCGGCCGTCGGTGAGCGTGACGATACGGTCGCAACGGCCCGCCAGCTTGGGATCGTGACTGATCAGCACGAGCGTCGTTCCCGACCGGTCATGCAGGTCGAACAGCAGGTCCATCACCGCCTTGCCGGTGGCGCGATCCAGATTGCCGGTGGGCTCGTCGGCGAGCAGGATCGCCGGTTCGACGGCAAAAGCCCGGGCGAGCGCCACGCGCTGCTGCTCGCCGCCGGACAATTGGCCGGGGTAGTGGCTCAGACGATGGCCGAGCCCCACCGCTTCCAGTTGTGCTTCGGCCGTGGCGAAGGCGTCCGGCTTGCCGGCAAACTCCAACGGCACGGCGACGTTTTCCAGCGCCGTCATGGTCGGGATGAGGTGAAAGTCCTGAAACACGATGCCGATCCGGTCGCGGCGGAAGAGCGCCAGATCGTCCTCGCTCAACGAGGCGAGATCGACGCCCGCGGTCTTCACGATGCCCGAGGTGGCCCGTTCCAGCCCGGCGATGATCATGATCATGGTCGACTTGCCGCCGCCGGACGGGCCGACGACACCGATGGCCTCGCCCGCCGCCACACGGAGATCGAGGCCGCGAAGAATATTGACCTCTCCCGCGGCGCTGGTCAGGGTAAGCCGCACATCATCCATGAGGATCGAAAGATCGGCGCTATCGGCGGTCCCGTTGGCGGTCCCATCGGCAGTCATTGAGTCGGTCGCTTTTTCGGCCAAATTGGTATGAATATTCGTGGACACCTTATCGGGCGCATTCATCGTGAACACCGCATATGAGAGTTAAGGGTTTAAATAGGTCGGGGATTCCGCCCCGGGCAAGGGCTATCTCGCTGGTTTTCCTGTTTCTCGCCGCCGTTTTACTGATGGCCAGAACGGGAGACGCGGCCGATTCCGTCCGTCTTTTGGCGCTCGGCGACAGCCTGACCGCGGGATTCGGCTTGCCCAAGGAGGATGCCTTCACCACGAAGCTCGCCCGGGCGCTGCTCGCCAAAGGGTTCCAGGTGGAGGTCATCGACGCCGGGGTTTCCGGCGACACCACCGCCGGCGGGCTGGCGCGGCTCGACTGGGCGCTCGCCGACAAGCCGGATGCCGCCATCGTGGCGCTCGGCGGGAATGACGGGCTTCGCGGCTTGGAACCGGCGGAAACCCGGTCGAATTTGGATGCGATTCTGAAGAAACTTTCGGACAGGAAAATTCCGGCGATGGTCGCCGGCATGCTGGCGCCGCCCAACCTGGGCCGGGAATTCGGCGCCGAGTTCAATGCGGTGTTCCCCGAAGTGGCGGCCAAAAACTCGGCGCTGCTGTATCCGTTCTTTCTCGACGGGGTGGCGGCGGAGCGCGAGTTGAACCAGCCGGACGGCATCCACCCCAACGCCGCCGGGGTCGATGTCATCGTCGGGCGAATGCTGCCGTCGGTGATCAAGCTCATCAACTCGGCTTCCGGCGCCCAAGCGAAAAACCGGGGGAACCGTTAGGATGTTCAAAAGCGCTGACGCCACCGGCGAGTGGCAGGACGCCGTTGTCGAGTGCCTTCGCGCGCTGGGGTCCCTGGACGGGATTTCGGGACCCGGATTCGTCTATGCCACCGAACATCACGCGGATCATTTGCACCAAATCGAGGCGGCGCTCCGCGACGGCACCGGTATCCGGGACTGGGTCGGCAGCATCGGCATGGGGGTTGTTGCCGGCGCGCGGGCCTTCTTCGACGAGCCGGCGTTGGCGGTAATGGTGGCCGACGTGGCGGACGGCGCGTTCGCGGTCTGCCCGCACATCGCGCCCGAGGACTTTGCCGGGATAGCGGCGCCGGGCCCGCCAAACCTGCTGAGCGGCCCGGCGTTCGGCCTGATCCACGCCGATAGCCGGGCACCCGGGACGCCGGGGTTGATCCGGGCGCTCACCGATCAGGGTCAAGGGTTTCTGGTTGGCGGCCTGACCGCGTCCAACCGGGCCGACCACCAGATCGCCAACGGTGTCACCGGCGGCGGCGTGTCCGGGGTGGTGTTCGCGCCGGACGTGGCGGTGGCGACGTCGCTGAGCCAGGGCTGTTCGCCGGTGGCGGGAATTCATGAGATCACCGAATGCGAGGACAACATCATCGTCGAACTCGACGGCCGCCCGGCCTATGACGTTTTCGTCGGCGACGTGGGCCGCGAGTTGGCCGAGGACCTGGAACGTCTCGCCGGGCTGATCCACGCGGCCATTCCGGTCGGCGGCAGCGATACGGGCGATTATCTGGTCCGCAATCTGGTCGGGCTGGATGCCGAGCGCGGTCTTCTGGCCATCGCGGAGACCGTCGAGCCCGGCGACCGGCTGATGTTCGTCCGCCGGGATCCCAAGGCCGCCGAGGAAGACCTTCGCAACATGACCGCAAGGCTCGTGTCCCGTGCCGGCGGCGCGGCCAGAGGGGCGGTCTATGTCTCCTGCATCGCCCGCGGACCCAATACGTTCGACGGGCTGAACACGGAGATGGAGATCGTCGCCGGGGCGTTGGGCGACGTGCCGGTCATCGGTTTCTATGCCAATGGCGAGATTTCCAATGACCGCCTCTACGCCTATACCGGCGTTCTCACGCTTTTCCTCTAGGGCGGGTTCATGTTGCGGATATTCGCCGGGATCGCGCTGCCCGAGAACCTCCGGGAACGGCTGGCCGGACTTCGGGCCGGACTCCAGGACGCCCGCTGGGTGGAGCCCCAGGACTATCACGTGACCCTCAAATTCATCGGCGAGGTGGATGAGGGGATGGCCGAGGATCTGGATGCGGCGCTGTCGGCGGTGCGCGGTGCGCCGCCGAATGTCGCCATCAAGGGGATCGGTTGTTTCGAGAGCCGCAACAAGGTGCGCGCCGTTTGGGCGGGCGTGGCGCCCGACGATTCCTTGTCGGCGCTTCGCGACCGCATCGAAATGGCTGTGGCGCAGGCCGGGGGGCCGGCCGAAACCAGAAAGTTCAAGCCGCATGTGACGTTGGCGCGCCTCAAGCGTGCGCCGCTGGCGGGGGTGCGGCCCTATCTCCAAGCCCATGGCGGCCTCCGGCTGACGCCCTTCACGGCGCCGTCGTTCCAGCTGTTCCGGAGCCACCTGGGCAAAAAGGGCGCCCACTACGAGGTCATTGCGGACTACCCCCTCGCGCCGGGGCGGGATGGACCAAATGGCTGAGGACAAGCTCGATCAGCTGTTGGCAAGGGTCGAGGCGTGCCGGCTCTGCGAGGCGCATCTGCCGCTGGGTCCCCGGCCGGTGGTGCGGGCCAAGCGGAGCGCGCGCATCGCCATCATCGGGCAGGCCCCGGGCACCAAGGTGCACGAGAGCGGCATACCGTGGGACGATGCCTCCGGCGACCGGCTCAGGGGCTGGCTGCGGATGGACAAGGAGACGTTCTACGATCCCGCGCGGATCGCCATCGTGCCCATGGGGTTCTGCTATCCCGGCCGGTTCGAGCGCGGCGGCGACAAGCCGCCCCGGCCCGAATGCGCGCCCGAATGGCACGGGCCGATCTTTGCCCACCTCCCCAATATCGAACTGACGTTGCTGGTCGGCATGTATGCGCAAGCCTACTACCTGGGGGACCGGGCCGGGAAGACACTGACCGCGACCGTCGCCAACTGGCGGACCTATCTGCCCGGCCGCATTCCGACGCCGCACCCGAGCTGGCGCACCACCGGCTGGCAGCAGAAGAACCTCTGGTTCGAGAGGGAGTTGCTGCCCGAATTGAGGAAACGGGTGACGGCGCTGGCGGGCTAGAGCCGATCATGGTTTGTCGTAATCGCTTTGCGAGGCCGGCAACCCACGTGAATCCGATCTAGGGTTTGTACTCAATTGGGGGATTCCATCTGAGGCGAGGATGTGATTCAAGTTTTCCAGTAGTAGGAGGCTTGGATGTCGAGACAGCTTTTCTGGTTGAGTGACGAAGAATGGGATCGGATTGAGCCCTGGTTGCCG
>CAZUGT010000165.1:0-12276 GCA_964620095.1 uncultured Rhodospirillaceae bacterium | reverse complement strand
ATCGACGTCGTCGCCAGCGATCATGCGCCCCAAGACGAGGATTCGAAGCGCCTGCCGTTCGCCCAGGCGGCCAACGGCGGCGTGGGGCTGGAGACCCTGCTCTCGGTGTCGCTGGAGCTCTACCACAACGGCCATCTGCCGCTCCTGGAGGTGGTCGGGAAATTGACCCGGGCCCCATCCGAATTGATGAACCTGCCGGCGGGGCGGCTTTCGCCCGGCGAGGCCGCCGACATCGTCATCTTCGACCCGGACCGGGCCTGGAAGGTGGATGCCGACCAGCTCGCCTCCAAATCGAAAAACTCCCCCTTCGACGGCCGGCCGGTCCAGGGTATGGTTATCCGTACCGTGATCGACGGGCGCACCGTCTACGCGGTCGAGAACTAGAGCGAGATGATGCTATTGGGAAACGTATCCGGCGTTTTGGAAATCGTTCGCGCACCCCCTCACCCTGACCCTCTCCCCCTCGAAGGGGGAGAGGGAACCCGCCGAAACACCCTCGCCCCCGTCAGGGGGAGAGGGATGCGCAGGCTTGCCGGGCGGGAGCCCGGCTTAGCCGGAACTGGGTGAGGGGGATTTTGTGGCAACACCGCGACAAGGAATCAACTCAATCCAACCGAGGCACCTCCCCTACGTTTCACAATCGGGTCATCACGCTCTAATCATCGGGTCCAGCCCACTTGGTCGGTAACGAGCACCTTTTGACCGCCGTCCTCGCCTATCTGGCGGGGTCGGTCCCATTCGGGCTGTTGCTCTCGCGGATGGCGGGGCTGGGCGATATACGGTCCATCGGCTCGGGCAACGTGGGCGCGACCAACGTGCTGAGGACGGGGCGCAAGGGGATTGCCGCCGCAACGCTGCTGCTCGACGTCGCCAAGGGCGCCGTCCCGGTCTTGATCGCTCACCGGTTCGGCCTTGATCTCGCCATCGTCGCCGGTCTGGCGGCCGTCATCGGTCACGATTTTCCCCTGTGGCTGAAGTTCCGGGGCGGCAAGGGCGTCGCCACCTCGTTCGGGGCGCTGGTGGCGGTCTCCTGGCCGCTGGGACTTGCCTGCCTGGGGGTGTGGCTCGCCGTAGCCGTCGTCACCCGCTATTCGTCGCTCGCCGCCATCCTTGCCTTCGCATCGTCACCCTTCCTCGCCTGGTGGCTGTCCGGAGAACAGATCGCGGTGCTGGCGGCGTTGCTGGCCCTACTCGGAATTCTCCGCCACCACGAGAACATCCGCCGGCTGTCGAGCGGCCGGGAATCCAGGATCGGCGAGAAATCCTAAGCCGAAGCGGAGTAGTCCGGCCGGTCAGCGGAACATCGCCGCCGTGCTCGGCAGCCAGGTCGCGATCTTGGGGAACGCGACGATGATGCCGATCAGAATGATCAGCGAGACGACGAACGGCAGGACGCCCGTATAGATGCGCCCAAGCGGGACCTCCTGCGCCATGCCTTTTATTATGAACACGTTCATCCCGATGGGAGGCGTTATCAGCCCGAGCTCCACCACCATCACCACCACGATGCCGAACCAGACCGGGTCGAAGCCGAGATTCTGAACCACCGGGAAGAAGATGGGGATGGTCAGCAGAATCATGGCGAGCGAATCCAGCGCGCATCCCAGAACCAGATAGATCAACAGAATAATCAGCAGGATCATGGTCTTGGACAGGGCCAGGCCCTCGATCCAGCCGCCGATGGCGTTGGGGACTTCGCTGAGGACCAGGAAATTGTTGAACAGGATGGCGCCGATGAGAATGGTGAAGATCATCGACGTGGTCCGCACCGTCTCCATGAGGCATTCGAAGAAAACCCGCCGGGTCATGGTGCGGGCAAGCAGCGCCAGGCCGAGGGCCCCCGACGCGCCGATACCCGCCGCTTCCTCGGGCGAGAAAATCCCGAGATAGATGCCGCCGATCACCAGCAGGAACAGGATGACCGTTCCCCAGACGTTCTTGAACGCCCCCAGTTTCTGGCGAAGGGTGGTTTTCTCGCCGCGCGGGCCGAGCTCCGGCTTGATCCGCGTCACCACCGAGATGGTGAGCATGAAGGTGATCACCAGCAGGATGCCGGGAATGAAGCCGGCGAGGAACAGATCGCCGATGTTGGATTCGGTCAGGATGCCGTAGAGCACCAGGATAATGCTCGGCGGGATCAGAATGCCGATGGTACCGCCGGCGGCGATTGAGCCCGTCGACAGGCTGTCCGCGTAGTTGTAGCGCTTCATCTCCGGCAGCGCGACCTGGGTCATCGTCGCCGCAGTCGCGAGAGACGACCCGCAGATGGCGGCGAAGGCGCCGCAGCCGCCGATGGTCGCCAGCCCTAGCCCGCCGCGGCGGTGTCCAAGCCAGGTATTGCAGGCGTTGAACAGCGCCTCGGACAGGCCCGAATTGCTGGCGAAATACCCCATGAGAATAAACAGCGGGACAATCGACAGATTGTAGGTAATCGCCGTCTCGTAGGCCGTCTGGCCGAGCAGGAACAATGCCGCATCGAAGTCCCCGAGCAGGATCGATCCGCCGACGAAGCCGGTGACCCCCATGGCGAAGCCGATCGGCAGTCCGATCGCCAGGAGCACGAACAAGACCAGGAAGACGATGATGGCCAGGGTGATGGGGTCCATTATTCGCCGCCTATTCGGCTCCCGTCGAGGACGGATCGCCGACCACCATCACTTGCCCGGTAACCGCCGTCCGGGCCGCAATCACGAGATGAAGCACCAACGAGGTGAGCATCAGCACGCTGGCCAGCGCCATCACGTACGCCACCGGCCATACGGGAATCTCCCAGATAATGGTGTGGTCGTTGTTCTCGATCCGGGATGCGGCCTGAAGAAACAGCCGCCAGACCACGAAGCCGATGAACGCCGTCGCAATCGCGTGGGTAACGACATCGAGCACCGCCTGAACGCGCGTCGACATCATGGCAATCAGGATGTCCACGCGAATATGACTGCGGTTGAAGGTGGTGAACCCGACCCCGAGGTAAATGATCATCCCCATGATGAGTTCCGTCAGCTCGACGGTGCCCGCCACCGGATGATCGAAAATACGTCCGACCACGTCGGCGAGCGTCAGAAACATCATGATCGCAAGACCGACAGAACCCGCGCGAGCGAGCCACAGTGTGACTCGCTCGCTCAGGAAAATCAGAAATCCTCCTGACGGATTCATCCGAAGTCCGTTATCGATGACTCAGCGCGGCGTCAGCCTGCCTTCATCATCTGACGGAGTTCGTCCATCAAGGCCTTGCCGTTGAGGCCCATTTCGTTGCCCTTGGCAATCCACTGATCGGTAATGATCTTGATCGCCTTGGCCCAGCGCTTCGTCTCGGCGTCGGACAGGGTCTGGATCTTGTTGCCGGCCTTGACGGCGTCCTGCCTGCCGACCGCATCCGCCTTGTCCCAAAGCGACCCGATCAGCTTGGCGCCCTTGGCGCCGCCCTCGGTCATCAGCAATTTCCGCGCGGACGCGGGAAGACCTTCGAACTTCTTCTTGTTCATATTGAGAGCGAACGGGGTGGTATAGAGACCGCCCGGCACTTCGAGATGATACTTGACCAGTCCCGCGAGCCGGAAACCGTGCACCGCTTCCCACGGGAAGAACGCGGCTTCGGTGGTGCCGCGGGTCAGGCTCTCATGGGACTGGGTGGCCGATTGGTTGACCGGAACGGCGCCGAGGCTCTTGGCGGTCAGCACGCCGCCGCCGCCGACGCGGATCTTCATCCCCTTCATGTCTTCCATCTTGGTGACTTCTTTCTTGGAATGAAGCAGGCCGGGTCCGTGCACCCAGGAGGTGATCAGGACCGTATCGCCCATTTCCTTCTTGTCGAAGCCATGCTTCAGGTACCACTTGATGTGGCCGGGGCTGCCTGTTTCCGCATTGGGTGACGCAAACGGCACCTCGGCGAATCGGAACAAGGGAGACCGGCCCGGGGTATAGGCGCCGACGCTCCAGGCGAGGTCACGGACACCGTTCTTGGCCAGGTCGTATTGCCCCGGGGGCTTCGCCAGCGCGTTCTTGTCGAGTTGGATTTTGAGTTTGCCGCCGGAAGCCTTTTCGACGGCATCGATCCAGGCCTGGGCGGTCTGGGTCATATGGTGCACCGGCGGCAGCCAGTGGGCCATCTTCAGCGAAACCATTTGTGCCGATGCGGCGCCGGAGAGCAGCGAGGCTCCCAGGAGCGTCGTTCCGGCCATAAGAAGTGTTTTGTTGAGACGCGACATATTCCTCTCCGTTAAGTGGTGATTGGTGCGGCTATCACGCCGCGGCTTGTTGTGCTGGCCGATATATTAAGCAGCTTGGCCTTGAACACGCTAGTTTTTTTGCCGCTCGCGGATTAACAATGTCGGCGGCCCAGTGGAAGCGGCAACCATCTCGGCGCTACCAACATCCATTGCCGTTCGGTAGTGTAACGCGATGTCTTTACCGGATGACGAGAAACGGGACATTCTGCGGCTGATCAGGGCCGAACGCGTGGGCCCGGTCACCCATCGCCGGCTGGTCGAACGCTTTGGTTCGGCGGCGGCGGCGTTGGAGGCGTTGCCCGGCCTGGCGCGCCGCGGCGGCGCCAAATCCCCGTCACTGCCGGCGGTCTCGGAAATCGAGGACGAAATCGATGCGGCCCGGGCACGGAAGGTGCAATTGCTGTTTCTCGGAGACGAGGCCTATCCGCCTCTCCTCGAATACATAGAGGACGCGCCGCCGGTCCTGTTCGCCAGGGGGAATCCCGGCCTGGCCGCGCGGCGGTGCCTTGGGCTCGTGGGGACCCGGAATGCCTCGATCAATGGAACGCGCATGGCCGGCAAGCTCGCCGGCGAGTTGGGCAAGGAGGGATTCGCCATTGTCTCGGGGATGGCCCGGGGCATCGACGGCGCCGCGCACGAGGCGGCCATCGGTACGGGCACCATCGCCGTCCTCGCCGGGGGCGTGGACGTAATCTACCCGAAGGAACACGCGCGACTCCACGAGCGGCTGGCCGCCGAGGGTCTGGTTATCTCCGAAATGCCGCTCGGGCTTACCCCGCAGGCCCGTCATTTCCCCCGCCGAAACCGGTTGATATCGGGCCTCTCGGAGGGCGTCATCGTCGTCGAAGCGGCGAAGCGGTCGGGTTCGCTGATCACCGCGCGCACCGCCCTGGAGCAGGGCCGCGAGGTGTTCGCCGTGCCCGGCTCGCCGCTCGATCCCCGCGCCCAGGGACCCAACCTGCTGATTCGGGACGGCGCCGTCCTCACCGAATCCGCCGCCGACGTGACGAATAATTTGCCGGATGTTTTCTCTCCGCCACGGCCCAGGCTGGACGAACCCTCGCAAGTCATTGAATTTGAAACGGAAATTCCATCGGAGCCGGCCGAAACGCCGGCGGATTTCAACCATGGGGACCTGAAAGAATTTCTCGGCCCAACGCCGGTTGCGGTTGACGAACTCATTCGGCAATGCCAAATGTCCCCTGCCGCGGTCACGACCATCCTCCTGGAATTGGAGTTGGCCGGAAGAATCGAGCGGCACCCTGGCAACCGGGTTTCACTGCTCGCCGAGATATAACGGACGCTAAATGTCGAACGTCGTCGTTGTCGAATCGCCCGCCAAGGCGAAGACGATCAATCGGTATCTGGGGGACGACTACACGGTCCTCGCCAGCTACGGCCATATTCGCGATCTGCCGGCCAAGGACGGATCGGTGAATCCCGATGCCGACTTCTCGATGAAGTGGGAAATCGGTTCCGACTCCCAGAAGCAGGTGAGGGAAATCACCGAGGCCGTCAAGAAGGCGGATCACCTTTACCTGGCCACCGACCCCGACCGCGAGGGCGAGGCGATCTCGTGGCACGTCCAGCAAGTCCTGGACGAGAAGAAGGCCTTGGACGGCGTCGAGGTCAAACGGGTGGTCTTCAACGAGATCACCAGGAACGCCATCCTCGATGCGTTCAATCACCCGCGGGACGTGGACCAGGAACTGGTCGAGGCCTACCTTGCCCGCCGCGCCCTGGACTACCTCGTCGGCTTCACCCTGTCGCCGGTTCTCTGGCGCAAGCTGCCGGGCAGCCGGTCCGCGGGCCGTGTCCAATCGGTTGCGCTGCGGCTGATTTGCGAGCGCGAAACCGGAATCGAGAACTTCGAGCCCCGGGAATATTGGTCCGTCCACGCGGTATTCGCCGATCAAAACGGCAAACCGGTCACCGCGCAGCTGACCCATCTCGACGGCGAGAAGCTGGACAGGCTGGCGCTGGGCGACGAAGCCGCGGCAAACCGGGCGGTGGCCGCCATCGAGGCCGCGAATTTCTCCGTCTCCCGGGTCGAGCGCAAGCAGTCCCGCCGAAATCCGGCGCCGCCGTTCACCACCTCGACGCTTCAGCAGGAAGCGGCCCGCAAACTGCATTTCTCCGCCCGCAAGACCATGCAGGTCGCCCAGCGCCTCTATGAAGGCGTCAACGTCGGCGGCGAGACCGTCGGCCTGATCACCTATATGCGGACCGACGGCGTCCAGATGGCCAGGGAGGCCATCGACGAGGCCCGCCGCCATATCGGGTCGGCCTATGGATCCAATTACGTGCCCGAACGCCCACGGGCGTATTCGAGCAAGGCGAAGAACGCCCAGGAAGCCCACGAGGCGATCCGCCCGACCAATATCGGCCGGCTGCCCAAGGAACTCTCCGGTTTGGATCCGGACCAGTTCAAACTCTACGACCTGATCTGGAAACGGACCGTGGCGAGCCAAATGGCCTCCGCCGTGCTCGACCAGGTTGCCGTCGACCTCAGGCCGACGGGCGCGCCCCGGGACGACGACCGGCTGACGCTTCGGGCGCGCGGCTCGATCGTTACGTTCGACGGCTTTTTCAGACTTTACGAAGAAGGCCGCGATGACGGCGATACCGAAGAGGAAAAGGAAGCGCGGCTGCCGGACGTCAGGGAAGGCCAGGCGCTGGATCGGACCGGCATCCTGCCGGAGCAGCATTTTACGCAGCCGCCGCCCCGCTTTTCCGAGGCGAGCCTGGTAAAGCGCCTCGAGGAGCTCGGTATCGGCCGCCCGTCGACCTACGCATCGATCATCTCGGTCCTCCAGGACCGGGACTACGTGCGGCTCGAGGGCCGGCGGTTCTTCCCCGAGGACAGGGGCCGGCTCGTCACGGCGTTCCTCGAGAGCTTCTTCACCCGCTACGTGGAATACGACTTTACCGCCGACCTGGAGAACCAGCTGGACGATATTTCGGACGGGCGAATCGACTGGAAGGCGGTCCTCCGGGACTTCTGGGCCAAGTTCTCGGACTCCGTGGGCGCCACCACCCAATTGCGGGTTCGCGAGGTGCTGGATGCCCTCAACGAGCTTCTCGGGCCCCATTTCTTCCGCGACAACGGCTCGGGACGGGACCCCCGGACATGCCCGGCCTGCGAGGAAGGCCGACTGAGCCTGAAGGTGGGGCGCTACGGCGCCTTCATCGGCTGCTCCAACTACCCCGATTGCAAAAATACGCGGCCCCTTGTGGTCGACAACGGCGGCGACGGCGCCGCCGCGCTCGATGCCGGACCCAAGGAACTGGGCACCGATCCGGGCACCGGCCTTGCCGTCACCATGCGGCGCGGGCCTCACGGCATATATGTCCAGCTGGGCGAACCCGAGGGCAAGCAAAAGCCGAAACGGGCGTCGCTCGCCAGGGATATGGATCCGGCGGCGGTCGACCTGGACATCGCGCTCGGCCTGCTGGCCTTGCCGCGGGATATCGGCCCCCACCCGGAAACCGGCGAAATGATCCAGGCCGGCATCGGCCGCTTCGGACCCTATATCAAGCACGAGGGCACCTACGTGTCCCTCAAGGAGGACGATGTTCTCACCATCGGCCACAACCGGGCGGTGGAGCTTCTCGCCAATGCGCCCCGCAAGCCCGCGCCGGTCACCATCGGCGATCACCCGGACGACGGGAAACCCGTTATCCTGAAAACAGGCCGCTGGGGCCCCTATGTACAGCACGGCAAGACCCGCGCGACGCTGCCCAAGGACAAAAAGGAAGAGACGCCCACCCTCGAAGAAGCCGTCGCCCTGATCGCGGCGAAGGGCGGGGCGCGGAAGAAGAAAACCAGGAAGGCGGCCCAAAAAACCGGCGCCCAAAAAACCGGCGCCAAGAAATCCGGCGCCAAGAAGGCGCCCAAGGACCCGGCGCCGGCCGACGCCGGCTAAACGGCGCCGGCCGCGTCAGCTTGGCGGAACGCAAAAAACCGAAAGCGGGCCTGCCGAGCCGGCAGGACATCCTCGACTACATCTCGGAAAATCCCGATCACGCGACCGTCCGGGATATAACCTCGGCGTTCAACGTCGCCAAGAAATACCGCGCGCGCCTGCGGAGCGAAATCCGGCACCTCGAGGATATGGGACTGATCGAAGGCGGCGGGGACCGCTCGCTGTCCCGAACCGGCGCGCTGCCGCCGGTGACCGTGGTTCGGGTCTCGGGAACCGACAGCGACGGCGAGGTCCTGGTAACGCCCGACAACTGGCCGAACGACCAGCCCGGGGACCGGCCGGCGCCTCTCATTTACCTGAAGGCGGACCGCCGCCCCGGGCCGGCGCCGGGCCTTGGCGACCGGCTGCTGGTGCGCCTGCGGCGGCAGGATGACGGCGACTATCAGGCCAGACTGATCCGCGCGCTGCCCGGAGGCAGCCCCTCGGTGATCGGCGTCTACGACGGCGACGCGCGGGTGAAGCCGACCGACCGCAAGGCCAGATCGGATCTCGAGATCGGACCCGGCGACAGCATGGACGCGGAGGCGGGCGAGCTGGTGGTCGCCGAACTGGTGCGGCACGGAAGCCGCTATGGCCTGCGCCAGGCCCGGATCGTCCGGCGCATCGGCAGGTTCGGAGCCGCCGAGACCTTCAGCCGCGCCGCCCTCGGCGCCAACGGCATACCGGTTGAATTCGCCCCGGAAGCGCTTGCTCTGGCCGAAGCGGCGATCGCGGCCCCCCTGGACGGACGCGCCGATCTCCGTGGTGTCCCCCTGGTGACCATCGACGACGAGGACGCCCGGGATTTCGACGATGCGGTGTTCGCCGAGCCGGATGCCGGTCCGGAAAATCCCGGCGGCTGGAAACTGATCGTCGCGATCGCCGACGTCGCCTGGTATGTGCGCCCGGACGACGCATTGGACCGGGCGGCAAGAGAGCGGGGCAATTCGGTCTATCTGCCGGATCAGGTCGTGCCGATGCTGCCGGAGGCCCTGTCGAACGGCTGGTGCTCCCTCCGGCCGGGGGAAGACCGGCCCTGCCTCGCGGCGCACATCCGGATCGGCGCCGACGGCCGGATACTGGATCACCGGTTCGAACGGGCGCTGATGCGCTCGGCGGCCCGATTGACCTATCGCCGGGTCCACGACGCCTGGAACGGAAATCCCGACGAGGAATGCACGGAACTGAAGGGCCCGGTCCTGGAGCCGTTGCGGGGCGCCTTCGCCGCGCTCGAAGAAGAGAGAAATCGCCGGGAGCCGCTGGACCTCGACCTGCCCGAGCGCCGGGTGGTGTTCGAGGGCGCGGAGTCGTGGCGCGTCGAGGAGCGGCCAAGGTACGTTTCCCACCGTTTGATCGAAGCGTTCATGATCACCGCCAACGTGGCGGCGGCGCGCACCCTGGCCGCCGAACGGGCTCGGGCGCTGTTTCGCATCCACGAAGAGCCGCCCGCCGACAAGCTCGCCGCCCTGACCGAGACCTTGCGCGCCATGGGCCACCCGACGCCGAAGGGCCGGGTCCTGCTGCCCCATCACTTCAACCGGATATTGGCCAACGCCTCGGACAAGGAAGAGGCCGATCTGCTGGCCGATCTGGTTCTCCGAAGCCAGGCGCAGGCCGTCTATAGCACCTCCGACGACGGTCATTTCGGCCTGCACCTCCGGAACTACACCCATTTTACGTCGCCCATCCGGCGGTATTCCGACCTTGTGGTGCACCGGGCGCTGATCAAGGCGCTGAAACTTGGCGACGGCGGAGAGTTTCCGCCGCCGGACCGGCTCGGCGATTTGGCGGCGCACGTGTCGATGACCGAGCGCCGCGCGGTTTCAGCCGAGCGTGAAGCCATGGACCGGTTCGCCGTCGCCGCGGCGCTCGATGCCGCCTCGGACCGGCTCGCCGGCCGGGTCACCGGAATCACCCGCTTCGGCCTCCATGTGGAGCTGGAGGACTGCGGCGCCGAGGGTTTTATTCCCAAACGCCTCCTCGGCGCCGGCCGGTTCAGCTTCGACGAAAAGAGCCAATCCCTGGGGGCACAGCGGGGCGGATTGCGCTATTCGCTTGGCCAAACCCTGGCTGTCACCATCAGGGAAGCCGACCCGCTCAAGGGCCGGCTGATCCTGCAACCCATTGATTCGCAGTGAACAATTAACGTTTGACGGCAAGATTCCCCGCCTGCGAGAATACAGGCAATTGTCCGGAATCGGGCTGAAAAAGAGTGAGAAACGCTTGTTTCACCTGGGAGGGTGGAAGCCGGAGGCTGGTATTCCGCCCCATGCGAGTTGCGTCGGCGGTCCTTGCGGCCGCGTTTCTTGGCGCCTGCGCGGCATCCAATCCCCATGTGGATACAACCGTGCTCCCGGATGCCCAGCGCGCCGAATCCACCTTCGCCGCCGGATACCGCCAGATCGCCAGCCGCTATATCGAACCGGTTGCCATCGATGCGCTTGCGGTCGAGGGGTTGAACGGCCTCGATGCCATCGACCCCAAGATAGATTTCAAGCGGTCCGGCCGGCGGGTTCGCCTGTTGTATGACGGCGCGGTCCTGCGCGTGGCCCATGCGGCGGCGCCCGACGATGCCGACGGGTGGGCGACGCTGACCTTCGACGCGCTGACCGAAGCGCGAAACGCTTCCGAGACCATCCGCCGAATGCCCGCGGAGCGCCTCTATGAGGCGGTTTTCGACGGCATGCTGTCCAAACTCGATTCTTTTTCCCGCTATGCCAGCGCCTCCGAGGCCCTGGACAATCGCGCCAAGCGGTCGGGATTCGGCGGGATCGGTATACGGTTTCGGGCCGGGTCCGACGGACCGAGGATAACCGAGGTCTTTACCGATACCCCTGCCGCCCGGGCCGGACTAAGGATCGGCGACTTGATCACCCACGTGGACCGGCAGCCGCTGGCCGGACGCAGCCGGAAGGAAATCCGAAACATGCTCCGGGGCGATGCCGGTACGACCGTGGTGCTGAAATACGTGGCTTCCCGGACCAACCGTCCGGATTTCCGGTCGCTCGAGCGCGCGCGCGTCATCCTGCCGACCGTTCGGACCAAGGTTCACCATAATGTCTTGCACATCACCATCTCCGGGTTCAACAACCGCACATCGGAACACCTGGTTCGCGCCGTGAAGGAAGTCATGGCTCGCCGGGATGCGCAATTGCACGGGATTTTGCTGGATCTCCGCGACAACCCCGGCGGACTTCTCATGCAGGCGGTAAAGGTGGCGGATCTGTTTCTGAAGAGCGGTCGAATCGTTTCGACCCGGGGACGGCATCCCAACAGTGTCCGGGACTACGACGCCCACGGCACGGACATCACCAACGGGTTGCCCATGGTGGTTCTGGTCAACGGCCGGTCCGCCTCCGCGTCCGAGATCGTGGCGGCGGCTCTCCAGGATCACGAGCGGGCGGTCGTCATCGGCACCGGTTCTTTCGGCAAGGGCACGGTTCAAACGATCACCCGGCTGCCCAACGACGGCGAAATTACGCTGACCTGGTCGCGGTTCGTCGCGCCCTCGGGCTACTCGCTGCATGATCTCGGGGTCTCGCCGTCGGTTTGCACGTCGGGACCGGACAGCGGCGTCAGCGGGCTTGTCGGTTCCGCGCTGCGCCATATGGCCGGGACCCATGAGCACATGGCGCGGTGGCGGTCGGTCCCCGTGGCGGACGCGTCGAAGCGGGAAGCCTTGCGCCGGGTATGCCCGGCGGCACGCGAACGGCGTGATATCGAGATCCGGCTCGGCGAATATCTGTTGGACCATCCGGACCAGTACCGGCGGTTGCTTGCCGTCGCGCCGGCGATCGCGGCCAGCCGCGGCAAGTAACGACTCCCCTCCGGACAGGGTTGGCGTTGACAGGTTGCCGTCAACCGTTATGTTGCGGCCCTCGAATTGAGAAATTGGCTGGATATTCGTGAAATGGCAAAGCCCAACACAATCTTGATCAAGCTCGAAAGCACGGCCGATACCGGGTTTTATTACGTCGCCAAGAAGAACCCGAAGACCCAGACCGAGAAGCTTGAATTCCGCAAGTACGACCCCGTCGCGCGGAAACACGTGCTGTTCAAGGAAACCAAAATCAAATAGACGG
>CAZUGT010000164.1:0-2239 GCA_964620095.1 uncultured Rhodospirillaceae bacterium | reverse complement strand
GGGATCAGGGAAAACCGCCAAAGGTGGCCATCACCGCCTGCATGCGAAAACTGCTGATCACCCTCAATGCCATCGCAAGAGACCAAGTCGAGTGGAAACCCACTAGCTAAAAAAACACCGAACACGGTTGCTCTCCCCCTGAAGAAGGGGGAGAGGGGACAAGCGCCCCTCACCCCGCCCTGGCCGTCTGCCGAATGTATGTCCATGTGATGCGAAATCGAGATTTCCGGGGAAACCTATGGCATGGGGCGAGGCGGTTTTGCTATAGATGCGCAACCCGCCGTTTGGGCCTATACTGGAAGCCCCATACTGAAGGCATTGGGAAGTGCGGCGCCCGGACGCCGGAGGCATTGAATTCGGTACGCGTGAATTCGTTAATTGATTGGGCGGCGGACGAGGCTGCCGCGAAGTTCTTCGAACCCCGGACCGGGCGCGCCCCGCGGGAAGAAGAACGCATCGAAAAGGAAGGTTGAGAGCATGAAATTCAAATACTGCCTTTACTCGGACATTCACGGCCAGATCCCGCAGCTGGAGGCCGTGGAGGCCGCGGTCGAGAAGGAGAACCCCGACAAGATCATCGTCATCGGCGATCTCGTCGGCCTGGGTCCGGAACCGGCCGAGATCGTTCAGCGGATGATGGACCGTCCGTGGATCGACGTGATCGTCGGCAACGTCGATCTGTGGGTAACCCGCAAGATCTGGGAAACCGGCACGCCGAAGAGCCCGCATCAGGAATGGATGTTCCGGATGATGGAAATGACCCGCGAGCGGATGAACGACGATCAGATCGAGTGGCTCGACAAGCGTCCCTTCTCCATCACCTACACCCCGGAGATCAACCGCAACTTCCACGTCTTCCACGGCACGCCCTATGACATCGGCGACAGCGACGCCTTCCCGTTCCGGCTCACCGACGACGAGATCGGCGAGAAGCTCGACCAATTCGATTTCGATGTCGGCGCCCACGGCCACATTCACGGGCCGTCGGTCCGCCACATCCCGAAGAAGAACGGCAAGCCCCAGATTCTGGTCTGCGCCGCGGCCGTCGGCATGAGCTGGGACGGCGACCCGCGTCCGTCCTACGCGGTGGTCGAGTATGCGTCCGAAGGCGCCTGGGATGCCGGCAACGGCAAATGGAACTGCCGGGTGGAGCGGGTCGAGTTCGACAGCGAAGAGCAGGCCACGTTCAACGAGAACAGCTGGATCGAGCACGGCGAGCGGATCGGCGGCATGATCCGCTCGGGCCAGTTCTGGAACCCGGACCACATGCCTCACTAGCCCGTGGCGGCGGATACCGGCGGGTCCGGCATCCGGAGCCGGGCCGGCCAGATCAAGGATCGGATCCGCCGGCGCTACACGCGCCTCGCCGGGGAAGAGAGCTTCCCCACCGGCGGGGCGCGCCGCCTTTTGGAGGCGGGCTATCCCGCCGATGCCGTCGACCGGCTGCCCGCCGAACTCGCCGGACGCTACACCGGCTGCGGCTATCCGTTTCCCGGCGGCGATGCCCTGGAGGCGCTCGACCCCGCGACCGTGCTCGATCTCGGCTGCGGCGCCGGGATCGACGGTTACCTACTAGTAGACAGGCTGAAATCGGATGTTCTGGTTTTGGGCCTGGACCTCACCCCGGCCATGCTGGCCGGCGTTCCCAACGCGGCCGCCGGCGACATGGAGGCGCTGCCGGTCCCGGATGCCCGCGCCGACCTGATCATCGCCAACGCCTCGCTCAATCTTTGCGTCGACAAGCGCCGGGCGCTCGCCGAGGCGTTTCGCGTGCTGCGTCCCGGCGGCCGGCTGTGGGCCCGGGATCTGGTCTCGGACGGCGAACTGCCGCGGGAAGTGATCGAAGACCCCCTCTCGGATGCGGCCTCGCTCGGCGGCGTCGAGAGCGAGGACCGGCTGGCGGCCCGCCTGTCGGAGGCGGGATTCGAGGCGGTGACGATTACCGGTCACCGGCCGTTCTCGTTCGTCACGTCGGTCAGGATCGAAGCCCGGCGGCCGGGCTAGGGTGAGAGGATTCTCTTGGGAAGCTGATGAACGGTCAGACCGCAAGCCGTCATGCCCGTGCTTGACACGGGCATCCACGCTTTGAGGGTCAGAGGCACACGTGGATGGCCGGGTCCGGGCCCGGCCATGACGAGCTTCTTTGATTCAGCATCACGCGTCATGCCCCGCCGATAGCGCGGGGCATCCAGGATATTCACCACAGAGGCACAGAGACACAGAGGTCGGGAGGAGAGGT
>CAZUGT010000163.1:0-4205 GCA_964620095.1 uncultured Rhodospirillaceae bacterium | reverse complement strand
GAGGAGCGGTGGCGGCGCTCGGTGATCTTGATGAGTTCGCTCACCACGGAGGAAATGCTGGATCCCTCGCTTCACCACCGGGACCTGCTGTTCCGGCTGTTCCACGAGGACGGCGTCCGGGTCTACGAGACCAAGCCGCTGAAACTCAGGTGCCGCTGTTCGCGGGAGAAGGTGGCCTCGGTGCTGGCCAGGTTCCGCCCGGACGAACTCGTCGACATGCGGGCCGAGGACGGGCGGCTGGTCGCCACCTGCGAGTTCTGCCGCACCGATTACTTCTTCGATGACGAGGATTTGGCCGAACTCGAATCCGCCTGAGGATTTGACGGCCCGTCACCGGACCGTCATGGGCGCCGGCCATGGCACTTGATCGGAAAGGCGGCGGGGTGCGACCATGGACCCATGATTACGGGAAAACCGCATCGCCATGTGATCGTTATCGTTGCCGCGTTGTTGATCCTCACCGGCTGCGCGGCCGAGGTGCCCGACCAGAGCTTCCCCCAGATCACCTTCCGGCATCTCCAGCCGATCGATCTCCGGGTGGTGGATATCAAGGTCGATCGGGTTCCGCCGGCGCCGGTCCCCAACGATGTCACCGCCGGCATGCCCGCCTCCCCGGCGGCCGCCCTCGCCCAATGGGCGCGGGACCGTTTGCGGCTCGCCGGCTCGACCCGAGCGACGGCGCGGTTCACCATCCTGGCGGCCCGGGTTCTGCGGAAGGACCTGGAGGTGGAGCGCGGCCTGACGGCGGTGTTCAGGAAACAAGTGGATCGGCGGTTTGACGGCCTGGTGGAAGCGGAGATCGAGATTGTCGACGAGCGCGGCATCCGCCGGGCGATGGCGCGGGCCAAGGCGGAACGGGTCATCACCGTCCGCGAGGACGACACCATCGCCGAGCGGCGCCGGAAGCTGTTCGAAATGACCGAGAAAATGATGGCCGACTTCGACAAGGAGATGGAAAAAGCCGTCCGCCGGCACTTCACCGAGTGGCTGTTCTAGACCGGCGGATTTGTTACCCCGCGCACCAGTCGGCGAGCTTGCGCAAAAATCCGGCGCATTCGTCGAGCTGCGACAGTTCGACGAATTCGTCGGCCTTGTGGGCCTGGAGGATGGAGCCCGGCCCCATGATCACCGCCGGAACGCCGGCCTCGGCGAACAGTCCGGCTTCGGCGGCGAAGGCGACGCTGCCAAGCTCGTTCTGGCCGGTGAGCGTCCGCACAAGCTCGGCCGCCGCCGAGGCGGCGTCCATCTCCAGCGGCGGCGTGCCGGCGACAAAGGAGGTCTGAACATCGGCCTCGGGCGCCACCGCCCGCATGGCCGGCAGGATTTCATCCGCCGCAAAGTCATCAAGCCCGGCGCGCAGCTCCTCCCCGGCCCCGCCGGTGGCCGAGCGCACCCCCCAGCGGAAACCGCAGCGTTCGGCGATGATGTTGGTGGCGGTGCCGCCCTCGATCATGCCCACATTGACCGTCGCGAACGGCGGCGAGAACTCGGTCTCGATGGGTGACGGGTTGTCCCGCATCTCCGCCTGGCGCGCCGTCAGATAACCGACCAGACGGGCCGCGGCCTCGATGGCGTTGGCGCCTTCCTGGGGCTGGGACGAATGGGCCGGCCGGCCGGTGATCACGGTCTCGTAGGCCGCGATGCCCCGATGGGCCCCGACGGCCTTCATGTCCGTCGGCTCGCCGACGATCACCGCGTGGCACGGCGGCAGGCTGGCGGTCATCGCCTCGATGAGGCGCGGCGCGCCGAGGCAGCCCACTTCCTCATCATAGGAAAAGGCGAGGTGTATGGGCCGCTTGAGATCGAGGGCCCGGAATTCCGGCACCAGGGCGAGCGCCACGGCGATGAACCCCTTCATGTCGCAGGTGCCCCGCCCCCACAGCCGCCCGCCGGCCTCGGCGAGATCGAACGGGTCGGTCCGCCAGTCCTGGCCGTCCACCGGAACGACATCCGTATGGCCAGACAGCACCACGCCGCCGGCCGTGTCCGCGGGTCCGATGGTGGCGAACAGGTTGGCCTTGTCCTTTTCGTCGGAGAACACCCGCCGGGAGGCTATGCCGAATCCGGCGAGGTAATCCTCGACGAAATCGATCAGTTGAAGGTTGGAATTCCGGGACGTGGTATCGAAGCCGACCAGCTTGGCCAGCATGTCCTTGACCTGCGACGAGGCGGCGGCGGGGGCGTCCACTAGGCCCTCCAGAAGGAGCGGGTAAACAGGACCATGACCGTAAACAGCTCGAGCCGTCCCAGCAACATCCCCGCCGAGAGCACCCATTTGGCGCCATCCGGCAGGCTCGCATAGTTGCCGTCCGGGCCGACCACCGGACCGAGGCCCGGACCGACGTTCGAAATCGCCGACCCGGCCGCCGAAACGGCGGTGAGGAAGTCCAGGCCGAAAAACGCCAGGGCGACGGCGATCGCCGTGAAGGTCACGCCGAAGACGAAGAAGAACGACAGCACCGACGCGATCACGTCCTCGGGGATCGGACGGCGGTTGTAATAGGGCACGAACACCCCGTGGGGCTGCACCAGGTGGGCGAACTGGGCCCGGGCCGAGGCGTACAGCACCTGAAACCGGAAGATCTTGATCCCGCAGGTGGTCGAGCCGGCGCAGCCGCCGATGAACATGATGAAGAAGAACAGCGGCACGGCGAACGCGCCCCACTGGTCGTAGCCGTCGGTGGCGTAGCCGGTGCCGGTCATGATCGAGACCACGTTGAAGGCGCCGAACCTGAGGGCGCGCAACGGGTCGACCCCGTTGCCGATCCACAGGAAGCCGGCGACGATGACGATGATCAGGCCGAGCACCACGAGGAACCACTGCACCTGGGAATCCCGGAACAGCGCCAGGGGCTGGCCCTGCAGGGCGCCCAGATAGAGCACGAAGGGCAGGCTGCCGACCACCATGCCGAGGGTGATGACCACGTCGACGGTGGCGGAATCGAAATGGCCGATGGAGCCGTCGCGCGTCGAATAGCCGCCGGTGGCGATGGTGGTCATGGCGTGCGCCACCGCATCGAAGCCGCTCATCCCCGCGAGCCACAGGGCGCCGGCCCAGATCATCGTCAGGCCGACATAGATGAACGAGATCCACACCGCCACCTGGGCCGCCCGGGGCAGCGCCTTTTCCGACGGATCCGAACTTTCCATCCGGAACAGCTGGAAGCCGCCGACCCGCAGCATGGGCAGGATGGCGATGGCCATGACGATGATGCCGATGCCGCCCAGCCACTGCAGCAGCGCCCGCCACAGGAGGAGCCCCGGCGGCGCCCCGTCCAGACCGGCCACCACGGTCGCGCCGGTGGTGGTGATGCCGGACATGGCCTCGAAGAAGGCGTCGGTATAGCTCATGTCGAGCTGGGAAAATTTGAACGGCAAGGCGGCGAAGGCGGTCAGCGCCACCCAGACCAGCGTGGTCATGACGAAGGCCTGGCGCACGTTCAACGAAGCGCCGCCGGTGCGGCTGGTGAGCGCCAGCGCCACGCCGATGAACAGGGTGACGCCGGAGGCGACGGTGAACACCTGCCAATCGGGGTTCCCGACCGCCGCGTCGACCGCGGCGGGTATCAGCATGACCAGGCCCAGCGTGCTGAGAAGCACGCCGGTCACCAGAAATATGGGACGGAAATCGATCACGGCCTGTGCGGGCCTCGAAAGCCCCTCATGGTTTCCCGTATAGAGCGCCACCCCCGGGACTCGGGGCCGGGAGCGGGCGGGATCAAACACCGATTCGGCCCTCGAAACAAGCCGGAGGCCGTCCAAATCAGGAAAAATCCTTGAAAATCAATCAGCTAATACGGGAGGTTTCGCCGATCATGGCGAGGAATTCCCGCCGGGTGGCGAGATTGTCGCGGAACGCTCCCAGCATCCGGCTGGTCACAAGGCTGACGCCGGGTTTGTCGATACCGCGGGTGGTCATGCATTCGTGGTAGGCCTCGACCACCACCGCGACGCCCTTGGGCTGCAGCACTTCGTCCATGGTATTGGCGATCTGCGCGGTGAGTTTTTCCTGGATTTGCAGCCGCCGGGCGTAGGCTTCCACCAGCCGCGCCATCTTGGAGATACCGACCACCCGCTTGTCCGGAATGTAGGCCACGTGCGCCTTGCCGATCATCGGCGCGATGTGGTGTTCGCAATGGGAGGCGAACGGGATGTCCTTGAGGACCACGATCTCGTCGTAGCCCTCGGTTTCATCGAAGGTCCGG
>CAZUGT010000162.1:0-18360 GCA_964620095.1 uncultured Rhodospirillaceae bacterium | reverse complement strand
ACTGCTGCCTCCCGTAGGAGTCTGGGCCGTGTCTCAGTCCCAGTGTGGCTGATCATCCTCTCAGACCAGCTACTGATCGTCGCCTTGGTGAGCCGTTACCTCACCAACAAGCTAATCAGACGCGGGACCCTCCAACAGCGGCCGAAGCCTTTCCCCAGAAGGGCGTATGCGGTATTAGCGTCCGTTTCCAGACGTTATTCCCCACTAAAGGGCAGGTTCCCACGCGTTACTCACCCGTCCGCCACTAAGGTGACCGGAGCAAGCTCCGGGCCTTCGTTCGACTTGCATGTGTTAAGCATGCCGCCAGCGTTCGCTCTGAGCCAGGATCAAACTCTCAAGTTAACTTCCCATAGAGTTGGGAGATAACGGAGTTTAGAAGTCTGTCTCATACAAACTGACGAAATTATCCGATGCGTCCCAGCCGAAGCCGAAACCGCACCGAGTAAGTTACGCACAAACTAGATGCACAAGACAAACGATCCGTGTCGCCATCGCGACCGACCGTCGCCTGCGCATCCCTTCTCTATCAACAATGTCCAAGAGCACTGATCACTGCGAAATTCAGCACGGCGTACCGCTCTGAATTTTGGGCCGCAGAGACCACACGAGCGCGGATGACCGCGCCCGGGAGAAGGGGTTCTAAGGTCGGTTCGCAGAACTGTCAAACCTTAAATCCCACCGGAGACGAAAAAAATATACCCATTCGATTCGAATCGCAAATCGGGCTTTGTTTACCTTTCGTTTAGACCCTGGTGATATGACCGTAAGCAATTGAAATCCGCCCATTATTGGGGGGCTTGCGAGGTATTCGATTATGTTCGGCAAGAAACGCCTTCTTCCCGTCGTCACAATCATTTCCGCATTGGCTCTCGGCGCCTGTACACAGGGCATTGGATTGACCGCCACGCCGTCCGAAAACAAACAGGGCTCGGGGCCGCAGCCAAGCTTTGCCCAGTTCTCCGATATTCCGATTCCGACGGGTGCGGTCATGAACCTTGATCGTACCCTGGTACTCGGCAGCAAGGAGGTTTGGGTGGGTCGTCTGGTCATGTCGTCATCCCACAAGTCCGCCGATATGTTCGCCTTTTTCAAACAGCGCTCGCCGGAATTCGGCTGGCAGGAAGTTACTTCCGTCCGCTCGGAAATCAGCGTTCTTACCTTTACCAGGGCGGAGCGCGTGATGACGGTTCAGATCAAATCCAAGACTCTCCGGGGCACTTCGATGGATATCACCGTGGCGCCCCGCGAGAACGGCTCGGTCGCTTCGAGCGGCGGGTCAATGCCGCCGCTGAATGCATTGCCGGCCCGCGCCCCGATCCGGCGGCTCAACTAACCCCTCTATCTCCCGGCGTGATTCTCCGACCGGCGCGTGGCAAACTGCCCGGCTGAAATCCTAGCCGTGGAGAAGACCTGTGACCGAAGTCGTCATCGTCGACGGTGTGCGTTCGCCCATAGGAAAGTTTGGCGGCGCACTGTCAAGCGTACGCCCCGATGATCTCCTGGGCGACGTCTACAAATCGCTGATCGAGCGGACCGGCATCGATCCGTCCGAGTTGACGGAAGTATTCGCCGGTTGCGGCAACCAGGGCGGCGAGGACAACCGGGATGTCGCGCGCATGGCCATCTTGTTGTCCGGCATGCCGCACGAGGTGCCGGGCGTTACCGTCAACCGCAATTGCTCGTCGGCGCTCGAGGCGGTCAACATCGCCGCCAAGACCATCGTCGCCGGTGAGGGCGGTCTCGCCATCGGCAGCGGCGTCGAAAGCATGAGCCGGGCGCCCTTCGCCATGTTGAAACCGGACCGCGTACCGACCACGTCGGCCCCGAAAATGTGGGACACGACTGTCGGCTGGCGCTTCAACAACCCGAGGATGGACGAGCTCTATCCCATCGTCAGTCTCGGCGAAGGCGCGGAGATCATGGCCGAGGAAATGCAGATCACCCGGGAAGAGCAGGACGCCCTGGCTCTCGAGAGCCACGCGCGGGCCGTCGCGGCCATCAGCGGCGGCAGGTTTTCCGATGAGATCGTGCCGATCGCGGTGCCGCGGCGGCGGGGCGATCCCGTCGTCGTCGATACGGACGAACACCCCCGCTACGCCAAGTCCAATGGCGGCTACGAGCTCGCCACCTCCTTGGACGATCTCGGCAAGCTGCGCCCGGCGTTTAAGAAGGACGGCACGGTCACGGCGGGAAATTCCAGCGGCATCAACGATGGGGCCGCCGCCCTCCTGCTCGCCAGCCGCGAGAAGGCCGAAGCCCTCGGCCTAAAGCCGATGCTGCGCTGGATCGGATCGGCAAGCGCCGGCACCGACCCCAGCCACTTCGCCTATGGCCCCATACCGGCGACGCAAAAGCTCTTGGACCGCTTTGCCCTCGGTATCGACGACATCGGCCTCATCGAACTCAACGAGGCGTTCGCCTCCCAGGTCATCGGCTGCGAGCGCCAGCTCGGGATCGATCACGCCAAGACGAATGTCAACGGCGGCGCCATCGCCCTGGGCCACCCCACGGGATGTTCCGGATCACGCATTCTCGTCACGCTGATGCACGAAATGAAACGGCGGGCGCCGGACATGCCCAGGCCCTTCTACGGTCTGGCAACCCTCTGTGTCGGGGTCGGTATGGGCTCGGCCACGCTGGTCGAGTGGATCGGCGATTAGGCGCGGCCATGGTGCGCCCCCTGGACGGAATTCGGGTCATCGGCCTCGAGCAGTATATGGCCGGCCCCTATTGCACCATGTTGCTGGCGGATGCCGGCGCCGAGGTGATCAAGATCGAACGGCCCGGACGCGGCGATCCGCGCCGCGCCATGCCGCCCTTCGTTGAGAAGAACGGTGTCAGGAAGGCCGCCGGATACATGGGCTACAACCGGAATAAGAAGAGCCTGGCGCTCGATCTGCAATCCGAAGACGGCCGGCAGGTATTCCGGGACCTTGCCGCCAGGTCCGACGTGGTGGTCGAGAACCTCCGCCCGGGCGCCATGGAGAAAATCGGTCTCGACTACGAGGCCCTCAAGGAGAGCAATCCCCGCCTGATCTGGGCCCTTATTTCCGGCTTCGGCCGCCTCGAAGGGCATCGCGGCGCCTACAGCGACCGGCCCGCGTTCGACATCGTCGCCGAAGCGATGAGCGGCATCATGCATCTGGTAGGGTTTTCTGATAAGCCGCCATCCTGGACCATCTACGGGATGGCCGACATCTATACCGGCATGTGCACCGCCTATGGCGTCATGCAGGCCCTGTTCATGCGGGAGAAGACCGGCGAGGGTCAGCTTGTGGACAGCGCCATGTTCGATGCCATGCTTTCGCTCAACGAGGCAATGGTCACGGTGCATTCGGTCGCCGGGCAAAACCCCAGCCGGGGCCGCTCCCGCAATGTCTGGCCACGCGGCGCGTTTCAGTGTTCGGACGGCTATATTGCCCTCAATGTCCCCGATGAGATCATCTGGAAGCGGCTGGCCGAAACGGTTGGTCATCCGGAACTGACCAATGACCCCAAGAGCAATTCGGCAGCCGCGCGCGCCGACCACGCCGACGAACTGCGCCCGCTGATCGAAGGCTGGCTGGGGCAACGCACCCGCGCCGAAGCCGTCGACGCGCTCAACGCGGCGGGCGTGCCCACGGGCCCGGTGAATACGGCGGAAGATATATTTGCCGATCCGCATGTTCGGGAACGCGGACTCCTGATGCCTATCGACGATCCCGAGGTCGGAGAATTTAGGTTCGCCCGCTCACCTGTCTTTCTGTCCGAAGCACCGGAACTGCCTGCAGACGCCGCGCCTGCCCTCGGCGCGAATACGCGGGAAATTTTGACCGGCGTCTTGGGCTACGAGAACGCGCAAGTGGAGAAGCTCCTGAAGGAAGGAGTGGCGGACGGCGCCTAATCCGGACAAACGAACTTGCAGCAAGGCTGTTTTTTCGCGTCTTTCGACCCGGGCGCCACTAGGTGTACCCTCGCGATTGCCGGATGACGATTGGTGACGTAACCGCTATCTTTTTGCCAAATTGCACCGTTTCAGAGGAGGAACCCATGCTTCCGCCAGTACGAGTGTGGACCAAGGAAGAGATGATGAAGCGGGTGGCGCGCTTTGCCGACCTCAAGGGGTCGCGCGGCGGTCTCGATGACAGCGAACTGCCGGAATGCCACCGTGAGCTAATCAATGTCATCGGCTTTCAGCCGCCCGAGGATGATGGCTCGGGTACGATTCAGTCGCCCGTCGGCGAAGACGCATCGGCCGCCCCCGCGATTCCCATCTCGGAAGGCTTCAACATGGGGTTCGTCAAGGCCAAGCCCGGCTGCGGCCCGTTGATGCACAACCATGATACCAACGAAACATTCATGCCCATCACCGGTACATGGCGGTGCGCCTGGAACGAGGGCGACGATTACGAGTACGTGGATGCGGGGCCCCTCGACGTGGTGTCGTTCCCGCCGGGCCTTCAGCGGCGGTTCTTCAATGTCACCGAGGACGAGCCGGACGAGGAGCACATCATGCTGTTCGTCATCGGCGGCGACAGCCCGGCCGCCGAATACAGCGAGGACGCCTTCCGGATCATCAAGGAATACAAGGAGTCGAAGAAGGAATAGCCCGACATCCCCCGCCGGCCGGAGCCGGTACTGCGCTATTTGCCTTGGCGTACCAGCGACGCCTTGATCTTGCGAAGGGGCTGGCCGTCGCGAATTCGCTCGAAGTCCAGGGACATTCCATCGCCGGTGAGCGTCCGGTTGTAGGTCTGCATCTCGAAACCGCCGTCGTCCAGAATGATCATTGCATGGACTGTCAGCGTCTTGCCTGAAATCCTCGCCCAGACGTAGGGATCGCCTTTCAGAGGATCCAGGGGAACGCCCTTGCCGAATTTGTTGATCTTCATCGCCGAGGCGAAGATGCCCTCGCGGCGGCTGGGTCGAAAATTGATTTTGTAGGAAGCCCGTTTCGTTTTGCCGCTGGCCCGCCGGGTGACCGTCGTCCACTCGACCGTAAATCCCTTGCGGAACGGCTTGATGACCACGTTGAGGTCGCGCTCGCCGGCGACGCCGTCTTTCCCGACGATCGCCTTGCCGACGTATGTGCCGTAAAAGGCATCGATCTCGGTATCTTCCGCTCGGGCAAGATCCGCAAGCGCAACGGCAAATATCAGTCCAAGCGTCAGGTTTCTCAGGGCGTTCATCACCATTCCCGTGTCAATTGACTGCCGGCTTTGGGCCGTTCAATCGGCTGTTCCCCGCGAGCTCGCGTTTGTCGTTTCCAAACCTACGAACGTTTGGCGGCCAATAAAAGTCCGAATCGTTTGAGATGCGCCTGATTCAACGGCCAAGTCGTCCGCGCCCGTCAAATTCCCGTCAGCCGAACCGATTCCGGGTATGTCCCTCCCTCAGGTCTATCTCCGGTCCTTTTGGCACGATGCCGTTGGTGGGGATCGGGCCGGCCCCGCCATAGACCCCGTCCTTCATGCCGGCCACGTCGCAAACCCGGTCGATGCCGGGGGTCTGATAGAGGTCGCGAAGATATTCCGACAGATTGGGATAATCGGCGATACGCCGGAGATTGCATTTGTATCCCAGATAATAAATGGCATCGAAGCGCACCAAATTGGGAAACAGGCGCCAGTCGGCCAGCGTTTGCTCATCGCCGCACAGGTAGCGCTGCCGGCTGAGCCGTGCCTCCAGTTCGTCCAAGGTCCGGAAAAGCTTGTCGAAAGCAGCCTCATAGGCCTGCTGACTGACCCCTCGGCCGCACTCGTTCACGGCATTGTTGATACCGTCGAGCACCATGGCGTTGACCGCGTTGATATCCTCCCTCAGCGCCGGGGGATAGTAGTCCGGGCTCGGAGGCGCAATTCCGTCAAACGCCTCGTTGAACATGACGATGATCTCCGAACTCTCGTTGGACACGACCTTGCGGGTGTGCGAATCCCACAGCGCCGGCACCGACACCCGGCCGGTGTACGCCGGTTCTGAAAGCGCATAGACCTCGTGCAAATAGGTGGCGGACCGATCGGTGCCCGGCACCACGTGCGGTTCCACGAACGTCCAGCCCTCACCGCCTATGGTTTGGCGGGTGTCCGTGTGTCCGACGATCCCGTCCAGTTTCTTCAAGATCCGGATGAGCTCGGTCCGGTGGGCCCACGGACATGCGACCGATGAATAAAGGTGGTACCGCCCGGCCTCGGCCGGGAAGCCTCCCTTCTCGCCGTCCCCGTCTCGTGTGATCCAGTTCCTGAAAATGCTGTCGAACTTGACGTATTTTCCGTCGTCGCGGACTTCCTTCAGGACCTCGTCATCGGTCCATTCGCCGTCAAGCAGATGTCCCATATTCTCTCCCCGGATCGATGGGCTTAGGCAAAAATTCCCAAGCCCTTCTCGCGAATGAAACCTGCCCGCTGCCCCCACCATTCCCGGGCGCCGGATGCATACATCGACCGGAAATGGACCCGATATTTCAGATTCTTGTTGTCCAGGTCGTCGAGGGGCGGTTGCTCGCCGAAGAACCCGCCCCGGACTTTGCCGCCGACCACGAAGTGGGGTGCCGAGGTGCCGTGATCGGTGCCCGCCGAATTGTTCTCATCGGGCCGGCGGCCGAACTCGGCATAGGTCATCACGGCTACCTTGTTCCAGTTGCCCGTATTCTTCATGGCTGCGGCAAAGGCCGCAATCGCCCCCGCAACCTCTCCCAAAAGGTCCGCGTGCAACTCCGATTGTTCGATGTGCGTGTCGAACTGGCCCAACGAAAGCTTGATGAACGGGACCTTCGCACCCGATACGATAAGACGGGCGGCATTCTCGAACTGCCTGCCAAGCTCCGTTTCGGGAAAACTGCCGCCCGGATCCGTATCGGCGATCCGGCTGGTGACGAATTTGTCGGCCGCGCTGCGGAGATCACGCCTCTGTTTCAGCAGATGCGCAAGCGCCGGATTGTCCGGCGGGGCCATGCCGCCGGTCTTGAGCCGCTTCGCCTGCTTGAGCAATTTGGCGGGCTCCTTGGGCAGCCGGACGACGCGGGCGGCGGTGCCCATCAAGGGCCCGACCGAATTCCGCCCCATCACCAAGCCGTCCGCCGCATACGACTCCGGCGGGCGGGATTCCTTGACTAGGCGGGAGACCCACCCGTCATCCAATACTTCCTTGGAATCGGACGCACTGTCCCAGATATCGATTCCTCTGAAATGAGACAGGTTCGGATCGGGATAGCCGACGCCGAGGACGATGGCCAGTTCCCGATTCCGCCACGAGCCCATCAGAGGCTCAAGCCGTGGATGGAGCCCAAGTTTCTCGTCGAGCTGGATCACCTTGTCCCTCGGCACCGCGAGTTCGGGCCGCAGGGAATAGTATTTGGGGTCGTTGTAGGGTACGACGGTGTTCAAACCGTCATTGCCGCCGTTCAGCTCGAGCAAAACGAGCGTCCGGTCCCAGCCGGCATTGGCGGCATGGGCATCGCGCGGCATCAGAATCCCGAACGGCGCCGCCGAAGCGGCGGCGGTCATGGATGAATAGGCGAGGAACTCCCGTCGGTTCATGTCCATCTCCTACTTCAACTGATAGACCGGATCGAGGGTCAGGTTTGCCAGGCGTTTCATGCCTTTGCCTTCCGCCGACCGCTGCATGGCAGGGGCGGCCGCTAGCAGGAGACCGGGCAACCGCTGCCACTCCAATTTGAATGCCGCCTGCAGCGTTTCCGCGTTCGCGGCGCCAAACGGCCCGGCCTTCATCATCCGGCCGTTTTGTGCCGCCCGCCCCGCCCGGAGGCCCCGGTGAACCGCGCGGACGAACTGCTCCCGGCGCAGCGCCGTCGTCGAGGACAGCCAAGCGGTATGCCCGCGCCAGCCCTTCACATCAGGCGGATCGAACAGTTCCTGACCCATATTTTTCTGCCACTGAAAAGCCTTGATTGCCGGCACCTGTTTGAAATGGAACAGACGCAGCGTGCCAATTACCAGATCGACTGGAGATTTCACCAGAATTCCCCTATTGGCGGGATCGCGAAAGGCCTTGCTGAGCAACAGACCTCTCAGCAGCGGCTTGAGCTCATAGCCCGAATCGCGGAAGCCGTTGGCCAGTTCGCGGACCGTCCGGGGGTCGGGCTCGCGGGAAACGAACTCCTGCCACAGTTTTCCGGTAATGAACTCCGCGACCTCGTTCCGACGCAGGACGATCCGAAGCACGCTCATCCCGTCGTGGTTCCCGTCCACGCCGAGCACGGTCTTGATGTCATTGTCGTGGCGGCCGAATTTGAAATCGAACTTGCCGGTGTCCATGTCGACGGTCCAGCCCGTAAAGGCGCGGGCGGCCTCCCGGATATCCTTTTCCGTATAGCCTCTGCCCTCGCCCATGGAAAACAACTCGAGGACTTCGCGGGCGAAGTTCTCGTTGGGCTTACCTTTGATGTTCTTGTGCCCGTCCAGATACCAGAGCATCGCCGGGTCGGTTGAGACCTTGACCAGCATCTTGCCGAAATTGCCGAGAGCATATTTCCTGAAGATGGCGTTTTGGTCATAAATCCATTGGCCGAACCGAACCTTGCGGGACTCGGACGCGAAGTGATTGTGCCAGAACAGGACGAGGTGCTCGGTCAGTGGCGAATCCGTCGCCAGCATTTCGCCCACCCACCACGTTTTCATCGCCTTTCGGTCCCCATTTACGCGCCGGTTAAATTCCCGGCGATCCTCGGCGTTCATGCGCCGAACCTTCTTGCGTTCAGTGGGGTCCGCGGCAAATTCCGGAACAGCCGTCACAGGCTCGGTCCGGACGCCGTCGAGCAAATGATCAACCGCCCGCTTGAAACTCATCGGCAGGAGTTTCTGGATGTCGGCCGGCTCGGCGACGCCGAAACCGGTCCGCGCCAAAAGGTGCCGTGCCTCATCGTATGTAATTGCCATACTCTGAGCCGGCCACAGGAAGACAAATCCGAGAACGAGAAGTAATCTCATTAAATGCCGTCCGTCGATGGTCTTGACGATAATACAATACATGGCGGCACGCGAGATTACTGTGACCGTGTTCACAGTCAGGGCTATTCGGACACGCGGGAGATACGAAATGCCGTTTATCGATACCCAAAACCGGGAAGTGAAGGCGCTCACGGGCATTCACTTATACCACTTCTGGCTCTCGAGCTGCTCTCAACGGGTGCGGATGGTGCTGGACGAGAAAGGACTGGCGTGGACAGGCCACGAGATCGACTTGGAGAAGATGGAACACGCGACCGAGGAATTTCAGTCCATCAATCCCAAGGGTCTGGTTCCGGCAATGGTGGTCGACGGCCGGGTCATGATCGAGAGCATCGACATCATCGACTACCTGGACACCACGTATCCCGAACCGCCGCTGAGGCCCGCGGACAAGGACGACGAGGCGGCGATGCTGAAGTGGATGGCCGACGCCGACGACGCCCAACACTCCTTGAAGTTGCTGACCCACGAATTCCTGTTCAAGATGCACAAAATGCCGCCCGAGGCGCTGGCTCATCTCGTCGCGTCCCATCGCGACGACGAGCTGACCGAATTCATGAAGGTATGGGCGTCCGAGGACGGCTTTCCAAAGGACGAAATCGACGAAGAGCTGAAAATTCAGCACGACTATTTCGTGGCACTCGACGGCGCCTTGAACACCCGTCAATGGCTCCTGGGCGACCGGTTCTCGCTCGCCGATATTGCTTGGGTGCCCAATGTCCACCGGCTCGACCTGATGGATTATCCGCTGGATCGTCATCCCAACCTTCTCGGCTGGTACGGGCGCATCAAGGAACGGCCGAGCTACCAGGCCGGGGTCCTGAACTCGGAGATTCCGCCGGCCATGGAGGCGTTTGCGGCCTACTGCGAGCAGCGCCGCGCCGAGGGAACGGACGTCACCCGATTTGGGCCCTTGGCGGCGTAAGGACCTAGTCCTCTCTTTGGTCCCCCGACGGCCGTCCCAACCTGGTCGCGATCGAGCCTACGCACTCCTGGACAGCGGTTTTCACGAGGTCGAGGTGATCCTCGTCAGCGCGGCCGCCCGGAATGGTACAGCCGACGGCGCCGAGAACCGTGCCCGAGTAGTCCCGGATAGCCGTCCCGACACTAACGACACCGGGCAGAAACTCCTCTTTTTCCATGGCGAAGCCGAACCGCCTGACATGGCGAAGCCCCTCGATCAAATCGTGACGCTCGACGACCGTCCGGTCGGTGAATTTGGTCAGCCCCTTGTGATCGAGAATCCGCGTGATTTCCGGCTCGGGCAGCCAGGCGAGGATGGCCTTGCCGATGGCGCTGGCGTGCGCCGCATTCGCCAGGCTGATGGAGTCCGTCACCACCCGGACGATTTTAGGAGAGGCCAGTTCGGTCAGGATGACCAGGTCATTGCCCTGAATGACGGCAAGGTGGACGTTTTCCTCGGTTCTGTCGTTCAACTCCCGGAGAGCCGGCATCGCCAGATCCACCAGACTGAATTGGCGGGCCCGATTTGAAGAAAGCTCGATGACCTTCGAACCAAGGGAATAGGACCGTCCCTTTTGCGCCTGCCCCACATACCCCCGGGTCAGCAGCGTCAGCAATATGTGGTGGCAGGTGGAAACGTTCAGCCCGGTCATCCGGGCGATCTCGTTTAGCGGCATCTCTCCTTCCGACATGGACAGCACTTCGAGAATGTCGAGCGCGCGCGTTACCGACTGGATTGTCCGGCCGTCCTTCGGGTGGGCCCCAGTGTTCGCGGATATGACGTTCATCACCATCCAATCGATTGAAAACCGCTACGGTATGATTTCATAATATCAAATATAATTCAACATTGCTGAATTTCTTTGACTTACGCGGCAAATGTGTGTTTCCATGCCGTCCAGGGCCAATGCTCAGCAATGGCGCTCGACAATCAAGAATTCCACAGGGCAAGAATTCCACAGGGAGAGTCCGATGAGTGACGCCGTCGCGGTTGCGGCCACCCAGCGTCTGACCAACGCGGGCGCAAAGGAAATGATGGCGGCGGCCATCGCGAAATCGGAAGAGATCGGAATTGCCGCGACCGTCGCCATCGTCGATGCCGGCGGCCATATGATTCTACTTGAAAGGATGGACGGGGGGCGGTTCCATACCGTTCATTCTTCCACCACGAAGGCGGTAACGTCTGCATCGAACAAACGCCCGACGACGACGCGGGGCGCGCAGGGTCAGGACCTCGATACGCTGCATGCCATCGGCCTGTCGCTCGCCGCCGGCGCAAATCTCTGGACCGCCATGGAGGGCGGCTTTCCCATATTCTTCGAAGGTGAATGCCTGGGGGGAATTGGTGTAAGCGGCGGTGACTGGGAACAGGATCAAGACATCGCCAGGGCGGCGGTCGACGCCGTCGGCGCATCCATCGAGTAGGTTCGGAACGATAAAGTCGAGTGCAATTCAAGACAGCAAGCTTCATTTAGCAGGGAGATTTAAATGAAAAAGTTCACTTCAGTTGCTCTGGGATCGGCCGCGGCGATTGCGCTGATCGCGGGGGCCGGGCAGGCAAAAGCCGAATGGCCCGAAAAGCCGATCGAGTTCGTTATTCCCTTCGGCGCCGGGGGCGGTGCCGACATCGAAGGCCGGATGATCGCCAAGGCGATGAGCGCCGAGCTTGGCCAACCGGTCGTGCCGGTGAACAAACCCGGCGGCGGCGGCGCCATTACCTATACCTATGTGAAGAACTCGAAGCCGGACGGCTACACCGTCGCGTGGAATTCCACGTCGATTCTGACCACCACGAACATCGGCAACGTCGATTTCGACTACAAGGCCCTGGACCACATCGGGCAGGTCGCGCAGCAGCCTGTCCCGCTGGTGGTCAAGGCCGGCCGCTGGAAATCGTTCAAAGACTTCGTCGCCGAGTGCAAGGCCAAGCCGAAGACCCTGAAACTGGCTTTCGCCGGTTTCGGCAGCGCGACCCACCTGGCCGGTGTCGCCATGTCGGCGCTCTCGGGTTGCCAACCGGTCATGCTGCCCGTAAAGGCGCCCGACCGGCGAAAGATGATCCTAAGCGGCGAGGCCGACGCGGCGGTCGACATTTTCTTCGTTCCGCTGCGTCTGGTTAAGGCCGGCAAGGCCCAGTTCCTGATGCTCTCCAGCGGCAGCCGCAACCCGGCGGCCCCGGACGTTCCGACCGCCAAGGAGCTCGGAATGGACATGGAATTCGACCTCTTCCGCGGCCTTTCGGTCGCCAAGGGCACGCCTCAGCCGATCAAGGACAAGCTGGAAGCGGCGATGATCAAGGCCGCGAACTCGCCTGACTTCGCGGGCCGCATGAAAAAGCTGAACCTGACGTTGAAGCCGATGGGGCAGAAGGCGTTCGCGGCCAAGCTCGAGCGCTCCAATGCCAACATCGTCGACATCATGAAAAAGGCCGGGATGTACAAATCCAAGATGAAGAAATAGTACGCCCGTAACGGAAGACACGGGGCGGTTTTGCTGTTTGCCTGGCGAACCGCCCCAACTTTTTGAGGGCAAGATTCCATATGCGCAGGCGCAATCTCATTGCCGCCATATTCTTGTTGGCCATCGGCATCGGCTATACGGTCCTCACAGCGAACCTGCCGACGCGCGATATCGGCAGCACCACCCAGCCATCGTTCTTCCCCTGGGTCATTGCGGTGCTGTTCCTGGTTCTCTCGGCTGCGCTGCTGATCCAGGGCCTGCGTCCGGCGGCAAGCGACGCGGTGCCCAAGGCACCCGATGTGGCGCCGAACAAATATCTGTGGGGAGGCGTTGCGTTCGTGGTCTATCTCGCCGCGTTACCCACGCTCGGTTTCCTCGCGGCGAATATCCCGTTCTTTTTGGCCCTGATGTACCTGTACGGCGAGCGCCGCCCGCTTTGGCTGTTGGGCGGCTCCATCGGAATTTCAATCGCCCTGTTCTTCCTGTTTCGTGAAGTTTTTCAGATCCGGCTGCCGAGCGGCATTCTTTCGGGAGTGATCGCATGAACCCGGATATCCTCGACGGATTTGCCCAGGCAAGCATGATGTCGAGCCTGATCGCCACCGGCATCGGCTCGCTGCTCGGCCTGATCGTCGGGATGATCCCGGGCATGACCATCTCCACCGGCATCATCATCGTGCTGCCGTTGACGTTCGTCCTGGAGCCGACCATCTCCATCGCCCTGCTCCTCGGCCTCTACGTCTCGGGCATGACCGGCGGCAGTTTCTCGGCGATCCTGCTCAACATCCCGGGCACGCCATCGGCCTCGGCAACCGGCCTCGACGGCCATCCACTCGCCCAGCGGGGAGAGGCCGGGCGGGCGCTGGGCCTCGCCATCACGGCGAGCTTCATCGGCGGCATGGTCTCGTTCGCCGGATTGTTTTTGATCGCCCCCCTGCTGGCGGAGATCGCGCTTCGGTTCCAGTCACCGGACTTGTTCAGTCTGGTTTTTTTCGGCCTGACGATTATTTGCAGCTTTGCCGCCAAATCGGTGATCAAGGGCCTGCTCTCCGCCGTCATCGGGTTGATGATCGTCACGATCGGCCAGGACCCGATGATGGGTTCGCAGCGTTTTACCTTCGGCCAGGTAAACCTGATCGCCGGCATCCACTTTCTGACGGCGCTCATCGGCCTGTTCGCCATCCCCCAGCTGGTCGACAATTTCGTCGAACTGATCGGCGACAAGGAGACCCGGTACAAGGCCACGCGCATCAAGCGGGTGCTGCCCCGCTGGGCGGATCTGAAACGAATCCGGCTGCCCGTCTCCATCGGCGCGCCGGTCGGCGCATTTCTTGGAATACTGCCCGGCGCCGGCGGTCCCATCGCCGCGTTCATCAGCTACGACTACACCAAGCGGGTTTCAAAAAACCGCGACGAATTCGGCAAGGGCGCGCCCGAGGGAATCGCCGCGCCGGAAAGCGCCAACAACGCGGTCACCGGCGGCGCGCTTGTGCCGATGATGACGTTGGGGATTCCGGGCGATCCCGTCACCGCGATCCTCATCGGCGCGCTGCTGATTCACGGCCTGGCGCCGGGACCGCTGCTGTTCGTCGAGAACGGGGGCTTCGCCTTCGGCGTGATCTTCTCTTTCATGTATGCCAACTTCTTCAACATCGTCATCGGGTTCCTCGGCCTGCGGCTGCTGGTCAAGGTTCTGGCGACGCCGAATGCGCTGCTGATGCCGACGATCGCGCTTTTGTGCGTCATCGGCTCCTACGCGTTGCGCAACAACTTCTTCGATGTCTATGTGATGTTCGGGTTTGGGCTGCTGGGTCTCGCCATGCGGTGGCTTGACATGCCGGTGGTGCCGCTGCTCCTGGCCCTGGTTCTCGGCCGGCCGCTCGAAGAGCATCTTCGCGTCTCCCTCGCGAGCTCTCAGGGTGACCCCACTATCTTCTTCACCTCGCCCTTCAGCGCCGTCTTCCTGGGCATGGCGGCGCTTTCGATCTTCTGGTCCTTCTACGCCGAGCACCGGTCCCGGCGCGTATCCAACGGAGCGACACGACAATGACTGAAACGATCCGACTGGCGTCCCTGGGCATCGGCTGGTGGTCCAACGTTCTGGCGGACGGGGTGACGCGGGCGCCGGGGGTGGAAATCGCCGGCTGCTTCACCCGCTCGGAGGAAAAGCGCCGGGCTTTTGCCGGGGAGTACGGCTGCAAGGCCTATGACAACTACGAGGATATCCTGGCCGATCCGGATATCCACGGAATCATCAACACGACGCCCAACGACATCCACTTGGAAACCACGCGCCAGGCAGCGGAAGCCGGCAAGCATGTGTTTCTCGACAAGCCCATCGCCAATTCCACCGGCGAGGGCGCCGAGATCACCCGAATCTGCCGGGATGCCGGCGTCAAATTGTCAATCGGCTTTCAGCGCCGGCGCGAAAGCCAATTCCGGTGGGTCCATGAGAAAGTCAGGAACGGCGACTTCGGCATTCTGGTTCAGGCCGAAGCCAATATCAGCCGCGACCGCCTGGGCGCCTTCGATGAGGGGCATTGGCGCTATACCGCTGAGGGCATGCCGGGGGGCGTGATGCTGCAAATCGGCCCCCACTACGTGGATGTCCTCGAGATGATCATCGGACCCGTCGTCGAGGTTTCGGGCATGCTGTCCCAGCTCGTGCTCCCGGGCGACAACCCCGATGTGGCCGGTCTGGTTCTCAAACATGAGAACGGCGCCGTCTCCACCCTCAATGCCGGCTACGCGTCGGCGGGGGAGAACTATGTCATGAACATCTACGGCAAGAAGGCGTCGGCGCTCTACACCCTGCACACCGGCATGTATTTCCTGGAACAGGGCGACGAGAAGCCCGAACATGTGCCGTTCGAAAAGAACGACACTATCGCCGAGCAGATGCAGGAATTCGGCGACTGCATCCGGGACGATACAGAGCCCGAGGTCGGCGGCGAATGGGCGACCCGCTCGCTGGCGGTCATCCGGGCCGGCGTCAAGTCGGCCAGGGAAGGCCGGATGGTAACCGTCGGCGAGATTCTGAAGAGCGGCGAGTAGTGGCCTGCCGGGCTTGCCCAACGACTTCCCTTTGGCCACAGTAGCGGCCACAGGGAGGTCATGAATGGACGACACCGCGCCGGAGCCTTCGGCCCAATCCAACATGTTTGCCGACAAGGCGCTCGCCGGGCAGCATGCCATCGTCACCGGCGGCTCCAAGGGCATCGGCGCGGCATGCGCGGCGTTTCTCGCCCGGATGGGAGCGAACATCTCGCTGATCGCCCGCAGCCAATCGGATCTCGACGCGAGGGCCCGGGAAATTTCGGCCGAACACGGCGTTCAGGTGGCATCCGCCACCGCCGACGTCTCCAAGGCCGGCGACGTGGCGGCGTCTTTCGAATCCGTGCAGGGCGAACTGGGCCCGGCTCAAATCCTGGTCAACAATGCCGGCGTGGGGAAAAGCGCGCCCATGCACCGGATGAGCCTGGAATTCTGGGAGATGACCATTGGGCTCAACCTGACCGGTACGTTCCTTTGCACGGGGCAGGTCTATCCGGCCATGCGCGAGGCCGGCTATGGCCGGATCATCAACATTTCCTCCACCGTGGGGCTGCGCGGCTACCCCTATATCGCCGCCTACTCGGCCTCCAAGCACGGGGTTGTGGGCTTCACCCGCTCCCTGGCGCTGGAATGCGCCGCCAAGGGCGTCACCGTCAACGCCGTCTGCCCGGGCTACACGGACACCGACCTGGTGGCCGAAGCGGTCGACAACATCGTCGAGAAAACCGGCCAGCCGGCGGACGAAGTCCGCGCCCATCTGGCCGGAACCAGCCCCATCGGCCGCCTGATCACGCCCGATGAAGTCGCCGAGACGGTTGCCTGGCTCGCCTTGCCCTCGTCCGCCGCGATCACCGGCCAGAGCATCGTCGTCTCCGGCGGTTCGGTGACCAACTAGGGAAACCCCATGAACGCATCCGACATCAAGGCCGAACACTTCGACTGGTCCGTCGACGGCAAGGTGGCGACCATCACGCTGAACCGCCCGGAACGGAAAAATCCTCTCACCTTCGAGAGCTATGCGGAACTGCGCGACACCTTCCGGGCGTTGAACGACGTCGACGACGTCAAGATGGTGGTGGTCACCGGCGCCGGCGGGAACTTCTGTTCCGGCGGCGACGTCCACGACATCATCGGCCCGCTGGTCGAAATGAACGGTGACGAGTTGAGGACGTTCACCACCATGACCGGCGACGTCGTGAAGGCGATGCGGGCCTGTCCGCAGCCGATCCTGGCCGCCGTCGACGGGGTGTGCGCCGGCGCGGGCGCCATACTCGCCATGGCGAGCGATCTCCGATACGGCACGGCCGAGGCCAAAGTGGCGTTCCTCTTTGTCCGGGTCGGGCTGTCGGGCGCCGATATGGGCGCATGCGCCATCCTGCCCAGGATCATCGGCCAAGGCCGCGCGGCCGAGCTGCTCTATACGGGCCGATCCATGTCCGGCGAGGAGGCCCTCGACTGGGGTTTCTTCAACGCGCTCCACCCGTCCGGCGAATTATTGGAAAAAACGCTGGAGAGCGCGCGCAAACTTGCGGCCGGCCCGACCTTCGCCCACGCCGTCACCAAGAAGATGATGAACGACGAGTGGGAGATGAGCGTCGAACAGGCGATTGCCGCGGAGGCGGAGGCCCAGGCGGTCTGCATGGAGACCGAGGATTTCAAGCGAGCTTACCGGGCCTTCGTGGCGAAGGAAAAGCCGGTCTTCGAGGGCGATTAGGCGATGCCTGATACCACCTTCCTCCACTGGCCGTTCTTCGAGGATGCGCACCGGGAGTATGCCCGGGGCATCCGTGAGTGGGCGGCCGCAATCATTCCCGGCATTACCGAGGACGAACCCGGCGACAACGAACAGCTGGACGCCCAGATGCGCGAACTGGTCGCGACCATCGGCGGCGCTGGCTGGTTCAAGGCGTGCGTGCCCGCGGCCTATGGCGGTTCCTTCGAAAGCTTCGACGTGCGCAGCCTGTGCATTGCCCGCGAAACCCTGGGCTACTATTCGGGTCTCGCCGATTTCGCCATGGCCATGCAGGGACTCGGCACCGGCTCCATATCTTTGTTCGGCTCGGATGAACTGAAAAGCCATTACCTGCCGCCCGTGGCGGCCGGCGAGAAGATCGGCGCCTTCGCGATCTCGGAAAAGGGCGCCGGTTCCGACGTCGCCAACATGACCACGGCGGCCGAAGCCGACGGCAACGGCTGGGTGATCAACGGCGAGAAGACCTGGATCTCCAACGCGGGCATCGCCGATCACTACGTGGTCTTCGCCCGCACCGGCGAGGCGGAAGGCGCGCGCGGAATTTCGGCGTTCGTGGTCGATGCGGACAATCCAGGGCTGTCGGTTTCGGAGCGCATCGATGTGATCGCGCCCCATCCCTTGGGCACCCTCGAATTCAACGACTGCCGGGTCGAAGGCTCACACCGGCTGGGCGAGGGAGGCGACGGGTTCAAGATCGCCATGGCGACGCTGGATGTCTTCCGCTCCACCGTGGGTGCGGCGGCTCTTGGATTCGCGCGGCGCGCCATGGACGAGGCCATCGGCCGCGCGGAATCCCGGCGGGCCTTCGGCTCGGCCATCGCCGAGTTCCAGCTTATCCAGGAAAAAATCGCCGACATGGCCGTGGCCATCGACGCCATGGCCTTGCTGGTTTACCGCTCGGCCTGGACCAGGGACACCCGGGAAACCCGCGTCACGCGGGAATCGGCCATGGCCAAGCTGCACGCCACCGAGAGCGCCCAGCAGGTGATCGATCAGGCGGTGCAGATATTCGGCGGTGAAGGAGTGGTGTCGGGGCGTACCGTGGAAAAACTCTATCGGGAAATCCGCGCGCTGCGCATTTACGAAGGAACTTCGGAAATTCAGAAGCTGGTCATCGCCGGTCAGGTCCGGGCGGCGTTCGGAGACGATTGATGCGGTTTGAACCAAAGGGACTCACGCTGAATA
>CAZUGT010000161.1:0-2494 GCA_964620095.1 uncultured Rhodospirillaceae bacterium | reverse complement strand
CCCTAACCCTCTCCCCCTGAAGAAGGGGGGGAGGGAACACGAGGGGGCGAGGGGAGAGCGGTTAAATCGGTGTCGGCCACCATTCCGAGGCGATTGAAAGATGGCGGGACTCCAGGAAGCTGCGCTTCGCCGCGTCGTGGTGACCGCAGACGACGACGATTTGGACCGCTCCCCGGTTCTTCACCTCGGTTTGCAAATGGTCCAACAGGGCCGCTCCCGCCTCCGCCCAGAGTTCCGGTGCGCGAACAACGAAATCGTCGACCGTACAGGTCAATCCACCGGGATCATAGACGGCGGGCGCGGGCGCCACGGTTCCAATCAGCATTCCCTCTAGCGCATTATCATTTTCATAAACCAAACAAATCGCCGAGGGATCATCCAGCAATGCGGCAAACCAGTCCCGTTGGCATTCCTTCGAGTCCGACGCCTTGCGCCAAAACACGGGTTGATGAGGTTCGTATTCGGTCCGCCGCGCTTCCGCTAGTCGGACCATCTCTTCGAGATCTCCGCTGTCAGCGAATCGGGCGCTCAAGAGACTTGCCTACCCCAGCTTGTCTTTGACGATGCCGCTGGCCTTGCCGAAGTCCATCCGGCCGGCGTACCTCTCCTTCAGCGCGCCCATCACCCGGCCCATCTCCTTGATGGAGCCGGCGCCCAATTCGTCGATGACGCCCTGGACGGCCCCGGCCATGTCCGCATCGGAGAGCTGCTCGGGGAGGAACCGCTCGATGATGTCGATTTCCGCCTGCTCCTTCTCGGCCAGTTCGGTGCGGTTGCCGTCCCGGTAGAGCTGGATGGCCTCCCGGCGCTGCTTGATCATGCTCTGCAGCAGGCCGAGGATGGCGTCTTCGCCGATCCCCTCCTGGTTGCCCTTGGACCGGTCGGCGATGTCCCGGTCCTTGAGCGCCGCCAGGATCAGGCGGCAGGTCGAGGTCGCCACCTCGTCCTTCGATTTCATGGAATCCTTGAGGGTGTCGCTGATCTGATCCCTGAGCATGGGGCCGTCTTGTCGCCGTTGCGGAAGGGCGAGACACTAGCCAAAAAGCGGAGCCGGAGTCAAATCCCGTGCAAAATATAAGTATTTGATATCAAACGTTTTTTTCGGCGTTTTTTTCTTGACGCCAATGGCTTCAATGCTTTAAGCAACGCTTCCAGCCGTGATGTGACGGCGGGGGCGCCCAATATCCCGTTTCCGGCAAGCCGGCGCCGGGCCCGGTCCGCCAGACCGCCCGATCCACTGCCATGGATAGACCGCTGATTCCGTTGCCGTTTCCGGCGCCGGACCAGCCCAAAGACGCGAAAGAGACCGCCCGAGAATGCCGCCTGCCGACGGCCAGGCCGCGCCCCAAGGAAGCGGCGCGCCCACCAGCACAAGCACGCCCGAGGCCCCCCCCGACGGCGCAAATGCGGCATTGATTCTTTCCGACGGCACGGTGTTCTGGGGAACCGGCCTGGGCGCCGAAACCTCCAACGTCGGCGAGGTGTGCTTCAACACCTCGATCACCGGCTATCAGGAAATCCTCACCGATCCCTCCTACGCCGGGCAGATCATCACCTTCACCTTCCCCCACATCGGCAACGTGGGCGCCAACCCGGAAGACATCGAGACGGTGACCCCGGCGGCCCGGGGCTGCGTGCTGCGCGCCGACATCACCGGGCCCGCCAACTTCCGGGCGACCCGTCATCTGGACGAGTGGCTCAGGTCCCACGGCCTCCCCGGCATCGCCGGGGTCGACACCCGGGCGCTGACCCGCAGGATCCGGGATACGGGCTTCATCAACGGGACGGTGGTGAACGGCGGGGAAAAAGGCGACGGCATGGACGTGGCGGCGGCGCTTGCCGAAGCGCAAGCCTGGCCCGGCCTCGACGGCATGGACCTCGCCAGGACCGTCACCTGCGGCCAGACATACCGTTGGGAGGAGACCACCTGGGCGCTGGGCCGGGGCTACGGCGCGCTGGACAAGCCCAAACATCACGTGGTCGCCGTCGATTTCGGCGCCAAGCGCAACATCCTCCGCTGTCTCGCCGCCGCCGGGTGCCGCGTCACCGTGGTGCCGGCGACCGCCACCGCCGAGGACGTATTGGGCCACGAGCCGGACGGGGTGTTCCTCTCCAACGGCCCCGGCGATCCGGCGGCCACCGGCGAATACGCGGTGCCCATGATCCGGCAAGTGGTGGCGAGCGGCACGCCCGTGTTCGGCATCTGCCTCGGCCATCAGATGCTGGCGCTGTCATTGGGATGCAGGACGGAAAAAATGCATCACGGCCACCGGGGCGCCAATCACCCGGTGAAGGATTTGGAGACCGGGAGCGTCGAGATCACCAGCCAGAACCACGGCTTCGTGGTGGTGCGCGACTCCCTCCCGGCGGGCGTGATCGAGACCCACACGTCCCTGTTCGACGGCACCATTGAAGGCATCCGCCTCGACGGCAGGCCCGTGTTCAGCGTCCAGCATCACCCGGAAGCCTCGCCCGGACCGCAGGACAGCCACCA
>CAZUGT010000160.1:0-56294 GCA_964620095.1 uncultured Rhodospirillaceae bacterium | reverse complement strand
CCGTACTTCAGTTGCCCGAGGGCCGTGTGCAGGATGTCGACGACATTGTCCACGTGATCCTTTTGGAAGACCAGCGGCGGCGACAGGATGAGCTTGTTGGCCTGTATGCGCACGAAGGCGCCGTGCTCGAGGCAAATGCGCTGGATTTCCATCAGGTACGGATGAAACGGCGCGACGGCCTCCTTGGTCTTCTTGTCGGCGACGAATTCCACCGCCAGCATGAGTCCCAGGCCGCGCACCTCACCTACCGAGTCGTAGGTCTCCAGCTCCTTTAGGCGTCCGAGGAAATATTCGCCGGTTGACGCCGCATTGCCGGGCAGGTCCTCGTCCACGACGATTTGCAGATTGGCCAGCGCCGCGGCGCAGGCCAGGGGATGCCCCGAATAGGTGTAGCCGTGCATGAGGGGTGCCAGGGCGCTGTCCGCTTCCCAGGCCCCGGCGACACGGTCGTTGACCGCCGTCGCGCCCAGGGGCACGTAGCCGGAGTTTATGCCCTTGGCCATGCACATGATATCCGGCTTGACCCCCCAATGGCGGCTGCCGAACATGCTGCCGGTGCGGCCGAAGCCCGTCACCACTTCATCGGCGATCAGCAGGATATCGTACCGGTCGCACACCTCCCTGATCAGCGGCCAGAAGTTGGCGGGCGGGACGATCATGCCGCCCGCCCCCTGGACCGGTTCGGCGATAAAGGCCGCAACCGTATCGGCGCCCTGGTGTTCGATCTCGCGCGCCAGGTTGGCGGCGCAGATTTTTCCCAGTTCGTCCGGATCCTCGGTCCACGGGTTGCGGTACAGGTACGGGCTGTCGATCTGGAAACAGCCGGGCAGCAGCGGCTCGTAGCTCCGCCGCCAAGGTATGCCGCCGCTTACCGACACACCGCCGAAATGAACGCCGTGGTAGGCGTATTTGAGGGAGAAGAACTTGGTCTTTTCGGGCTTGCCCACCAGCTTCCAGTGCTGACGGGAGATTTTCAGCGCGCTCTCGATCGCGTCGGACCCGCCGGATGAAAACAGCACCTTCGTCATGCCCTCGTCCGCCAGCATGTCGGTCAGCAGGGCCGACAAGGCGATGGATGGCGGATTGGACGCGTTGCCGAAGGTGTTGTAGTAGGCCAGCTGGTCGAGCTGGTCGGTGATCGCCTGCTTAATCTCCGGCCGGTTGTGGCCGACATTGACGTTCCAGAGACTGGCGGAGCAGTCGAGGAGCTTGTTGCCGTCGAGGTCGAATATGTAGACCCCGTCGGACTTGCAAATGACCGTGGGAGGGGTTTCCACGGATTTTTTCGGATCCACCATCGGATGCCACATGTGCCGCGCATTGTTCTCGGCGATGAAATTGGCGTCGGCTGCCGTCTCTCGGTAGGTTTCGGTCATGTCCCGCGCTGCTCCTTACGGTCGTTTCCGTACCGAGCGTACGTTGGGGGCCATGACCGTTACAAGGACGATTCTCCGGCCGCGACCGGCGTCCGCCGAGGATTTGGTTGCGGAAAGACGGGAATCGGCCGAAATTCGGAACAACAAAAAAGGGGGCGCAGATGCCGCGCGGAGAGCGACCGAACATCATCCTGATCATGACCGACAACCAGCCGGCCGATCTGCTGGGCGTTTACGGCAACTCGGAAATCCGTTCGCCCCACCTGGATCGAATGGCCGCCGAGGGCCTGCGGTTCGACAATGCCTATTGTCCCAACGGCATGTGTTCGCCGTGCCGTGCCTCGGTGTGGACCGGAATGCTGCCCTGCCAGCACGGCGTTCACACATGGATCGACGACCGGCAGCGGCCCAATTGGCCCGACGCCTGGAACGCCGTCGCCGAGTTCGACACCCTGCCCGAAATTCTCAAGCGGAACGGGTACGCCACCGGGATAATCGGCAAATACCATTTGGGCGTTCCGACGCCGGGCCATAACGGCATCGATCATTGGGTGACGATGGAGCGCGGGCACACCCTCGATTTTCACGGCAACGTCATGAACGTCAACGGAGAGACCTTCACGCACGCCGGCCACTCGGTGGACTTCTTCTCCGAACAGGCGGTGGCGTACGTGACGGGCCGAGAGGATGCGGCCGGGGAGCCGTTCCTGCTGTTCCTCTCATACAACGGACCCTACGGCCACTGGCCGTCCATCAAGGGCCGGGCGACGCACCGGTTCGCGGATCTCTACGACGACACGCCCATGCACTCGGTGCCGCGCGAAGGCGTCAGCGACCGCGCGGTGGCGTGCTACGAAATGAACTCCGCCTACCATTCCCGCGAAAAGGGCGGCCCCGACTTCAGCGCGCTGCTCAGAATTCCCAATGACCTGACCTCGCTCCGGAACTACTACTCGCAGATGAGTTTGATCGACGACGGCGTGGGGCAATTGCTGGCCGCGCTGGCACGTACGGGCCTCGATGACGACACGCTGGTGATTTTCACCGCCGATCACGGCTTCTCCCTCGGCCATCACGGATTCTGGGGGCATTCCCAGGCAACCTGGCCGTCGAATGCGTTTCGCATCGCCTACAATATCCCGCTGATCGTCCGCCATCCGGGCGCCATCCAAGGCGGCCAGTCGTCTCCCCGGTACGTGAGCAGCATGGATCTGTTCGCAACCATACTCGAATACGCCGGCGCCGGGGCGGGGGACGGCTCCGGGGATATACCGTCCCGCTCGTTCGCGGGCCTTTTCGACGACCCCGGTGCCGAATGGGAGGATGCGATTTATATCGAACAGGAAGAGACCCGTGCGATCCGCACGCCGGAATGGCTGTTCGTCGAGCGGTTCGACGGAAGCGGCACCTACCCCCTCGCCAACGAGCTCTATGACCTCGCCAATGATCCCGACGAGCGGGCCGATGTCTCCGGGGACGAAGCCTGCCGCCAGGCCGAAGAGGAACTGGCCGGGCGTCTCAAATCTTATTTCGGCCGGTTCGCGGATCCCCGTTTCGATCTCTGGCGGGGAGGGACGGTGAAGTCCAACACCTCGCGTCCCTGGCTGTGGAAGGACGCCTGGGGAGACGATTGGCATCCGACCACCTGACGTCTGACGAACCGGGGACCGGGCCTCGAACGCCGCCAAAGCGTGGATGCCCGTGTCAAGCACGGGCATGACGGCCTGGTTGGTGCCGTATATCCACTCGTCATACCCCGCTTTATGCGGGGTATCCAGATTTCCAATTTTTTAACCACAGAGACAGTGAGACGGTGAGATAGGAGGATTTAACCATTCCTCCTCTGTGAACTCTGTGTCTCTGTGGTGAGATTCTAATTTCCTGGATGCCCCGCCCACTTTGCCGGCTGGCCGGCAAAGCCGGTCCAGTGGGCCGGGGCATGACGACTTGGTTTGTGTCGCAAGGCGTGGATCACCGGGTTAAAACTTGTCCTCCGGCCGGCGCTGGGTGAGGGGGGGCGAAAACGGGACTCCCTTAATCGAGTACGGACCCTAGTTTCCCTCCGGCGTCCTGGGCGCGGCGGCCGGGTTCCACTGGCCCCGGCGCATGCGGGTGACGGTCTGGGAGGAAAACACGCCGGCCTTCATGAACGGCTCGTTCCCGGCGAATTCATCGGCCGCCGCGCGGTCCGGCACGTTGATGATCAGCACGCTGCCGGTCCGGGTCTCGCCGTCGTCGGCCAGCGTCGCGCCGCCCAGCACCAGAATGTCCTCGTGGGCGTCGAGATAGGCGAAATGCGCCTCCCGGGCGCCCGCGCGGGCCTCGCCCGCGTCGGGCGCATCGACCCCGTAGACCATGTAAAGCACGGTTCTCTCCTTCAGCGAATTTATCCTTATCCAATGATGGACTCATCGGGCGTGCTAGGCCATGATCCCGCGTTCCGCGTTGCGGAAATTGTTTGATTGTTCCCGGAGGACCCCATGGGCCAGCTCGTCGACGGGAAGTGGACTGACGAGGACCTGCCGCGCAACGAGGGCGGCAAATTCGTCCGCAAGGAAAGTCCCTTCCGCAAATTCATCACCGCGGACGGATCGTCCGGCTTCAAGGCAGAACCCGACAGATACCATATCTACGTCTCCCACAACTGACCGTGGGCTTACCGAACCGTGTTGTTCCGGAAGCTCAAGGGCCTAGAAGACATGATCAGCGTTTCCATCGCCTCTTCCATCGCGCGGGAGCAGGGATGGAACTTCAACGGCGACGACGCGACCACCATTGACGAGGTCAACGGCGCCAGGCACCTCCACGAGGTCTATTCCAAGGCCGATCCCTCCATCACCTGCCGGGTGACCGTGCCGGCGCTGTGGGACAAGCAGGAAGAGACCATCGTCAACAACGAATCATCCGAGATCATCCGGATGCTGAACTCGGAGTTCGACGGCCTCACCGGCAACAATTTGGATTTCTACCCCGAATCGCTCCGGGACGAGATCGACGCGGTGAACGAGGTGATCTACGAGACCGTCAACAACGGCGTCTACCGCACCGGATTCGCCTCGACCCAGGAGGCCTACGAGGAGGGCTACCACAAGCTTTTCGCCACCCTGGACGGAATGGAGGCGCGCCTGTCCGGACAGCGCTATCTGGCCGGCGACCGGCTGACCGAGGCGGACTGGCGGTTCTTCGCCACGCTGATCCGGTTCGACATCGTCTATTACGGCCTGTTCAAGTGCAACAAGAAGCACATCTACGAGTATCCCAACCTGTGGAACTACACCCGGGAGCTCTACCAGTATCCGGGCGTCGCCGAGATATCCAACATCGAGCACATGAAGAAGGGCTACTACGCGGCGGGGATGCGCAATCCGACCGGCATCTACCCGCTCGGCCCGGACCTCGACTACGACGAGCCCCACGACCGGGGACGTTTCCCGGCGGCGGATATCCACTAAGCGAAGGACCGAGAGCGCCTCATGCCAACGACCACCAGTGACGTCATCGAGTTCGAGAAGCGGGGCGCCAGGGGCGCCATCGGCCTCATCACCATCAACAACCCGCCGGCCAACGCGCTGAGCTTCGCCGTCGTCAAGGGCGCCCTCGCGGCGCTCGACGCCTGCCTCGGCGATGACGGGATCGAGGCGGTGGTGCTGACCGGCGCCGGCCGCATGTTCGTCGCCGGGGCCGACATCCGGGAGTTCTCCATCCCCCGGCCCGATGACGTGCCCGAACTCAATGCGGTGATCGATGCCTGCGAGGGCTCGCCCAAGCCGGTGGTCGCGGCGATCAACGGCATCGCCTTCGGCGGCGGGCTCGAACTCGCCATGGGCTGCCATTACCGGCTGATTTCCTCCGCCGCCCAGGTCGGCCAGCCCGAGGTCAATCTCGGCATTATCCCGGGCGGCGGCGGCACCCAGCGGCTGCCGCGGCTCGCCGGTATCGACGCGGCGCTGGAGATGTGCGTCTACGGCAAGCCCATCAAGGCCGATAAGGCGGGCGAACTGGGCATCGCCGACGAGGTGGTCGAGGGCGACATCGTCGAGCGGGCCGTCGCGTTCGCCGAAGAGGCGGCCGGCCGGCCGCCGCGCCGCACCGGCGAGCGGACCGAAAAGCTCGCCGGGCTCGACAAGGGGAGGCTCGACGAAATCCGCGAAGACATCAAAAGGAAGCAGCGGGGCGTGATGGCGCCGCTGGTTGTCGTCGACATGATCGAGGCGGCGGCGACCATGCCGTTCGAGGCGGGCCTCGAGGCCGAGCGGGAGGAGTTCGTGAAGCTCCGGGATTCCGATCAGTCGGCGGCCATGCGCTACATGTTCTTCGCCGAGCGCGAGGCGGCCAAGATCCCCGGCATCGGCAGGGACACGGCAACGCAGAAGATCGAAAAGGCCGCCATCGTCGGCTCCGGCACCATGGGCGGCGGCATCGCCATGAACTTCGCCAATGCGGGCATTCCGGTGACGGTTCTGGACGTCGACCAGGACGCCCTCGATGCGGGCCTCGCCAAGGTGAAGGAGACTTACGGCGGCTCGGTCTCGCGGGGCCGGATGACCGAAGCGCAGGCGGCGGAGAAAATGGGCCTGATCGCCGGCACCACCGACTATGCGGACCTCGCCGGCGCCGACATCGTCATCGAGGCGGCTTTCGAGGACATGGACCTCAAGAAGAAGATCTTCGCCACCCTGGACGAGACCTGCAAGCCGGAGGCGATCCTCGCCTCCAATACGTCGTCCCTAAACATCGACGAGATCGCCGCCGCCACCAAGCGCCCGGACAAGGTGGTCGGCATGCACTTCTTCAGCCCGGCCAACGTGATGAGGCTGGTGGAGAACGTGCGGACGGCCAAGGCCTCCAAGGAAAGCCTCGCCACCCTGATGCAGCTCTCCAAGGGGTTGGGCAAGACCGGCGTCATGGTCGGCGTCGGCGACGGCTTCGTCGGCAACCGCATGTACCACGTGGCGGCGCGGATCGCCGAGTTCCTGGTCGAGGAGGGCGCCATGCCCTGGGACATCGACGAGGCGCTCTACGATTGGGGCTTCGCCATGGGGCCGTTCGCGGTCAACGATCTCGCCGGCATCGATGTCCGGGTCGCCATCCGCGAGGGCCAGAAAAGCCTCTATCCCGGCCGCCGGGAGCCGGTGATCGTGCCCAGGCTTTACGAAATGGGCCGCTATGGCCGGAAGACCGGCAAGGGGTGGTACGACTATTCCGAAGACCGCAAGGGCAAACCCGACCCTGAGGTGGAGGCGCTGATCATCGAGACCTCGAAGGAACTCGGCATCGAGCGCCGCGAATTCTCCCGCCCGGACATCATCCAGGCCTATCTGGCGGCGCTCGCCAATACGGGCGCCCACGTGCTCGACGAGGGGCTTGCCATACGCTCCAGCGACATCGACGTGATCTGGAACTACGGCTACGGATTCCCGCGCCGCCGCGGCGGGCCCATGTTCCACGCCGACCTCGCCGGTCTCGACAAGGTCCTCGCCAAGACGGAGGAACTGCACGGGGCCTACGGCGACTGGGTGAAACCGGCGGAGCTGCTGAAGAGCTGCGCCGCCGAAGGCGGGAAGTTCAACGACTTCAAGGCGGCGTAGGGCGTCAAGCGCCGAGGGTTTCGCCTCCCCCTCACCCAGCTACGGCTAAGCTCAGCTATCGCTTCGCAAAGCCTTCACATCCCTCTCCCCCATGATTGGGGGCGAGGGAGTTTCGGTGGTGTCCCCTCTCCCCCTCGAAGGGGGAGAGGGTCAGGGTGAGGGGGTGCGGCCGGACGCGAGTCTGATTGCAGAGGGAAGCGAAAATTAACAGCCACCCCGCCGGCTATTCGATCATGGCGAAGACCCGGGCCGGGGAGCCGTCGAGCCCCTCGAGCCGCAGGGGCACCGCCGAGAGAATGAAGTCGTCCGCGCCGATGGCGCCCACGTTGGTCACCATCTGGATGATGATGCACTCGTTGCCGAGCAGCAGCTTGTGATTGTGGCCGGCGGGCTGGCCCTCCGGGCGCTCCACGTCGCTCCGCCAGAACGGGAATTCCGGAAAGAAGTCGATGGCGACGGCGCTCACGCCCCGCTCGACGAGGAGTTCCGCCGCGTCCCGGTGCATGTAGACCGTGTTGTCCCAGAATTCCGGCGTCCCCCAGGTCCTTTCCGTCCAGCCCGTATGGAGGATGGGGATCACCGATCCGTCGAAGTCGACGCCGCTGTCGAGGATCGCCCGGGCGGTCACCATGCCGCCGTCGCCGACCCCCTCCAACGGAATGACCCGGCCCGTCTTGACGATGCTCTCGAGGGGTATCTGATCCACCGACCAGGTATCCTCCAGCATGTGCAGGGGCGCATCGATGTGGGTGCCGATGTGGGTGACGATCTCCAGCTTGCTCAGCATGTGGTTGGAAAGCTCGGGCTCCGCCGGGGCTTCGAGGCCCTGCGCCGCGAGGCCCGCGGCCTGCGCCTCGCTCATCACGGACAGGGGGTAGGTGCGGGTGGGATTGTTGTCATAGGCCGGAAACCCTGGAAGCGGGGCCATCCGCGAATTGATGGGCAGGCTGAGATCGACGATGCGCATGATGGGTGCCTCCGTGGGTCAACATCTTTCGGTCAGGAATTGCCTGAGGATAGCGTTGAATTCGTCCGGTTTCTCCCACTGGACGAACCGCCCGGCGCCGGCGACGAACGGCGCTTCTTCGAAACTCTTCATGCCGCCCAGCATCTCCGGCTGGTCGGGAAACGGGTCCTCTTTCCCGCAGATGCCGATTGCCGGCACCGAAAGGGCCGCGAGCGGCCCGATGAGGTCCGGGACCGAGGTGGCGAACTCCAGCATCCCCCGCCTGTACTCCTCCGCCGGATGACCGGCGAACATCTGGATGCATTTCTCCCGGATCGGCGAGTCCAGCGGGATCACCATATAGACGCTGCGCCCGCCCTCGCGGCGCAGAAATTCGACGAGCCCCTCGCGCCCTTCGGTTTCCAGTACCCGGACGACCGCTTCGCTGGCCTTCTCCCAGCGGTCGAAGTAGCTCCGCGCGTCATGCAGTTCGCTCCACGCCACGAGCGCCAGGCCCCGGACCCCGTCCGGGCGGCGGATGGCGTAGTCGGCGGCGATGGTGGTGCCGAACGCGACGGAGACAAGAACCGGATTGGAAATGCCGAAATGTTCGATCAGGGCTTCCAGGTCGCGGCGCTGGTTTTCGAGCGAGTAGCCGAACGGCGGCGCGCCGGTCGCCCCGTGGCCGCGCCGGTGATAGACCAGGCAGCGGTGGGTCTTCGAGAATTCGGCGATCTGGTGCTCCCAGTATTCGGTCCCGTGAATCTCACCGTGGATGAAGACCATATCGGGGCCAGAACCATCAGTGATGCCGCTGATCTCGCAGTCGAAATCCCAACCGTTTGCGTGGACCCTCGCCATGCCGATGACGTCTCCGTTCCTCAAGTCTTCCTGAGCACGTTCACCCGGATGGGCTGGGGGAAATGGACCCCGTCGCCGCGGGCCTCGCCGAAGGCCTCGAAATTCGCCCGAAGCTCGTCTTCGTGGGCGGCGATCTTCCCGGCCCGCCCGGGGTTGACGGCCACCGAATTGTCGCGCCAGTCCTCGAACGCGCCGATGGGCCGGTCGGCCACGTAGACGGTTTCCGTCACCGCCTCGAAGCCCGCCGCCGGGGCCCGTCCGATGGCTTCGTAGGCGAGCGCCCGCACCTCGGTCTCGTCGTTGACCGCCTTCTGGAAATGGAACATGGGGCCGTCGGCGATGGGTTCGGCGATGTAGAGGGTGCCGCCCGGCTTCAGCACCCGGCCCGCGTCCGCGAGCGCATCGTCCAGGCGGTCCATGGGAACGTGGTGCAGGCTGTTGAAGTAGATCACCACGTCCGCCCCGCCGTCGGGCTCGGGAAGGCTCTCGCCGGCGCCCTCGACGTAGGCCTCGTCCCCCGCCGGCGCCTCGGCGCGGGCGCGCTCGAGCTGCCGGGCGCCGGGGTCGATGCCGGTCGCCTTGCCGCCCTGTTCGGTCACGTAGCGGGTGATATGGCCGTTGCCGCAGCCCACGTCCAACACCCGCTTTCCGGCGAGGACGACGTGCTCGCTCAGCACCTCGCCATGGGTGCGGACGGGGGCGGTTTTCCAGCCGGCGCTCATGTCCCGGAGCATGCCCCGCCGGGGCCGGATTGAAAAGGGGGAGCGCCGCCGCACCATGGCGGCGTCGCCTGGATGCTTCGCACGGAGGCGGGGTATGACGAACGGATATATGACACAAACTAGGCCGTCATGCCCGTGCTTGACACGGGCATCCACGCTTTGGGGGTAGGCGCACCACGTGGATGGCCGGGTCCGGGCCCGGCCATGACGAGCTTGTTTGATTCAGCATCACGCGTCATGCACCGCCCCGCCATGCGCCGGGTCAGCGGGTCGGCTCGGCCCGGTCTCCCTCGCCGAGGGGCCGCTGCATGAGGGTACTGTCGATCCAGCGCCCCATCTTGTAGCCGACGCTCTTGAGCACGCCGGTATGCTCGAAACCGCACCGGGCGTGCAGGCGGATGGAGACGGTGCTTTGGTCGTCGCCGATCACCGCGATCATCTGGCGGAAGCCGGCCTCGGTGGAGCGCCGGATGATCTCCTCGAGCAGCTTGCGCCCCAATCCGAGGCCCACATGGCCGGGCGCCACGTAGACCGAATCCTCGACCGTGTGCCGGAAGGCCGGCCGCGCCCGGAAGGGCCCGGCATAGGCATAGCCGGCCACCGCGCCCCCGGCCTCGGCGACGATGTAGGGATAGCCGCCGCCGGTCAGGGTCTCGAAGCGCCGGGTCATTTCGGCGAGGTCGGGCGGGTCGATTTCAAAACTGGCGACGCCGGTGGTGACGTAATGGGCGTAGATGGCCTGGATTTGGGGCAGGTCGTCCGCGGCGGCCGTCCGGATGGCGGCCTCGGCGGGGGCGGATTGGCCGGTCATGTCGGTTTCGGGGCGGTTTCGGGGCGCCGGGCTAGCGGGGGGTCAGGCCCGCCGGGTCGATCCGGGTCAGGATCTGGGCCAGCCGGGCCATGTCGTCGGCCAGCGCGTCGAAGCCGGCGTCCCGCTCGATGGTCGCCTCGTTCATGTAGGCGGCCCGGTTGATCTCGATCTGGAGCGCGTGCACGCCGGTGGCCGGGCGGCCGTAATTGCGGGTGGTGAATCCGCCCGAATAGGGGTTGTTGCGGTTCACCGCGTAGCCCATCTCCTTCAGCGTATCGTCGACCAGGTCGGTGATGGCCGGATTGCAGCTGAGGCCGTGATTGTCGCCGAGCACCATGTCGACGCGCCGCCGGCCGGGGTCGCGCTCCATGGGCCCGCCGATGGAGGGCATGGAATGGCAATCGACCAGCAGGCACACGCCGAACGCATCCACGGCCTGGTCGATCAGGCCGCGCAGCGCCCGGTGATAGGGGTGATAGCACCCGTCGATGCGGCGGAACGCGTCGTCGACCCCGATGGGCTTGTCGTAGATTTCCTCGCCGTTGGTGACCACCCGGGCGACGGTGCCCAGCCCGGCGGCGACCCTGGGCGACGATGAATTTACGTAGTCGGGCAGCGGATCGTCGAACATGTCGGGATCCAGCTCGAACGGCTCCCGGTTGGGATCCACGTAGGCCCGGGGAAACTCCGCCATCAGCAGCGGCGCGCCGTGCCTGGGCGCGCCGGCGAAGATCTCGTCGATGAAGCTGTCCTCGGACTTGCGGATTCCGATGGCGTCGAGACGGGAATTCTTCAGGAACTCCGCCGGGTAGCGCCGCCCGCTATGGGGCGAGGCGAAGACCGCCGGCGAGGTCAGCGCTATGGGCGCCGCGATGGTGTAGGGCGCTTCTCCGGCTTCCCGTTGATCCGTTTGGTGGACGGCGGGCTGGTCGGCAACTTGGGCGGAAGTATGGGCGGACAGCTGATCCAATTTCTCTCCCTGGGTCTCGGTGCTCGGGCTGTTATTCGTCGAAACTATCAGCGTTCCGGGGCCGAGATGCAACCCGTTTACCGGCGGGAAGAGGGTGACGAGAAAGGGTGGACCGGCGCGGCCTCCCGGTCTTGCCATCCCCCCCCAAAAGCCGATAAAACCCATCCCCTCAGGGAACGGGCGCGTAGCTCAGCGGGAGAGCACTGTGTTGACATCGCAGGGGTCGCTGGTTCAATCCCAGCCGTGCCCACCACCCTACGCCTCCGGCTTCGGGCGGCAGGCCACCCTGGCCTGGCGCCCGAAGGCGCTTAGGCGTAGGAGTGTCTCCCGAAGCTCTGGAAGAGCGAAGGGAGACTGGTGCGATTCGGTCGCCCAAACCAACCCCACCCTACGCCTTCGGCTTCGTCCTTCGCCAAGGCTTCGGTCGACAGGTCGGGCGGCAGGCCACCCTGGCCGCGTAACCCGTCATGCCACGGCTCGTCCGGGGCATCCAGGATATTCACCACAGAGGCACAGAGGTTGAGAGGAGAGGTTTCGATCCCGGCGCTCCTCACTGTCTCACCGTCTCTGTGGTTCAAGAAGTCGTCATCACCGGGCTTGACCCGGTGATCCACGTGGATGGCCGGGTCACTTTGCCGGCTGGCCCGGCAAAGCCGGTCCAGTGGGCCCGGCCATGACGCACTCCATTTGGGGCGCACTCCACCCGTCATGCCACGGCTCGTCCGGGGCATCCAGGCGAACAACCCCCGCCAGGGGTTTTAGGGGACACCCCTAACCCCGATGAGAGCGGGTATAGGATTTCGCCACGGAGATCACGGGAATCACTCTCAATCTCTTGTGACCCTCGCCCCGCGCGCGGGGTTTCAGCCCTTGGCGGTTTCGTCGGCGAGGGACGCGAAGGCGTCGAGGCAGCGCCGGGCGATGGGTCGCTGGCGGCCGTAGGAGGTGAGCCTGACGGCAAACGGCCGTCCGAACCCGGCGAACCCGTCCGGGACCGCGACCAGCGAGCCCAGGCGGACGAAGCGGCCGACGAAGTTCCGCCAGCCGAGCGCGAGCCCCTGCCCCGCGATGGCCGCGTCGATCATGTAGACATAGTCGTCGAAGTTGCGGTAGCGGGGCGCGGGGTCGGGACGCCCGGCGGCCTCGAACCAGTCGTCCCAGGTCGCCCATCCGAGGCTCGGCCACGCGAAGTTGAGAAACGGCAGCGCACCCCACTGCGCGACAGGCTGGCGCAGGGTGTCCGCATGGGCTTCGGCAAAGCCCGGCGAACACACCGGCGCGATCGCCTCGGGGAAGACCACCACCTCGTCGCCGGGCACGCCGTCGACGCCGTGGTAGCTCGCGAGCAGGTCGATCCGGTCGCTCTCCATCGCGTTCGGGCGCTCCAGATGGCTGTTCTCGCAATGCAGCAGGCGAATGACCGCCTCCTCGCCCAGACCGCGCTGCACGTCCCCGAGCCGCGGCCTCAGGAACAGTTCCGAGGTGGCGCCGCCGCAGGCGATGACGACCCGCTCGTCCTCCGGGAGGTCCGACGCCGCAAGCGCGCCCGCGGCGATGCGCTCCAGCCCGACGGCGACGGCGCGGTGGAAGACCGCCCCCGCCGGCGTCAGGGTCACGGCGCGGCGGCCACGCTCGAACAGCCGGACCCCGATCTCGCGCTCCAGTTCCGCCACGTAGCGGCTGACCGAGGGCTGATGGATGCCCAGTTCCTCGGCGGCGCGCACGAAGCTCCCATGGCGCGCGGCGGCGTCGAACGCCCTGAGCGCGCGCATCCGGGGAAGCGGTCCGGCGGGAATATTCAGCATAGCAATCTTGATATGGTTTTACCGGCGATTTTGTATTTCACAGGCTCGACGCCCTTTGTCAACCTGTACGCGTTCCGGACCGGCACGACGCGGCGGACGGACCCGGCCATCCACGTGTACCGCTGCCCCCCAAAGCGCGGATCACCGGGTCACAGTTTGTCCTTCGGCCGACTGAACGCCGGCCCAGTGGGCTGGGTGAGGGGGCCTGCAGCGGGGCGGCGGCGGAAAATTTCAGCATAACAATTTTGCTATCGAAAATCGTTCGATAATGCGTTTCACGCACCGTCCCCGTTTCCCTAACATCGTCCGCCGTAGCCACCCGGACGAGAAGTGGGTTAATGGAGTCGACTTTTCGTCCCGGGTATCGAGGCTGCAGACGCCGTTGCCGGGAACGGCCCCTGCCGACGCCACGGCGGGGCCGGTCCGGCGGCGGCGCACTGGGCGCGATGCTGAATCAAGGAAGCTCGTCATTACCCGGCCCACCGGACCAGCTTCGCTGGCCGGAGGACAAGCTATGTCCGGGTAATCCAGATTTCCGATTCCTGAACCACAGAGACAGTGAGACGGTGAGATAGGAGGAGTTAACCATTCCTCCTCAGTGAACTCCGTGTCTCTGTGGTGAATATCCTGGATGCCCCGCCACTTTGCCGGCTGGCCGGCAAAGCCGGTCCAGTGGGCCGGAGCATGACGGTTGGAGCGCGCCCCAATCGGAGCGCGTCCTACTCCGCGGCCTCCTTGCCGGACTCCATATGGGACGCGGTACCGAAATCGGGAAAGATCCGCCCCGTCTTCATGTTCATTGCGCCACCCCGGAAATAGGTGAGGAACCGGGACCCGTCGGGGGTGGTCACCTCGTGGCGGCTGCCCTCCGGCCGCCAGACGAAATGGCCGGCCTCGCAGGTGCCTTCCTGGTCGACCATGGAGCCTTCGAGCACGAAGGTGCATTCGAGGCCGGTGTGCCGGTGATCCTCGATGACGAAGCCGGGGTCGGTCTCCACCAGGACCCAGGCCTCCCTGGCCGCGTCGTCCTTGTAGAGCACCTTGGCGCGCTGCCCCGGTTTGGACTCGTCCCACGGGATCGCGTCCAGATCGACGAAGCGGGACGACAGCGCCTCCAGCATGTCGTGCGGGGCGTATCCCGGCGTCATGCCTGCTGTTTGGCCTGCTGTTTGGCCCGTTGATTGGCCCGTTGTTTGGCCTTCCGATTTGCCGCTCATGTCGGGTTCCCTCCTTTGATGGCCTGCCCAGGAATTCCAGCGGCTGATATTAACCCGCCGGTCCCGGCCCGGCAGCAACTTTCCTCATCCCGCTCGATCCCGTCTCTTCCCCCATGGTGTTCCCTCTCCCCCTTCTTGAGGGGGAGAGGGTCAGGGTGAGGGGGTAGAAAGAGAAAGAGTGGGGGACTGGCATCGGGCGGCCGATCGCACATATGGATAGGGGAGCATTGTCCGCGGGCTTCGCCCCATGGGTTCGCCAGGGGTTCCCGCGCACCAAAAAATGCTCAAAAAAACGCCGAATTGGAATTTAAGCAGGCCATCAAATGTCCATTAATGTCCATGAATGACTATTGCAGCGCGCGCGATCGCGCCGGATTCGAAAATTTCGTTGGAAATAAATTCCAAGTCTCCCGAAGCGCAATCGGCCGAAATCTTGTCCGGTACGCGGAATATCAACTCTGATGGCCGGACAATCAGCCTTTGAGGTTGGGCGCGACCATGTCGATCCAATCCTCGTCGCCGAGGGTCAGCAGTTCCTCCGCCGCCTCCGCCCGGGTCTGGGTGACGCTGCCGACGACGTCCTGGGCATCGCCTTCGTCCAGCTTGCAGCAGGCCTCCAAACGGATGTCGTTGTTGTCGTGGAAGTAGACCGACCAGATGCCCGGCAGGATTTCGATGGGCCCGTCGGCGGGGACGCCGTGGGCCTTCAGGCGGTCCTGGATATCCTGGAACCGCGCGGCGGAGCAGGCGAAGGCCACGTGCTGCATGCCGCCGATGGCGTCCCGGTCGGTCTGCGGGCGCTCGCCCTTGGGAATCTCGAAGAACGCATAAAGGCTGTCGCCGCCCATGTCGAAGAAATAGTGGCGCAGCCGCTCCCAGGGCGGGTTGCCCCGGTTGTTCACCGTGCCGATGCCTTCCGGCACCTTCATGGCGTGGACCAGCTTCATGCCCAGCACGCCGACATAGAACTCGACGGTGGCCTTCATGTCCTCGGTGGTCAGCGCAAGGTGATGGACGCCGCGGGTGGGCACCTCGTCGGCGGATTTGGTGGTCCCGGCGGATCCGGCCGGGCCGGCCGATTGACCGTCCATTTGAATCTCCTCTCCGTTGACGCCATTTCACCCCAAAGGCGCGGATTAGGCAAATCGAAGATGACAGCCGGCGGTGACGTTGACACGGGCGGATCGGGCCCCTATGTTCCCGCGACTTCGCCGCCCGGACAGCACGTGGGCGGCGCGAATGGTTTAACCGTCGGGTGCGGTCATGAAGGTACGAAACTCGCTCAAGTCGGCGAAGCTGCGGGAAAAGGGCTGCCGCGTGGTGCGCCGCCGCGGCCGCCTGTACGTGATCAACAAGCGCAACCCGCGGTTCAAGGCCCGCCAAGGCTAGACGCCCCCCTGCATTCGGCGGCCCGACGCCGAAATCGCGGCCGCGCCCGCCGGGCGCGGTTTTGCTTTTTCGGATCGCGCAACCTTTCTACACTGGCGGCGTCATGAAAATGCCCGAACCCGATCAGGCGACCCTCGCGCGCCGCCGGGAGATCATCGCCAGGCTCAGGGAGATCGTTCCCCCCGGGCCCCTGGGCGACGGGGTGATCGACGACGCCAACACCCTGTCGGCCTACGAGTGCGACGGCTTGTCGGCCTACCGGCAGCTGCCCATGGTGGTGGTGCTGCCGGAGACCACGGAGCAGGTATCCCGCATCCTCCAATATTGTCAGGAGACCGGCACCAAGGTGGTGGCCCGGGGCTCGGGCACCTCGCTGTCGGGCGGCGCGCTGCCGCTGGCGGACGCGGTGATGCTGGGCCTCGGCAAATTCAACCGCATCCTGGATATCGACTATGCCAACCGCTGCGTGGTCACTCAGCCGGGCGTCACCAACCTCGCCATCTCCGACGCGGTGAGCGCCGACGGGTTCTATTACGCCCCCGACCCGTCGAGCCAGATCGTCTGTTCCATCGGCGGCAACGTGGCCGAGAATTCGGGCGGCGTGCACTGCCTGAAATACGGCCTCACCACCAACAACGTGATGGGCGTCGAGATGGTGATGATGGACGGCGAGATCATCCGTCTCGGCGGCAAGCACCTGGATTCCGGCGGTTACGACATCCTCGGCCTGATCAACGGCTCGGAGGGCCTGCTGGGGGTAATCACCGAAGTGACGGTGCGGATCCTGAGGAAGCCGGAAACCGCCCGGGCGGCGCTCATCGGGTTCGATACCGCGGCCGCCGCCGGCGACTGCGTCGGCGCGGTGATCGGCGCCGGGATCATTCCGGGCGGCATGGAGATGATGGACCGCCCGGCCATCGCGGCGACGGAGGAGTTCGTGCACGCCGGCTACCCCCTCGACGTGGAGGCGCTGCTGATCGTCGAACTGGACGGGCCGGCGGCGGAGGTCGACTACCTCATCGGCCGGGTCAGGGAGATCGCCGAGGGGCTCGGCGCCGGCTATTTCCGCATCTCCCAAAACGACGAGGAGCGGGAGAATTTCTGGGCCGGACGCAAGGCGGCATTCCCGGCGGTGGGACGGATTACGCCGGACTACTACTGCATGGACGGCACCATTCCCCGGGCGCGCTTGCCCGAAGTGCTGACCCGCATCTCCGAGTTTTCGGAAAAGTACGGTCTCGGGGTGGCCAACGTGTTCCACGCCGGCGACGGCAACCTCCACCCGCTGATCATGTATGACGCCAACGAGCCCGGCGAACTGGCGGCGGCCGAGGAGTTCGGCGCCGAAATTCTCAGGCTGTGCGTCGAGGTGGGCGGCGTGCTCACCGGCGAGCACGGGGTCGGCGTCGAGAAGCGCGATCTGATGGGCGCCATGTTCACCGAGGACGATTTGAAGCAGCAGCAGCGGGTCAAGTGCGCCTTCGACCCCGACAGCCTGCTCAATCCGGGCAAGGTGTTCCCGACCCTCCACCGGTGCGCGGAACTCGGCCGGGTGCACGTGCATCACGGCGAAACCCGTTTTCCCGACATCCCCCGGTTCTGACCGGTGAGCGTCCTGACCCCGAGCGATCACGACGAAATCCAGGCGGCGGTCGCCGGCGCGCTGGCCGACGGAATCCCGATGGAGGTCCGGGGCCATGCCACCAAGCGGGGCTGGGGCCGGCCGGTACAAGCGGAACAGGAGCTGGACCTGAGCGGCGTCAGCGGCATCCATCTCTACGAGCCGGAGGAACTGGTGCTCTCGGCGGCGGCCGGCACGCCGATCAGCGAAATCAACGAAGCGCTGGCGGCCGAGAACCAGCATCTGGCGTTCGAGCCGCCGGACTGGGCGCCGCTCTATGGCGGCGCGGCGGGAGAAGGGACCTTCGGCGGCGTGATCGCCTGCAACCTCGCAGGCCCCCGGCGCATCCAGGCCGGCGCGGCGCGGGATCACCTGCTGGGATTTACCGCCGTCAGCGGCCGGGGCGAGACCTTCAAGTCCGGCGGGCGGGTGGTGAAGAACGTCACCGGCTTCGACCTCTCCAAGCTCATCGCCGGGTCCTTCGGCACCCTGGCGGTGATGTCGGACATCACCGTCAAGGTCCTCCCGGCGCCGGAGAAGGTGCGCACCGTCCTGGTCTTCGGCCTCTCCGGCGAAGATGCGCGGAAGGCCATGTCGGCGGCGCTCAACAGTCCCTCGGATGTCGGCGGCGCGGCGCATCTGCCGGCGGGCGCGGCGGCGCGCTCGGCGGTCGATACCGTCAACGGCGCGGGAACCGCGGCGACGGCGCTCCGGATCGAGGGCCCCGAGCCATCGGTCGCCGCCCGGACGGAGGCCCTGAGAGGGCTGCTGGGCCGGTACGGCGAGACCGAGGAACTTCACACGTCCCGCTCCAGGACCCTATGGGCTGAAATCCGGGACGTTCATCCCCTGCTGCCGCAAAGGGAAAATCTGATCTGGCGGGTCTCGGTGCCGCCGGCGGGCGGCTGCGCGCCGCCGCCCGAAGCCGAGTACTACACCGACTGGGGCGGGGGGCTGGTGTGGATTTCGATGCCGGCGTCCAATGACGGGGCGCCGCCCCCGCCGCGCGCCGACGGGGGCCACGCCACGCTGATGAGGGCGCCCGCCTCGGTCCGCGGCGGCGTCGCCGTCTTCGAGGAGCTTCCCGCCGGGGTGGCCGCCCTGTCGGCCCGGATCAAGGAAAGCTTCGATCCGGAGCGGGTCTTGAATCCGGGCCGGATGTATCCGGGAATCTGAGCCATGCAGACCAGTTTCACCGAGGCCCAGCTCGCCGAACCCGCCATCATGGAGGCCAACGCCATCCTCCGGAACTGCGTTCATTGCGGGTTCTGCCTGTCGGCCTGCCCGACCTACGCGCTGCTCGGCGACGAGCGGGACAGCCCGCGCGGTCGCATCTACATGATCAAGGACATGCTGCAGGCGGGCGGCCGGCCGGCGGACGAAATCGTGCATCATGTGGACCGCTGCCTGTCCTGCCTCGCCTGCATGAACGCCTGTCCGTCCGGGGTGCATTATCAGCACTATGTGGACAACGCGCGGGTTCATATCGAGAAGAACTACGTCCGGCCCTGGTTCGAGCGGCTGCTGCGCCGCGCGGTTGCGATGATCCTGCCCCATCCCGGCCGGGCCCGCCTGGCGCTCGGATGGTCGGGACTGGCGCGGCCCTTCGCCGGACTGCTCGGGAGCAAGATCCGGGCCATGCTGGACCTCGCGCCGGCAAGGCTTCCCCCGAGGCCGGACGACCGGATGGGCCGGACCTATCCGGCCGAGGGGGCGCGCCGGATGCGGGTGCTTTTGCTGCCGGGGTGCGTGCAGGACGTGCTGCGGCCCAACATCAACGACGCGACGATCCGGCTGCTCAACCGGCTGGGCTGCGAAGTGGTGGTGGCCAAGGACACCGGCTGCTGCGGCGCGCTGACCCATCATCTCGGCGACGAGAAGGCTGCGAACCGGTCCCTGGAGGCCAATCTGGCCGCCTGGCGCCCCGAGATCGAGGCCGGCGGGGTCGACGCCATCGTCACCAACGCGGCCGGCTGCGGAACCGTGGTGAAGGATTACGGCCACATGGCCGATACGGACGAGGCGCGGCGGATCTCGGGCCTGACGCGGGATGTTTCGGAAATCCTCGAAGAACTGGGGCTCGGCGAACCGGACCTGGGCGAGCCGGGGCAAAGCGGCCTGCCGCCGGTCGCCTACCAGGACGCCTGCTCGCTCAAGAACGGCCAGGGGATTACCGCCCAGCCCCGCGCGCTTCTGGCGGCGGCCGGGTTCCGGGTGGACGAACTGGCCGAGACCCATTGCTGCGGATCGGCCGGCAGCTACAACATCTTCCAGCCCGAAATCGCCGACGCGCTCGCGGCCCGGAAAATCGACGCCGTCCGCCGGACCGGCGCGGAGGTCGTCGCCACCGGCAACATCGGCTGCCTGCACCAGTTGCGGCAGAAGGGCGGGCTCGACGTCTTTCATACGGTCGAGCTGCTCGACTGGGCGACCGGCGGGCCCGACCCGCGCCGATTGTGACCGCGGGCGCCGCAGCCCGGCCTATGAGCCGGAGCCCGCATAATCGGGAGATGCGCCCCCTCCGGCATTGGGTGATCTTGACCCTTCTGGCGGCGTTCCTGGCGGTGCTCCTGGCGGGCGGTCCGCCGGGTTCGGCGCTGGCGGATCAGGAAGACGGCCGCCTCGACATCCTCTTCGGCCGGCTTGCGGTGACGGCGGATGCGGCCGAGGCGCGCGCCCTCGAGGCCGCCATCTGGCGGATCTGGCTCGAGCCCGGGGACGCGAGGCTGGAGGCCGTCATGGCGCGCGGGATCGCCGCCATGAACGGCGGACGGCTGGGTGCGGCTCTCGCGTTCTTCGACCGGGTGACCCGGGAGGCGCCGGGCTTCGCGGAGGGCTGGAACAAGCGCGCGACGGTTCGCTACCTGATGAGGGACTTCGATGGGTCGGTGCGGGACATCGCCCGGACCCTCGCGCTGGAGCCCAGGCACTTCGGCGCGCTTTCCGGCCTCGGCCTGATCAACATGGCCCTCGAACGGCGGGCGGCGGCGCTTCGCGCGTTCGAGGAAGTATTGAAAATTCATCCCAATGCGGCGGGCGCCCGGACCCATGCGAAGCGGTTGCGTGCTATCCTCGAGGGCGATGAAACCTGACGAGCCCAGATTGCCGGGCCGTAAACGCTGGTTAAAGCCCCGGCACATCAGATATCGTTGACCCAATTCAAACCGGGGCGGCGGTCCGCCGTACGCCAGTTCAAGAGGTACACATGAGTGAAAACGAGATCGCCGTTATCGTCGGCGCCGGGTCGGGGCTGAGCGCGTCGCTGGCGCGGCTGTTCCACAAGGAAGGCATGAGGGTCGCCCTGGCGGCCAGAAACACAGACAAGCTGGCCGGCCTGACCGCCGAAGTGGACGGCAAGTCCTACACCTGCGATACCGCGGATGCGGCGTCGGTCGCCGCGCTTTTCGAAGCAGTCGATGCGGATTTCGGAACGCCCGACATCGTGGTGTTCAACGCCAGCGCCCGGGTGCGGGGGCCGCTCGTCGAGCTTGATCCCCAAGAGGTCGGCAAGGCGATCCTGACCACGGCGTTCGGCGGCTTCCTGGTCGCCCAGCAGGCGGCCAGGCGGATGCTCGACGCGGGGAAGGGGACGATCCTGCTCACCGGCGCGTCGGCCGGGGTCAAGGGCTTTCCGCAGTCGGCCACCTTCGCCATGGGAAAATTCGGCCTTCGCGGGCTGGCGCAGAGCATGGCCCGGGAACTTCACCCCGAGAACATTCATGTCGGCCACGTGGTGGTCGACGGCGGCATCGCCAATCCGGACCGCGGACGGACCCAGGGGGGCGACCGGGGCGAGGACGCGTGGCTCGAACCCGACGCCATTGCCGAGACCTATCTGCATCTGCACCGACAGCACCGCAGCTCGTGGTCCTGGGAGATCGAGGTGCGGCCCTGGGTGGAGAAATTCTAGAGCTGCCTAGTCCATGCCGAGGGCGGTCTTGTAGAGGTCGAGGAGTTCCTCCTGCTCGCGCCGGTCGCTGCCGTCCAGCTTCCGGAGACGGATGACCTGCCGGATGATCTTGGAATCGAAGCCGACGCTTTTGGCTTCGGAATAAACCTCCCGGATGTCGGCGCCGAGCGCTGCCTTTTCTTCTTCCAGCCGTTCGATCCGCTCGACGAAGGACCGCAATCGTTCAGCCGCAATTCCGCCAACATCGGCCATGGGTGTCTCCTCTTGGGGTGTCGTTTGAACCCGGAGATTTGCCACGGCCGGGCGGGTCGGGCAAGCCTCGACCGGGGGCGCTCTAAAGTCCCGCGACGGTCTGCTCGATCAGGTCGTCGACGACGGCGCGGAGAGCCTCTTCCGGGGACGCGCCCGCGCCTACCGCATCGTCGAACGTGGCGATCTGCCGGTGGGCGCTGGTGCCGCGCTCGATGATCGTTCGGGCATGTTCCACCTCGGCGACGCAGCCGAGGGCTTCGGCGTCCTCGCGGATCAGTTCCAGCAGTTCCTCGACGAGATCGGCAAAGGGAACAAGCGAGCCTTTTCCGAAATCCACCAGGCCTTCATCCAGACCAAACCGGTGGGCGCGCCAGCGATTCTCCGCGACCAGCATATTGGAGTAGCTGCGCCAGCGCTGATTGGAGCTGCGAAGGCGATAGAGCATGCGGATGATGCAGACATAGAAGGCCGCGATGGTGATCGTGTCCTCGATCCGGGTGCATATGTCGCTGATCCGCATCTCCAGGGTCGGGAACCGGGCGCTCGGCCGGATATCCCACCAGATCATCGTCGCATCCTCGATGAGTCCGGCGTCGATCATGACATTCACATGCCGGAGATACTCGCCGTAGGAGTCGAACCGCTCGGGCAGGCCGGTCCGCGGCAGTTCGTCCCAGACGCACAGCCGGTACGACATCAGGCCGGTCTTCTCGCCTCCCCAAAACGGCGACGAGGTGGAGAGAGCCATCAAATGGGGCAGGAAATAGGCGGCCTGGCTCATCAAATCGATCCTAAGATCGTCGTCTTCGACGCAGACGTGGACATGCATGCCGCAGATCACCAGCCGCCGGGCGACCGCCTGGAGGTCCCGGGCGAGCGAATTGTAGCGGTCCTTGTCGGTGTGAACCTGATGTTCCCAGCGGGCGAAGGGATGGGTGGAGGCGGCGATGGGGGCGAGGTCGAACTTGTCGGCGACCTCGGCGATGGTGGAGCGCAGTTCGCCCAGTTCCCGGCGCGCCTCGGCGATGGAACCGCAAACGTCGGTCGCCACCTCGATCTGGGACTTCAGGAACTCCGGCTTGACCAGGTTCTGGAGCCGCGCCTCGCATTCCTTGAACATTTCTTCCGACGGATTTCGAACAAGGTCGCGGCTGTCGCGCTCGACGAGAAGATACTCCTCCTCGATACCGATTGTCAGGGCGGGTTCCGAGATGGGCATCAGTAGTGTTTGACCTCGTGGATGTCGTCGATCCTGAGAATTCGGTTCAGGCAGTCCGCGACGATACCGGCCCACCGCTCGGCGCCTTCATCATCTTCCACCAAATCCTGCCGGATTTCGACCGCGCAATTGGGCAGGCCCGCCGCGCCGCCGTGAAAATCGAGAGAATGAGCCAGGTCCGCACCGGAATAGGGCAGGTTGTCGCCGACGTTGAAGCCTTCCGGCCGCCGGCGGAGTTCATATATGAGCGGCTCGGCGATCCGGGGGTCCCGGTTCCACAGCACGCCCACGTGCCACTCGCGGTCCTCGCCGCCCATGGACGGCGTGAAGCTGTGGACCGAGAACAAGGCCGGCGGCGCGCCGCGGCGCCACAGGTGGGCCAGACCTTCCGAAACGGCGCGGTGATAGGGCCAGTAGAGAGCGTCCCGCCGCGCCACCTCGTCGGCCTCCGACAGGCCCTGGTTGCCGGGAATGACGATATTGTCGCTGAGCTCCGGGATCGCCGTCGGGTCGCCGGGTTGGCGGTTGTTGTCGATGACCAATCGCGAATAGCCGGCGAGCACGGCCCTGGCGTCCAGTTTCGCCGCCAGCCGCCGCGTGACGTTGGCGGCGCCGATATCCCAGGCGACGTGCAGGTCGAGGGTCTCCGGCGTGAGGCCGAGCCCGTCCAGGCTCGCCGGAACCTCGCGGCTCGCATGGTCGCAGATCAGCAGCACCGGCGCGCTGCCCTCGGGGTTGAGAAGCTCGAAGGGCGGCGGGTCGTCCGAAGAGATCAAGGCGGCCGCCAGATCGGCGGCGCCCGGGGGTTCAGAATCCATGGCCGGACTATAGACCACCAAAACCCCGGTATCACTCACCGTTTGTTACGGCTGGACCGGGTAGCTATAACCGCGCGCCATGTCAGATTCAGGGTCCGCTCATGACCGCCGGGCGATGGCCGCGCTGTTCCTCGGTGCGGCCGCCATCGCCCTGTCGCCCATATTCGTCCGTTTGAGCGAGCTCGGGCCGGTCACCACCGGATTTCACCGGGTCTTCCTGTCGCTGCCGGTGGTATTCGTCTGGATCATGATAGACCGGAGCCGGCGCGAGAGCGCCGCGGGTCCGCCGACCGCCAAGGACTATGCGCTGCTCATGCTGTCCGGGATTTTCTTCGCCGGCGACCTGGCGCTCTGGCACTGGTCGATCAATCTGACGACGGTCGCCAACGCGACTTTGTTCGCCAACTTCGCCCCCATATTCGTGACGCTGGGGGCGTTCCTTCTGTTCAAGGAGCGGTTCAACCGTGTGTTTCTCGGCGGGTTGTTCTGCGCCGTCGCCGGTGTCGCCATTCTGGTCGGGGTGAGCGCCGGCACCAGCGAAAGGCACCTGATCGGCGATGCTCTCGGCATCGCCACCGCAGTGTTCTATGCGTCCTATATTCTGACCGTCAGCCGCCTGCGGGCCAAATTCTCCACCGCCACCGTCATGTGGTGGAGCGGTCTCTCCACCTCGGTCATTCTGCTGCCGGCCGCCCTGATCACCGAGACCCCCCTCTGGCCGGCGGGGGTTGCCGGCTGGACAGTACTGCTGGGCCTGGCGGTCGTGTCCCATACCGGCGGCCAGGGGTTGATCGCCTATGCCCTTGCCAAGCTCCCGGCCGCCTTCTCCTCGGTCGGGCTGTTGTTCCAGCCGGTCTTGGCGGCACTGATCGCGTGGGCGCTGTTCGCTGAACCCGTCACCGGCCTGCGGGGATTGGGCGGGCTGGTGGTGCTGCTCGGGGTCTACCTTGCGCACCGAGGGTCGCTTGGCGGGAAAGGCCGCTAACCTGCTCGAATACGGGTGCTTTTTCCGGGCGGCGGGGTTGACACCTGATTCCCCGCCGCCAACAATCCGGCCACTTTCACCCGCGCCCAAGGCACCGAAAGGCGGCAACCGCATCATGGATGAACTGACACCACCCGGCGACGGCGGCGTGGCCTATTTCGTCGACCGGCAGCCCCGGGCGGCCGATTTCGAGCACGCGGTGATTGCCGGCTTGCGGGCCGAACAGAAGGAAATTCCGGCGAAGTTCTTCTACGACGAGGAGGGCTCGCACATTTTCAACCGCATTTGCGAGACCGAGGAATATTACGTCACCCGGACGGAGATCGGCCTGCTGTCCGACCGACGCGATGACATCCGGCGCCTCGCGGGTCCCGGCGCGGTGGTCATCGAATACGGCTGCGGCTCGGCGGCCAAGATCAACCTGCTGCTCGATGCGCTGGAAGGCCCGGCCGAGTATGCGGCCATCGACATATCGCCCGAGCATCTGCGCTTCGTGGTCGAGGATATCTCCGCCCGCCACCCCGGTCTCAGGGTGGGCGGCATCTGCGCCGACTTCACCGGCGGCTTCCAACTTCCATCCGAAGTCGCCGGAGGCGGCGGCACGAAACTGGGTTTCTTCCCCGGTTCGACCATCGGCAACCAGACGCCCGAGGAGGCCGGGGTCTTTTTGGGACGGGTGCGGGAGAACGTGGGCGACGACGGCGCCCTGCTCATCGGCGTCGACCTGAAGAAAGACGTTGGCCGCCTGAACCGGGCCTACAACGACGATGCCGGCCACACGGCCGACTTCAACCTCAACCTGCTGCGCCGCATCGAGCGAGAACTCGATTCCGAGGTGGACGTCGACGGGTTCGAGCATCACGCATTTTACAATGAGGGCGAGGGGCGGATAGAAATGCACCTGCGCGCCAAGTCGGAGCAGCGCATTCGCATCGGCGGGGAGACATTCCGTTTCTCGGAGGGCGAAACCATCCATACGGAAAATTCCTACAAATACACCGTCCGGGAATTCGGCGATTTGGCGGCTGGGGCCGGTTTTGCCGTCGGCGCAACCTGGACCGACGCGGAAGACCTGTTCAGCATCCACTTCCTGAAGGCCGCCTGACCGGCGCGACCGATGGACCCGCCGGCCGCCGCGACCTTTCCCAACGAAGACAACCTCGTCACGCTGCCGTCGGGGCGGCGGCTCGGCTACGCCGAATACGGCGATCCGGCCGGCCGGCCGCTGATTTTCCTGCACGGCACGCCGTCGACCCGCGTGATGTTCCGGCTCGGCGACCCTGCCGCCAAGGAGGCCGGCGTCCGGCTGATCGCTCCCGACCGGCCCGGTCTGGGCCTTTCCGATCCGGACCCGAGGCGGACCATCCCCGACTTCGCCGATGACGTGGCGTCGTTGGCGGACCACCTGTCCCTCGGCCGGTTTCCATTGGCCGGCATCTCGGGCGGCGGGCCCTACGCGGCGGCCTGCGGGGCGCGGCTCGGCGGCAGGCTGACGGCGCTGGGCCTGGTGAGCGCCATGGCCCCCGTCGCCTCTCCGGCGATCCGCAGGCATTTGACGGCCCGCTATTCGGTGATCTACGGCATCGGCCGCCGCAGCCGCCTGATGACCGCGCTCGGGACGAAACTCTTCCGGCGCACCTTCGCCAGGGATCCGGACCGGGTGATGCGCTTCGCCATGTCGGCAATGGCCGGACCGGACCGGGGTATCCTCGCCGACGATTGGACGCGGGGGTGTTTGATCGGCTCGGCCGATGACGCCTTCTCCCAGGGTACGTCGGGGCTGGTGACCGAATTGCGGCTGATGTCCCGGGCCTGGGGGTTCGAGCCCTCGGACATTTCGGTCCCCACGTTCCTGTGGCACGGCGAAGCGGATACGGTCGTGCCGGCGGCGTTCGGCCGTTGGCTGGCCGAACGGATACCCGACTGCCGCGCCCGGTTCATCCCCGGGGCGGGCCACTTCTGGATCGTGGCGAACGGGGCGGAGGTGATGGGGCGGCTGACCGGTCCGGCCGCCGGCACCGGTATGAACGCCTGACATATGCCGTCCCGGGACCAGAGCCGATCCAGGGCCGAAAATCCCGAAATGTCGCCGGAAGTAATGGTGCCGCCGGAGTGAATTGAACACTCGACCTCGCCCTTACCAAGGGCGCGCTCTACCCCTGAGCTACGGCGGCACATCAAGGTCGGATTCAAGCGGCGCGCAACATGCCACAGCGGCATTGTCCGGGCAAGCGCGCCGCTCCGGGGCTTCATCGCCACACTTCCGCCTCAATCCCGCGGCATATTCTTGACGCTCAAGGAGTAGACTGCGACAACCATGACGACCGCCTTCGATCACTGAACACCCAATGAGCACCGCATGAACGCCGCCAAGGACCGGCAGGGTCCCAACGTCACGAGCAAGGCCGAGGCCGCCCGCGAGCAGCGGGAGGCCAAACTGGCCGAGGCGCTGCGGGAGAACCTCAACCGCCGGAAGGCGCAGCGGCGCGGACAGGCGGACGGGGAACCGGAACAAAAGGACTAGCGTGGATCAAATCGTCATTCGAGGCGGAAAACCCCTCAACGGCACCATTCCCATCGCCGGCTCCAAGAACGCGGCGCTGCCGCTGATGGCGGCGTGTCTGTTGACCGATGAGACCCTGACATTGGCCAATCTGCCGCACCTGGCCGATATCTCGACCATGGCAAGCCTGCTGGCCGAACTCGGCGTCACCGTCGACATGGGCGGCGGGCCAGGTAACGGCGAACATGAGGGCCGCGTCCTGCGCCTGACCGCCGGCGGCGACATCGGCAGGACGGCGCCCTACGATCTGGTCCGCAAGATGCGCGCTTCGGTCCTCGTTTTGGGACCGGCGCTGGCCCGATTCGGGGAGGCGCGGGTCTCGCTGCCGGGCGGCTGCGCCATCGGGACCCGGCCTGTCGACCTGCACCTCGAAGCCTTGCGGCAATTGGGCGCCGAGATCGAACTCGAGGAAGGCTACATCAGCGCGAAGGCGCCGGACGGGTTGACCGGCTCGCACATTACCTTTCCCTTGGTCTCCGTCGGCGCCTCGGAAAACGTCCTGATGGCCGCGGTGCTGGCCGAGGGCGAGACGCAGCTCGCGAATGTCGCCCGGGAGCCGGAGGTGTCCGACCTGGCTCACTGCCTGGCGGCCATGGGGGCCGAAATCGACGGCATCGGGACCGACACCCTGGTGGTGCGGGGACGGACATCGCTGCACGGCGCCGAGTACTCCGTCATCCCCGACCGGATCGAAACCGGCACCTATGCGGTCGCGGCCGCCATTACCGGCGGTGAACTCCGGCTTCGCAATTCGAGAATGGATTTCCTCGATTCCGTGGTCGATACCCTGGGCAGGGCCGGGGTCGGCGTGACCGAGGCGGATGGGGACATTTTGGTCAGCCGGACCAACAATCGCCTGGACGGCATCGATGTGATGACCGAGCCCTATCCCGGTTTTCCCACCGACATGCAGGCGCAGATCATGGCCCTGTCGGCGGTGTCCGACGGCGCTTCGATGATTACCGAAACCATCTTCGAAAACCGCTTCATGCATGTGCCGGAGCTTAACCGCATGGGGGCCGACATCAACGTTCACGGCTCCTCGGCGATCGTTCGCGGGGTGCCCGGACTCTCGGGCGCGCAGCTGATGGCCACCGACCTCCGGGCGTCGGTTTCGCTCGTGCTGGCGGGTCTTGCGGCCACGGGCGAAACCGTGATCAACCGGGTGTACCACCTCGACCGGGGCTACGAGCGGGTGGAGGAGAAGCTCGCGGCGTGCGGAGCGGAGATTTCACGGCTCGGCGCCTAACCGCCTTCGGCCCTGGAAAAACCGGAACAAAACCTTTAAGGATGCGCTCCCAAACCGGGAGTGAGAGCCGTGCTGGCCAACGAAAAACTCATTCTGGCGCTGCCGAGGGGGCGGATCCTCGACGAGGTCCTGCCGCTGATCGGCCGCGCCGGCCTGGAGCCCGAGGACGCGTTTCACCGGGATGATGCGCGCCAAATCCGTTTCTCGACCAGCGATCCGTCGGTCGACATCATCCGCGTGCGCAGCTTCGATGTCGCCACCATTGTCGCGTTCGGCGCCGCCCACATGGGTGTTGCCGGCGCCGACGTGCTGTTGGAATTCGATTCCCGGGAGATTTACGCGCCGCTCGATCTCGATCTCGGCCACTGCCGGATGGTGGTCGCCGCGCCCGGGGACCTGGTGAAGCGGGACAACCCGAAACGCTGGAGTCACATCCGCATCGCGACCAAGTATCCGGAGATCACCAAGCGGCACTTTGCCGCGCGCGGCGTTCAGGCCGAATGCGTCAAACTCTCCGGCGCCGTCGAAATCGCTCCGGCGCTGGGCCTTTGCGAGCGCATCGTCGATCTGGTGTCCACCGGCGCCACGTTGAAGGCCAACGGCCTCGTCGAGGTGGAGGAAATCGCCCGAATCTCTTCCCGGCTGGCGGTGAACCGGACAGCGCTGAAGACCCGCTCCGACGATATTTCCAAATGGATTTCCCGGTTCCGGGAGGCGGTCGATGCCCGCCCGGCTTGACGCCGCCGATCCGGATTTCGACGTTCGGTTCCAGGACTTTCTAGACGTCAGGCGCGCGGCGGAGGCGGATGTCGATCCGGCGGTGCGCGAAATCGTCGAGACCGTGCGGGCGAACGGCGACGCCGCGCTGCTCGACTACACCCGCAAATTCGACCGGTTCGACGCGGCGGCGACCGGACTGCGTATCTCGCCCGGGGAAATCGCGGCCGCCAAAAAGGATTGCGAGCCCGACACCCTGGCCGCCCTGGACCTAGCGGCCCAACGGATCAAGAGCTACCACGCGCGCCAGTTGCCCGACGATCTGGACTACACCGACGATGCGGGCATTCGCCTCGGCTACCGCTGGCGGCCGGTCCCGGCGGTCGGCATGTACGTGCCGGGCGGCACCGCGGCCTATCCGTCGTCGGTCCTGATGAACGCCGTCCCGGCGCATGTGGCCGGCGTGCCGCGGCTGGTCATGGTCGTGCCGGCGCCCGGCGGGGAAATCGCCCCGCTGGTCCTGGCGGCCGCCGATCTGGCCGGGGTGGACGAAATCTACCGGGTCGGCGGCGCCCAGGCCGTGGCGGCGCTGGCTTTCGGGACCGAGACCATCGCACCCGTCGACAAGATCGTCGGCCCGGGCAATGCCTATGTGGCGTCGGCCAAGCGTCTGGTTTTCGGCACCGTCGGGATCGATGCCATCGCCGGGCCGTCGGAAATCCTGGTGATGGCGGACGACCGGGCCGATCCCTCGTGGATCGCGGCGGACCTCCTGTCCCAGGCCGAGCACGATACCAGCGCGCAATCCATCCTGGTTACCGACAGCGCAGCGTTCGCCGACGAGGTGGCGCGTCAGGTCGAGCGTCACCTTCAGGCCCTGCCCCGGAGCGACATCGCCGGCGAGAGCTGGCGGCGCCACGGCGCCATTATCGTCGTGCCCACACTCGAGGCCGGGGTCCCTATCGTCGACCGGATCGCGCCGGAGCACCTGGAAATCGCGACCGCCGAACCGGACGGGCTGGCCGGGAAGATCACCAATGCCGGCGCCATATTCCTCGGCAACCATGCGCCGGAGGCGGTTGGCGACTATATCGCCGGTCCCAACCACGTCCTGCCGACCGGGCGGAGCGCGAGGTTTTCGTCCGGCCTCGGCGTTCTGGACTTCATGAAGCGCAGCTCGATCATCGGGGCCGACAGGGCCTCGCTGGCAAGGATCGGGCCGGCCGCCGCGACCCTCGCCCGGGCGGAAGGCCTCGACGCCCATGCCCTGTCCCTGCAGCTTCGCATGTCGGAGCCCGACGAGGCGTAAGCAATGGACGATACGCGCCGCATCGTCGCCGTATACCTGGACGAGAAGACGGTGCCGCGCCGCTCGCGCGAGGTCGACCGCGACCGGGCCGTCGCCATCTATGACTTGCTGGAGGAAAACAGCTTCGAGCCGGCCGACGATGTCGCCGGTCCGTTCAATCTGCACATCAGCGTCGAGGAGAACCGGCTCCGGCTCGATGTCCGGAACCAGGAAGACGGTCCGCTGACCGAGTTCACTCTGCCGCTCACGACGGTCCGTTCGGTCATCAAGGACTACATGCTGATGTGCGAGAGCTACTACGAGGCCATCAAGGTCGCGTCGCCGTCTAAAATCGAGGCCATCGATATGGGACGGCGGGGCCTGCACAATGAAGGCTCGGAGTTGCTGCGGGAACGCCTCAAATCCCACGTCGCCATGGACTTCGATACGGCGCGGCGGCTGTTCACCCTCATTTGCGTCATGCTGTGGCGATGAGACGATGACCGAACGCCCCTCCGCCGTCCTGTTCGCCTGCTCGCTGAACGCGGTGCGCTCGCCCATGGCGGAAGGGTTTCTCAAACACTATCACGGGCATCAAGTATATGTGGATTCGGTGGGGGTCGAGATCGGCGACCCCGACGGTTTTGTCGTCGAGGTCATGCGGGAGCGGGGGATCGACATGTCCCGTCACCGCCCGAAGTCCTTCAACGACCTGAACGATTTGTCCTTCGACCTGATCGTCACCCTGTCGCCCGAGGCCCATCATGTGGCGCTGGGCCTCACCTCGCGGGTCTCCTGCGAGGTGGAATACTGGGCCACCGAGCATCCCGGCGGGATCGAGGGAACACGGGACGTGCAGCTCGAAGCCTATCGCCGGGTGCGCGACGCCATACACGATCGAATTCACCGAAGATTTCCCGTCGCAAAGCCCCCCGGCGGCTGACCGGCCCCGCGATATTCGGCGGAATCCGGGGCGAAAGGACTTGACCCGAAAGGCTGTTCGGACCACTTTCACCCCTCACCGCAACAGCCGCGGGAGCGGAGATGGCGAAGGAAGAGCTTTTGGAGTTCGAGGGCACGGTCACCGAGCTGCTGCCCAATGCGATGTTCCGGGTCAAACTGGACAACGATCATGAAATTTTGGCCCACACGGCCGGAAAGATGCGGAAACACCGGATTCGCGTGCTGGCGGGGGACCGCGTCAACGTCGAGATGACCCCCTATGACCTGACGAAGGGCCGGATCACCTTCCGCTTCAAGTAATCTGCTGGCGCCCGATCCTGGCGCGGCCGATGACCCATTCCCAGATACCGAACCTGATCCTCGCCTCGGCATCGCCCAGGCGGCTCGATTTGTTGCGCCAGGTTCGCCTGGAGCCCGGCTCCATCGTTCCGGCCCATATGGACGAGGCGGCGAAGCCCGGCGAACTGCCCAAAGACCTGGCTCTGAGGCTGGCGGCCGGCAAGGCGCGGGCGGTCGCGGCGGACAACCCGGATCATTTCGTTCTTGGCGCCGATACGGTGGTCGCCTGCGGCCGGCGAAGCCTCGGAAAACCGGAAACCGAGAGCGAGGCGCGCCGCATGCTGGAATTGCTCTCGGGCCGCCGGCACACCGTTCTCGGCGGCGTCTGCGTGGTCGGCCCTGGGGGGGCGGAACATACGCGTCTGGTATCGACCGGCGTCACGTTCAAGCGCCTGGATGCCACGGAAGTCGACGATTATCTCCGGTCGTTGGAATGGCGGGGCAAGGCGGGCGGGTACGCCATTCAGGGCCTTGCGGCCGGATTCGTCCGCGCCGTCTCCGGTTCCTACAGCAACGTGGTGGGGCTGCCGTTGTTCGAGGTCGTGCAATTGCTGGGCGGCCTTGGTCTCCGGCCGCGAGCGAAGCGGTCATGAAGCGCGAACTGGTCATCGAATCCGGTGAGGCGGCCGACCGCATCGCCCTGCTCGAGGACGGCGATCTGGCCGAAGCGTGTCTGGAGGTGAAGCGCCACCCCAGCCGGGTAGAGGGAATTTACCGGGGCAGGGTCGCTGGCAAGACGGCGGGGGGCGACGGGTTCGTCGAATTCGGCGACGGGCCGGCCGGTTTCCTCAACGGCCGGGACCTGCCTACGGGTTCGCCGCCACTCCGGGAGGGGCAGCGGCTGATCGTGCAGGTGGAGCGCGACAGTTTTCCGGGCAAGCTCGCCCGGCTTACCGCCAGGCCGCGGATCGCCGGCCGCCTGGCGGTGTTCCAGCCGGATGGCGAGACCGTCCGGGCGCCGCGATCGCTCCGCGAACACCCGGACGTCGAAGCCCTCATCGACACGGTGGATGGGAGTTTGCTGGGCGAGGAAGGGGTTGTGCTGCGCACCCGGGCGGCGGATGCCGGGGCGGACGCGGTTGTGGACGAGGTTCGGAGGCTGCGCGGCGCGTGGTCCTCGATCCGGGACATAGAGGGCGATACGGTCCTGTCGCCGCCGGTTTCGCCCGTGGAAGGCCTCGTCAGGGATATTCCGGCCGGGGATTGGTCGCAAATCGTCGTGACCGGCGGCTCCGTGCCGTTTGTCCAATCCTGCGTGGACAGATGGGCGCCCGAAGCCGCCGATAGGGTGGTTGCCCACCACCAGACCGCCGGACCTTTCGCCGGCATGGGCCTGGAAGACGCCTGGCAGGAAGCCTTCGAGCCGTTGGTCCGGCTTCCGTCTGGGGGCGAGCTGGTCATCGAGCCGACCCAGGCGCTCGTGGCCATCGACGTCAATGCGGGGAATGCCGGGCAGGGGCCTCTGCACGTCAACCTGGAGGCGGCCGCCGCCGCCGCCCGGGAGATTCGGCTGCGGAATCTATCCGGTCAGGCGGTCGTCGATTTCATCTCCCTCTCCCGCGGCGAGGACCGCAATCAGGTGCTCCGCCGGCTGCGCGAGCGCTGTGCGGCCGACCGGTCCGTTTACGTCCATGGCTACAGCAAGCTCGGATTGGTCGAATTGACCCGCCGCCGCAGGCGCCGCAGCCTGCCGGAGGCCCAAGCGCTCCTGGAGGCGGAAGAAGGAGACTAGGTATTGATGCCGGGTTGCCGGCCGTCCTAGGCTGCGGTGTCTTAAACTGAAGCCGAGACCGCCCGTGTCCGTTCACCGACTTCCCGTCAGCGCCAAACGCAGGAAATGTCCGTCCTGCGGCCGTCCCGCGGCCGCCGAATACCGGCCCTTCTGCTCCAGGCGCTGTGCCGACCTCGACCTCTCGAAATGGCTCAACGAAGACTACCGGATCGCGGCCGTCGAAGACGAGGAGCCGGGCGACGACGAGTTCGCGGATGCCGAGATGGACCGGCCTGAGGACTAGTCGAGGCGATTAGTCGGCTTGGGCCGGACCCGTGCCGGCGGCTGGAGGGAACACGATGCCTGATGGAGTCAACGCCCCCGGGTTTCAAAGCCATCCCGGCTACGAGGTGAATATGGAGATCAGCCCGCGCCGGGTGCGCGTCGAGTTCGGCGGCGAGGTCATCGCGGATTCCCTCAGGCCCCTGCTGGTCCGGGAAACCAAACACGTCCCCGTCTATTATTTCGCCAAGCCGGATGTCCGGATGGACCTGCTGAGCGCGACCGGCCATTCCACACATTGTCCGTTCAAGGGTGATGCGTCCTACTGGACCATCGAGGCCGGCGGCAGAACGTCGGAAAACGCGGTCTGGGGATACGAGAATCCGTTCGTGGAATGCGCCCGACTCGAGGATCATGTGGCGTTCTACTGGAACAAGGTGGATCGCTGGTACGAGGAGGATGACGAAATCTTCGTCCATGCCCGGGATCCCTACAAGCGCGTCGACGTGGTGCGGAGCTCCCGGCCCGTCAAGGTCGTCCTCGGCGGTGAAACGGTGGCCGAGAGCGCCGACGCCCGCTTTCTTTTCGAAACCGGGCTGCCGACCCGCTACTACCTGCCGCCCGGGGACGTCCGGACGGAGCTTCTGACCCCGAGCGACGCCGCATCGTCCTGTCCCTACAAGGGGGACGCGGTGTACTGGACGGCGGCGGTGGGAGGCCGGGTGTTCGAGAACATCGTCTGGAGCTATCCGGAGCCCATCCCGGAGATGCCCGGGATCAAGGGCCTGATGTGCTTCTTCAACGAAAAGGTCGACGACATCCAGGTCGACGGCGTCTCCATCGAGAAGGTCGAAACCCCCTGGTCCTAGGGCGTGACGATTTTATTGTGATGCGCATCCGGCGTTTTGGAAGTTGAGGGGCGGGTAGCCCGCAACTCGTCATCACCGGGCTTGACCCGGTGATCCACGCTTGGCGGACGGCGCTACACGTGGATGGCCGGGCCACTTTGCCGGCTGGCCGGCAAAGCCGATCCAGTGGGCCCGGCCATGACGTACTCTTTTTGGGGCACACTCCAGCCGTCATGCTCCAGCCGCTACCCGGCCACTTGGCCCAGCGCCGGCGCCTTCAGGACACCGAGATCATCCGCGGCGGCGAGCCGTGCCCCGGTCCTGTCCTGCAGTTCGCCGAGCGTCATCCCGTCGATGATCTCGCGCGCGACGAAGCCGTCCGGCGTCACGTCGATTACGGCGAGGTCCGTATATACCCGGTCGACGACGCCCGCCGCGGTCAGCGGAAAGGTGCATTCGCCGAGAAGTTTGGGCGTGCCGTCCCTTGCGCAGTGGGTAGTCATGGCGAAGACCCGGGGGGTGCCGGCCGCCAAATCCATGGCGCCGCCGACGGCGGGCAGCCGCTCGCCGCGGTCGGTCGCCCAGTTGGCGAGATCGCCGGTCTCCGAGACCTGGTAGGCCCCGAGCACGCAGAGATCGAGATGGCCGCCCCTGATCATCAGGAACGAGTCGGTGTGATGAAAGTAGGCGCCGCCCGGCACCAGCGTCACCGGTTTCTTGCCGGCGTTCATCAAATCATGGTCTTCCTGGTCCTTTGGGGGCTTGGGCCCCATGCCCAGCAGCCCGTTCTCGCTGTGAAAGACGATCTCGCGCCCCTCGGGGATGAAGTCGGCCACCAGTTCCGGCATGCCGATGCCGAGATTGACGTAGCTGCCGTCGGGGATGTCCCGGGCGATCCGCCAGGCGATCTGGTTGCGGTCCAGACCCACGTTACGGGCTCCCCGGAACCCGCAGAACCCGGTCGACGAAGATACCGGGGGTCACGATCGCCTCGGGGTCCAGTTCGCCCGCATCGACGGTTTCGTCCACCTGGGCGATGGTCAGGTCCGCGGCCATGGCCATGGTGGGTCCGAAATTCCGGGCCGTCATGTTGTAGATGAGGTTGCCCCACCGGTCGCCGGTCTTGGCACGAATCAGGGCGACGTCGCCCTTGAGCGGCCGTTCCAGCACATGTGGCTTCCCGTCGAACTCGCGGGTTTCCTTGCCTTCGCCGAGCATCGTGCCGGCGGACGTCCGGGTGTAGAAGCCGCCGATGCCGGCCGCCGCGGCGCGCATGCGTTCGCTGATCGTGCCCTGGGGCGCCACCTCCAGTTCGATCTTGCCCGCCGCATGGAGTTCATCGACGACCACCGAACCGGACGTGATCGGGTAGGAGCATATGATCTTGCGCACCCGTCCGGCCCGCATCAGCCGGGCGAGCCCGTACTCGCCTTCGCCCGCATTGTTGCTGACCACGGTCAGGTCCCTGGCCCCCTGATCGACCAGCGCCTCCAGGAGTTCGATGGGTGAGCCGGCATTGCCGAAACCGCCCGCCAGGATGGTCGATCCGTCCTCGATCCCGGCCAGCGCCTGCTCGAAAGATGTGACCCGTTTGTCGATCAATTGCCTGCCCCGTCCGGCACTTTCCTTACGCGTCCGGAGCGGCCGGGTCCAGCGGGGAATTCCGACGGAATTCCATCTGATCCCGGAAAACCGAAACGGCTTGCGGTGTTCTCGCGCCGCCCGGCCGCGCCCGGCGTTTGATCCCGGCAATCCGATTGGTTAAGACTCCGGCCCGTGAGTGGACCGGAGACATTCGCATGATCAATGTAGCCATGGTCGGCCTTGGCTGGTGGGGCAGGCACATCGTCGGCTGCCTCGGGAACAACAGCGGCAAGCTGCGGGTGACGCGCGGCATCGATATCGCGCCGGACGCCCATCGGGAATTTGCCGCCGCGAATGAATTGGAGCTGAGCGCCGAGCTTTCCGATGCCCTGGACGATCCCGGCATCGGCGCCGTTCTGCTGGCGACCCCTCACAGCCTGCACGAGGCGCAGATCGTCGCCGCGGCCGAAGCCGGGAAGCACGTCTTCTGCGAGAAGCCGCTGGCGCTGACCAAGACGAGCGCCGAGCGCGCGGTCGCCGCATGCAACTCGGCCGGCGTCCAGCTGGGCGTCGGACACGAACGCCGGTTCGAGCCCGCGTTCCGGGAGATCAAGCGGCTGATCGATGAAGGCGCGCTGGGCGAAATCCAGCATGCCGAAAGCAATTTCTCCCACGCCAGGCTGGCCGACGTGCCGGCCGAGGGGTGGCGGGCGGACGCCGATGAATCCCCGGCCGCCGGCATGACCGCGACGGGCATTCACCACTCGGACGCCTATTTGTGGATGCTGGGCGACATTACAGAGGTCTTCGCCCAGACGGCGCGGCGCTACATGCGGCACGGCGCCGGCGATGTCCTGTCGATCCAGTTCCGGCACGCCAACGGCGGCACGTCCTATTTTTCCTCCCAGCTTGCGACGCCGCTCTACATGCGGTTCGCCGTCTTCGGGTCCGAGGCCTGGGTGGAGGCGCGGGGCGACACGCACCCGAGCGAGATCGGCAAGACCCGGCTGACGATCTCCCGGGCGGAAGGGGTGGAGGAGACCGCCGTGCTCGACGATATCGACACCGTCACCGCCAATCTTGAGGCCTTCGCGGATGCGGTCGAGGGGCGGGCCGCCTATCCGTTCACCGATGAAGAGAAAATCCGCAATGTTGCCGTCCTGGAGGCGGTCGTCAGGTCGGCGGAGAGCGGCGGGCCGGTGACCGTTTGACGGACCGGAATGTCCTAAATTTCCGCGGCTTACGCGCACCCGGCGGCGCGGGGTCTTATAGCAGATTGGGTTTGATTCGCCCCCGCCCATTCTTTATGCATTTGTGTCTTGGGAGTGATTAGGGAGTCCTCATTAAATGTCCTCAGGTTTTGCAAATTTCGGTATCACCGGCGTCGACTGGCAGCAGCGGGTCAATTGGGACCGCCTGCGGAATTACCGCCTGGAACGCGCTCGTGAGCGCATGAAGGCCCATGGTCTGGGCGCCTTGCTGCTCATGTATGACGAAAACGTCCGGTATGTGACCAGCACGCTCACGCCCGGCTGGAACCGGCTGAAGCCCGGCCTCCGATACGCCATGCTGTGCGGCGACGGTCAGCCGATCCTGTTCGAACAGGGCGACATCGGTATTCAGATCGAGCGTCACAGCCCGTGGATCCCGCCGGAGAACATTCGCTACTCCTACGCCTGGATCAAGGGCGCGGCCGGTCCTGCCTCGACCCAGCAGGTGACCAAGTTCATCAACGCCGCCAAGGAAGAGATGAAGCGTCACGGCGTCGAGGGCGAGAAGCTGGGCGTCGACTTCATCGACATCAACATGCTCCAGGCCTTCGCCGACAACGACATCGAGTGGGTCGACGGCATGACCCCGATGATGGAAGCCCGCGCGGTCAAGAACGAAGACGAGCACGAGTGCATGCGGATCGTCGGCGCCATCGGCGACGCCGCCCACTGGGAGTGCATGAAGTTCCTGAAGCCCGGCATCACCGAAAACCAGGTGACCGCGCACATCATGGAATTCCTCTACAACATCCCGGGCATGGAAGACGTCGAGGACGTCATCGTGTCGTCCGGTCCGAACACCTGGCCGAATTGGCGGAACTTCTCCGACCGGATCATCCAGCCGGGCGACATCGTGTTCATGGATCTCGCGGCGCTGACCTGGAACGGCTACAAGTCGTGCTACTACCGGACCTATTCGGTGGGCCAGGAGCCGACCAAGGAGCAGCAGGAATATTATGCGCGCGCGCTCGAATGGCTGCAGGCTTCCATCGACGCGGTGAAGCCGGGCACCACGACCCGCGAAATCGCCGAGAAATGGCCGTCGGCCAAGGAGGTCTGGGGCTACGAGGAAGAGGACCAGGCGGCCGCCAACCTCTGGGGCCACGGTCTCGGTCTCGCCCAGTACGATCCGCCGGTGATCTCGCGCATCTGGTCTCTCGATCACCCGATCGAAATCCAGGAAGGCATGGTCTTCGCGCTGGAAACCCAGCACGGCAAAGTCCACGAGTGGGGCTGCCGGATCGAGGAAATGGTGATCTGCCACGCCGATCACACGGAGCTGATCACCCACTTCCCGATCGACCGCATCATGCCGGTCGAGGTCGTCTAGGCGCGCGCCCGGTTCGGGGCCGGTCAAGGGCCCCGACCGTTGAGAAGTGCTGAGGCCGGCGGGCTTTCCCGGATGAAGGTTCGCCGGTTTCCGGTTTGGCAGATTGCAGAGAAGAGCGATGAGCCGGTACGTCGTCCAACTGAATTCGGCCGAAGCCGCCGACCCCGGGCGCTTCGGGCCCAAGGCCGCCAATCAGGCCGCCCTCGGCCGGAAGGGGATGCCGATCCCGGACGGGTTCTGCATCGGCGCCGACGTCTACCGGGCGCAATTGAAGGCCATCGGGGTGGAAGAAGCCGCGCTTGCCTATTACGGCGCCGAATACAAGCAGGCCAACGAATACGCCAACCAGGTGCGCCTCGGGCTCTACACCAGCGACATCGATCCCGGGATTCGGGAAGAATTGCTCGAGGCGCGGGCTGGGATGGCCGGGCGCACCGGCGCCCTGGTGGTCGTCCGCTCCTCTGCCCTGGTCGAGGACCGGGAAGGCTCCACCTTCGCCGGCCAATTCGAGAGTTTTCTGGGTCTCGAGACGGAAGCGGACTTCATCGTCGCGGTGAAGGCCTGCTGGGCGGCGCTCTGGGCGCCGCGCGCGCTTCGCTACATGCAGACCCACGACATCGACCCGGGCTCCACGGCCATGGCGCTGCTGGTCCAGCCGCTGGTGGACGCGGTGGCGTCCGGCGGCGGGCTGTCGAAGACGGCGTCCGGCGGCATGATGGTGTCGGCCACCTGGGGTCTCGGCGAGAGCATCGCCCAGGGCGAGGTAGTGCCCGACCGCTACGACCTGGACGCGGACGGCAACATCGTCGACATCGCGACGGGCGCCAAGAGGCACAGCGTATCCTGCCAGCATCACCACGCGCCCCACGCTCACCACAACGACCATGAACAGCAGGCGCGGCAGTGCCTGAACGAGGATCAGGTGGGCGAGCTCGCCGGCTACCTGCAAAAGTCCGAAGACATGCTGGGCGTCCCCGCGGAAATCGAGTGGGCCATGGACAAGGGCGGCATCAAGATGCTGCAGGCGCGTCCGCTGCACATGGAGGACGCTATCGTGCCCGACGCCATGTGGCAGAAGCATCCCGGCTTGCGGGGTCAGCCCTCCGGCGTCGGCTGGGGGACCGGCCGCGCCGTGGTGATCAACTGCGAATGCGAGATCGGCCGGATCGCGCCGGGGGATATCCTGGTCACCAACGTGGCGGGGCCGGCGCTCGCCTCCGTGCTGCCCCGGGTCGCCGGCGTGGTCGCGGAACTGGGCGGGTCCACGTCCCACCTCGCATCGCTCGGGCGCGAGCGGGGCATTCCCATGGTGCTGGGGGTCCAGGACGCCACCGAGAAAATCCCCGACGGGTCGCAGGTCGGCGTCGACGGCGTCGCCGGCATCGTCAGGTGGGTGCAGTAGGGTCCCAGAGCCTTTAATTCAGCCACCCCCTCACCTGTCCTCTCCCCCTTCAAGGGGGAGAGGGATGTGAAAGCTTGGCGAGCGACGCGAGCCTAGCTGGAGCTGGGTGAGGGGGCTTATCCCTAGTGGTGTTGCTTTACGCCCTCCGGCTCTTCCTTCACGGTCCCCTAAACCCGCGAGTACGAAATCGACTCCGGCTTCACCACCTTCTTGTTGCCCGTGTAGTTGGTGCCGAAGGCCTTGGGCGGCGGCGGCCCCCAGAGGTAGAACGCCACCTCGATGGGCCAGTCCCGGGGCTTCCACTCGTCGTCGTCGGCGATGTAGTCGATGTCCGAGAAGTACTCGCACAAGCCCATGTGCGGGTCGCGCACATACCAGAAGAAGTTGGACCCCAGGGCATGGCGGCCGAAGCCCCAGCCGTTGCGGTAGCCCTGATTGAGCAGACTCTGGCCGCCCATGCCCACTTCGTCCGGGTTCCCCACCTCGAAGGAGATGTGATGGAAGCCCGGTTTCCTGTCCTTCACGAAGCCGACCACGTGATGGTCGCTGCCGCCGGGAGGGCGCATGAAGGCGATCAGGTCGCCCGAGCGGTCGGTGAGCTGCAGGCCCAGCACGTCCGAATAGAAGTCGACCTTCTTGTCCACGTCGGGGGTGAAGTGAACCATATGGCCGAGGCGCCGGGGCGCCGGCTTGGTGTCGATGGGGAGGTCCAGCTTCTCGTTGACCCGGTAGAAATGGCCCGGCGTATTGACCTTGTATTCGGGCTGCTTCCTGGCCGGCTTCACGCCGCCGAGCGACCTGGCCGCCGGGTCGTCGTTGACGTTGTAGACCATGCCGTCGAATTCATGGCGGATCCAAAGCCCCTTGTAGGGGGCGTTCTTCGGCGGATCGATGACCGAGACGTCGTCCCGTTCTTCGGCCCGCTTCTGTATTTTCCCGATGGCGGCCCTGGTCGCGCCGAAGGAGAGGTCATGGAGGCCCATGGTCGCGCCCTCGGTGATGATCACCTGGTCCTGTTTTCGGTCCCTGCAGCGCATCACCGCGTTGTTGCCGCGGGCGCGGCCGGTCAGGCCGAAATCCTTGTAGAACTGGAACTGCGCCGCGACGTCCGGCACCTGCAGGGTCGCGTGATGGAAATGCTTAACCGCCATTGAGACGTCTCCCGATAAACTGGCCGTTCGTTCCGGTCATTGTTCCCCTTGAGCGCGGGAACGGCAAGGGCGCTTGCAAATACGGGCGGGGATTGGTCCCATCGGCGAACAGGAGGGGATGTCGAATGGATCAAGACGCGCGCGGACTTGGAATAACGCTGGCCTTGGTGTCGGCGGTCGGCTTCGCGCTCTCGAATTCCATCGTCGGGCTCGCCTATCAGGGCGGCACCAACCCGATAACGGTCTCGGCGACCCGGTTCATCCTGCCGTTGATCATTCTGGTGGTGATCCTCAAGGCCCGGAGCATCCCCCTGTTCCTGCCCGGGCGGACGGGAACCGCCGCGTTCATCCTGGGGGTCATCTCCGCCGGCTATACCCTCGCCCTCTTGAGCGCCCTCGACAAACTGCCCGTCGGGATCGCCATCCTGGTTTTCTACATCTTCCCGCTGGTCACCAGCTTCGAGGCGGCGGCCCTGCGCCTGGCGCCCCTGCGCATGACCACGGTGATCGGCGCGGTCGTCGCCTTCGGCGGTTTGGCGCTGGCTCTCGGCGTGAAGATCGATGAATACGAAGTAATGGGGATCGTCCTCGCCGCCGCCGCCGGGGTGGGGCTCGGCACCGTCTCGGCGGTCAGCGGCCGGGTGATGGTCACGTCGCACCCCATGCAGGCGACCCTCTACATGTCGGCGGGCGCGTTGATCACCTTCGCGGTGATCGTGTCGGTCGTCGGCGGCTTCAAGCTGCCTGAAACGGGCGTCGGCTGGACCGGCTTCTCGCTCACTCACCTGTTCTATGCCGCGTCGATGATCATGTTCTTCGTCGCCATCGGGGCCATCGGCGCGCCGCTGACGACGATCCTCTCCAACATCGAGCCGCTGGTCGCCATCTCCGCCGGGTTCATCCTGTTGGATCAGAGCCTGTCGCCGCTCCAGCTGCTGGGAGCCGCCATCGTCGTCCTGGCGCTGTTCATCGCCGCCCGGAAGTAGGGCGCGCATGAAAAAAGCCCGGCCTCTCGAAAGAGACCGGGCTCCCTGGTGAACTTGGAGTAAGACTAGTCTTGCTTCAAGTTCTCTTCCGCGAAGGCGCGGAACTCGTCGTCGGTCATCAGCCGCTTGTGCTTCAGGCCCCAGTTCTTGATGTCCATGAGGAGCGCCATGGCGGATTCCTCGGTGTACTGGAACTGGAACTTGTCGAGATAGTGCTTCACGTTGTCGATGCCGCAGCCCTTGCCGATGACGGCGATGGGGTCGGCCTGGCCGACCATCGAGGGGCGGAACGGAACGACGGTGGTGAGATCCTCGCCGACGCCGCAATTCAACAGCCAGGTGGCGATGATGCCGCTTTCGATCTTGAACAGATCGTCGCCGACGATCGGCCGGTTGCGGGGCACGATGGCGCCGGATACCTCGGTGACCATGTCGGCCAGCTCCTTGAACTTCTCGGTCTTGATGCCGCAATCGACGTTGTAGAGGGTCTTGAGCGCCATCACGGTCTCTTCCATGGGCACATTGCCGGCGCGCTCGCCCAGACCCAGAACCGTGGACTGAATGACCTCGACGCCCTCGGCGACGGCCATGATGGTGTTGGCGACGCCGAGACCGTAATCCATGTGGAAGTGGGCCTCCAGCGGCACGTCCGGGAACCGCTTCTTCACCTCGCGGACGAAGTACGGCATGGCATGCACGGAGGTGACGCCCATGGTGTCGACCAGCGCGAGGCCGTCCATGTGGCCTTCGTTGCCGACCTTCTCGATCAGGTCCATCACCCAGTTCAGATCGGAGCGGGTAAAGTCGATGGGGAAGAACACCACCTCCAGGCCCTGGTCATGGGCGAACTTGGTGCTCTCGATGGAGAGGTCGATGGCCCGCTCCAGTTCCCAGCGGTAGCCTTTTTCGATCAGGTGCTGGGAGGACGGGACCTCCATGATCACGCCGCCGACGCCGGCATCGACGGCGCGCTTGACGTCGTCGACCATGCAGCGGGCGAAGGAATAGATCTTGGGGCCGAAGTCGCGCTTGGCGAGGTCCCGGACCACGCGGGCGTCATCGGCGGAGACCACCGGCATGCCGGCTTCGATCCGGTGGACGCCGGCCTCGGCGAGGCCCTCGGCGATACGGATCTTGTCGTCGTAATCGAAGGCGAGACCGGCCTGCTGCTCGCCGTCACGGAGCGTGACGTCGTGAATGCGGACCTGCTCGGGGAAATTCCAGTCCTTGGTCACCTCGTCGGCGAAGTTCCAGGGGCTGGTAAACCAATCATCGGAAATCCATGGGGTATCGGGCATTATTCTTCTCCTCGGGGGCCCGCGCCGCTACGCGGGCCGGACAGCAATCGGCAAAAAAATTCGAACTCATCCTCGCCGGGCGAAACGCGGCGGGAATTTAGGAAACGGGTCCGGGGGAGTCAACGCGGAAGCCCGCTGCGGAATCAACGATTCCGCACGCCGGGTAACGGGGCTCAGACCGCGGTGTAGCCGCCATCGACCAGAAGATCGATACCGGTGACGAAACTGGCCTCGTCGCTCGCCAGAAACACCGCCCCGGCGGCGATTTCCCCGGGCTCGCCCAGCCGGCCCATCGGCGTGTTGGCGTTGGCGCGCGCCTCTTCCTCGCTCGGCCACTGGCTGAAGAACCGCTCATCGGCGGTCGGCCCGGGGGACAGCGCATTGGCGCGGATGCCGTCCTTGGCGTGATCCACGGCAAGCGCCTTGGCGAGGCTGACCAGGGCGCCCTTTTGGGAGGCGTACCATGTGCGGCCGGGTTTGGGCGCGAAGGCGAGCTGCGAGGCCACCAGGATGATGCTGCCGCCGCCATGTTCACCGGCGCCGGCGGCCATGACCGGCACCGCGTGCTTGACGAGCAGGAACGGGCCCGTCTGGTTTACGTCGATGCTCTTCTTCCACTCCTCGACGGGAAGATCCGGGGCCGGCTGGTAGGGGGCGTCGTAGATGGCGGAGGCGACCACCGTCGTTAGTCCGCCGAATTCGCGGCCGGCCGTCTCGACCGCACGGACCGCCGTCTCCTCGAGGGACACATCGCCGACCAGGGCCGCGGCCCTGCCGCCTGCTTCAAAAATCGCATTCTTGACCGCGCGAATCGCGGCCTCGTTGAGATCGACCAGCACTACCGCCGCGCCTTCGGCCGCAAACGACCCGGCGATGGCGCCGCCGATGCCGCCGCCGCCGCCCGTCACGATCGCAACCTTGTTTTCCAGCCGTCCACTCATGATCTTTTCTTTGCGTCCGAAAGTGATGTGCATCCGGGATTTAGCTTCTAAACTTCGGGCGAACAATGGCGAAATGCCTGGGAGGGGTCGTTGAGCGGATTTGACCGAGACACCATTCGCGCGCGGTTTCAGGCCGAGCGGGAGGCGGGCCGCGCCATCTACGATGCGCTCTGCGGCACCGGCATCACCGCGAAAATGGCGGCCCGCGGCGGCGCCGACATGGTCACCACCCATGACCTCGCCTATTTCCGGATGCAGGGTCTGTCGTCCATGGCCGGGTATCTGCCCATCTGCGACGCCAACGCGCTCACGCTCGAAGTCGGCGAACGGTCCATGATCAACGTGGTTGACCGCTGCCCGGTGATGGCCGGACTGCTGTGCGTCGATCCGACCCGCGACATGCGCCGCTTCGTCGATCGCGCCGCGGCCGCCGGGTTCGACGGCGTCATGGCCTGCCCGACGGTGACCCTGATCGACGGCAAGTTCCGCAGCGACCTGGAAGAGACCGGCATGGGTTTCGGCAGGGAAGTGGACGTGCTGGGCTACGCATCGAGCCAGGGCATCTACACCAAGGCGTTCTGCACCAGCGTCGATGAATCCCTCGCCATGGCCGAGGCAGGCGTGGACAACATCATTGTCCATTTCGGCAACTCGTCGGGCGGCACCATCGGCTCGCAGACCGTGATGGCCGAGGACGACGCGATTGCGCGCGCCGCCGGCGTCTGCGATGCGCTGGCATCCAAATTCGCCGACCGGATCGTCACCTGCCACGGCGGCTCCATCGAGACCCCGGAGGACTTCGCCGCGTTCTGGGCCAAGGAGCCGCGCATCGACGGCTATGTGGGCGGCTCATCCGCCGAGCGGTTTCCCATCGAGGACTCGGTCCCGGCGGTCACCGCCAGGTTCAAAGAAATCACCAAGCCGGCATAGCCCATGGCCGAACCCGTCCGAATTGCCGTTCTGGCGACCCTCGACAGCAAATCCGAGGCGGCCCGGCACATTTGCGACAGCCTTCGGAACGCGGGCGCCGAGCCTTGGCTGCTGGACTTGTCCCTCCGGCCGCACGACAAGCCGGAAGCGGCGATGACCGGCGGCGAGGTGGTTGCGATCGCCGGGCAGACCTGGGAGGCGTTGGGTGGGCTGGAACGCTCCGCCGCCGCCGAGGCGATGATTGCCGGCGGCGCCCAGGCGCTGGTCAACGCCCAGGCGGCGGGGGAAATCTCCGGCGCCATCGGGGTCGGCGGGGCCAACGGATGTACCGTCTTTTGCGGGATGATGCGCGCGCTGCCGCCCCTGTTCCCCAAGGTGATGGTGACCCCGGTCGCGGCCACGGCCGCCGTGCAGTGGTACGTGGCCGAGAGCGATATCGCCATGTTCCCGACCATCAGCGATATCGTGATGAACCGGATTACCCGCTCGATCATGGAAAGCGCGGCGCATGCCGTCGCCGCGATGGCGCGATCATGGGAAGCCCGGCGGGCCCGGACCGGGGAGTCACCGCCGCTGATCGGCGTTTCGTCCTTCGGCAATCTGCAGGTCGCCGTCGACCGCATAACCGATCAACTGCAGGCCGCGGGATACGAGGTCATGCACTTTCACGCCTCGGGTCCCGGCGGCAAGGCGCTGGAGAATCTGGCGTCCCGCCGCGAACTCGCGGGCGTGATCGACTTGACGACGTCGGAAGTGACCGACCTGCTGACCGGCGGGGTCTACAGCGCCGGACCGGACCGCTTGACGGGCGCGGCGGAGGCCGGCCTGCCGCAGGTCGTCGCGCCCGGCGCCATCGATCACACCAACTGGTGGGTCGGCGAGTGTCCCGGGCGGTTCAGGGACCGGGAGTTCTATCAATACAATCCGGAAATCCTCCTGATGCGGACCAACGCCGAGGAAATGGCGGAGCTGGGTGCGATGTTCGCCGAGCGCCTGAACCGGTCGAAGACGCCGTTCGCGGTTCTGGTGCCGAGCCGGGGATTCAGCCAGCACACCATCCGCAAGACCCACGATCTGGACGGCAACGAGATCGGCTCGTGGTTCCAGCCCGAAACCGACCGGCGCTTCACCGACGCCCTCCGCGGCAATTTGAGTGCCGGGGAACTCAAGGTGATGGACGTTCATATCAACGACCCGGAATTCGCCGATGCCTGCGTCGCCGAGCTCCGGCGTCTGATGGACGACAACTGAGATGGCCGGGATGGAAACCAGGAACTTCAGGACCGGCGTCCTGATCATCGGCGGCGGCGCGGCCGGCACCATGGCCGCCTTCGAATGCGCCGAAGCCGGCGTGCCGGTCATCCAGGTCACCAAGGGCCGGGCGACCTCCGGAACGACCACGGTCGCCCGCGGCGGATTTGCGGCGGCCATGGGCAAGGAGGATTCCCCCGAGAGGCACCTCGAGGAAATCCTCGAGCATGGGGGCGAGCTGATCGACCCCGATCTGGCGCGCGCCTGGTGCGAGGACATCGTCCCCATAGTCCGGGACCTGGAAGCGTGGGGCGCCGATTTCGTGCGCGGCGACGACGGCGAGCTGGACCTCAAGATGTTTCCCAACCACACCCTGCCCCGCGCCGTGCACCATCACGACACCACCGGCAACATGGTCACCAAGACCCTGTCCAGGCGGCTCCGGGCGGACGCGCGCATCGACAAGCACTCGCTGACGGCCATTGTCGATCTGGTGAAGGACGGCGACCGGGTGGCCGGCGCCTGGGGCGTCGATTACGGGGAAGGGCGCCTCGTGGCCTACACGGCCTCCCAGGTCATTCTCTGTACCGGCGGCGGCAGCGGCCTGTTCTATGTGAACGACAATCCGCCCCAGGTCACCGGCGACGGCTTCGCCCTCGGCTTTCGGGCCGGCGTCCCCTTGATCGGGATCGAAATGATCGACTTTCAGGCCATGTGCTGCGCACCCGAGGAACTGTTCGGCTTCGCGCCGCATCCGACCGGCTTCATCAATGCCGGCGCCATCTTCAAGAACCGGCACGGCGAGGAATTCCTGAAGCGCTACTATCCGGATACGGCGGAGCGCAGTACCCGCAGCGAGGTGATCCTCGCCATGGCGCGTGAAATTCACGCCGGCAACGCCAGCCTCACCGGTGGCATCTATATGGATGCCACCCGCGTGCCGAAGGAGACCATCCTGAAGGCCATCCCCCACGTCTACAGGACCTGCCTGCACCGGGGGATCGACTTGACCGAGACGCCCCTCGAAGTGGCGCCGGGCAGTCATACCTGGCTCGGCGGCCTGAAGATCGGCGTTCACGGCGAGACGCCGGTCGACGGCCTGTGGGCGGCGGGGGAAACATCGGGCGGCGTGCACGGCGGCAACCGCATCGGCGGATCCGCCTTGTCGGACGCCTTGGCCTTCGGCCGGCGGTCCGGCCGGGGCGCCGCGGCGGCTTCCTTGGACCACCGGGCTCCGGACGCCGTAAGCCTTCCCGATGACGCGGCCGAAAACCTCGAAGCGCTGATGGCGCGGGAGGACGGTCCCCTTCAGGCCGAGGTCCGGCTGGCCTGCCGCATGTTGGCGCACGAGAAGCTGGGGCCGATCCGGGACGCCGGACAATGTGCCGCGGCGCTCGCCGAGTATGAGCGAATCGAGGCCGACGACATCCCGGCGATGCGTCTCTCGCCCGCGGCCAGGACATCGGCGAGGACGCTCGGCCAGGAACTGGAGAGCGCGCTCTCCATTCCCAACCTCACGCTCCTGGGCCGGCTGCTGGCAACCGCCGCGGGCGCCCGGGAAGAAAGCCGGGGCGCTCACTTCCGATTGGATTTTCCGGATACCGACGACGATCGCTGGCGGGCGGTTACCCGGCTGGAACACGCGGCGGGCGGAAAAATCCGTTTCGAAACCGATCCGGTGAAAACCTGAATTCAAAAAATATTCTTAGTTTGGGATATCAAAATTGTGCTGTGGAATATCACCACACCAATTATTTTGGTATTTCGATTTGGCGATTTTCGCCGAAAATATCATTTAACATATTGATAAATAATTCAAAATTTAGGTCGCGCGCGATTGGAACCGTTCCAGGACCAGGTCAAGGCACCCTATTGACTTTGAACGAAAATATCTGCGATATTCTCGTAGGTGATATTTCAGAGAGCGCTCGACATGCTTGACCGGCCGCAAATGCAGGATCAGACCGACGGCCAGCCGCAGGGATTGATGCGGGATACGGTGTATGACCAGATTCGTCGGGATATTCTGAGCTGCGGTCTGCAGCCGGGCGCTCAGCTTCGGGAAAACGATCTCGCCCGGCGCTACCGGGTTTCCAAGTCTCCTGTCCGGGACGCGCTGCTCCGGCTTCAAGAGCAGGGTCTCATCGAAGTGCTGCCGCGCAAGGGTTACCGGGTCGTCCCCGTCTCGGTCTCCGACGCGCGGGAGCTTTATGAGATGCGGATAATGATGGAAAAGGCATGTGCCCGCCGCGCCATCGAAGAGGCGAGCGATGAAGCACTGGCTTCTCTCGATATTTTCCGGGCGGTGGATGCCGACGGCCTCGCGGCATGGGTTTCTTACAACCGGGATTTCCATAGTGCCGTCGCAAGGCTGTCCGGCAATACGCGGCTTGCGAAGACCGCCTGCGAGGTAATCGATCAGTTCGACCGCCTGACCTTCATGGGCGTTTCGGGCCAGCAGTCGTCGGCTCAGGGAAACGGCTCGGCGGAGAAGCTGGTCGCCGAACACGTGGCGATCATCGATGCGATCCAGGCGCGCGACAAGACCAGGGCCGCGAGCCTTATCGGGTCGCACATAAAAAAATCCCGGAAACGTTTGTTTGCCGTACTCGAGAACCCGCCGATCGTGCAGTAGGCGGTTCCCGACCCTTTCGACCGGTAGAGGAAATAAAATGAGGGCCTTTGATTTTGTATCCGCGGAGTCCGCCGATCAGGCGGTTTCCCTTTTGAGCGAACATGGTCCCAACGTCATCGTGCTCGCCGGCGGGACGGACATTCTCGTCGACCTCAAACACGCCAAGCACGACCCGGATGTGGTCGTCGACATTACAAGGGCCGAAGACCTGAAGGGCATCGAGGTGAATGACGAGGGGCTGCGCATGGGCGCCTTGGTCACCCACACCGAGATCATGGACGACCCCTACATTCAGGAAAACTTCCCGGCGCTGGTTCACGCCGCCCACACCATCGGCGCGGTGCAGACCCGGAACCTCGGAACCCTCGGGGGCAATCTGGTCACCTGCGTGCCGTCCATGGATTCCGGTCCCGCCCTGATGGCGCTCGAAGCCGAAGTGACGGTGGCCGGTCCGGACGGCACCCGCCGCATGAGCCTGGAAGAGTTCTTCGTCGGCCCGCGCAAGACCATCCTCGAGCACAACGAAGTGCTGCTCGACGTGATCATTCCGAAGAGGAACCTGGGTAAGCCCACCGACTTTCTGAAATTCGGGCTTCGCAAGGGCCAGGCGCTGGCGCTCGTCAATGCCGCATCCGCCCTCTGGGTCGGCGAGGGGAACACCTTCAAGGACGTGAAGATAAGCCTGGGTGCCGTGGCGCCGACGGTGATCCGCGCCCCCGCCGCGGAGGACTTCCTCGAGGGCAGGGAAATCACGCCCGAGACCATGGCCGAAGCCGGCCGGCTGGCGGTCGAGGACGCCAAGCCCATCGACGACTTCCGCGCCTCGGCATCCTACCGCCGGGATCTGATTGCCGTGCTGACCAAGCGCACGCTCGACAACGCCTATCGGCTCACCCAAGGCGGCTGAGCGGGCGGAGAACAGGAGAACGGACATGACGGACGTTACGCTCACCATCAACGGCGAAGAACGCTCGGCATCGGTGCCGCCGGAGACCAGCCTGCTTCGGTTGCTCCGGGATGAATTTTATCTCACCGGATCCAAGCTCGGCTGCGATGTCGGCGACTGCGGCGCCTGCACGGTCATCGTCGATGGTCTTCCGGTGAATGCCTGCCTGATGCTGGCCGGCCAGGTGGATGGCAGGAATGTGGTCACCATCGAGGGTCTGGCGACCTTGGAGGACCTCCATCCGATCCAGAAGGCGTTCGAGGAGTTCGCGTCCCTGCAATGCGGGTTCTGCGGCCCCGGCGTGATTATCTCGGCCAAGGGACTGTTGGACAGAAACCCCGATCCGACCAAGGAAGAGATCAAGGACGCGCTCTCCGGTAATCTTTGCCGGTGCACGGGCTACACCAAAATGATCGAAGCTGTTCAGGATGCGGCGCGCATTCTCCGCGGCGAGAAGGAAGCCGCCTGAGGGCGCAGAGAGGAGCTTGAACCATGACTGATGACGTCAAAGTCGCCGACAAGACGGATTCGCTGGCCGACCTCAAGGAGACCGACGAGGACCTTCGCCTCCCGTCGGTTGTCGAGCCGGCTCATTTTCCGGTCGAGACCATCGATACCGAGGCGCGGCACCAGACGCCGGCGGTGGGCCAGCGGGCGACCCGTCCGGACGGCCGCCTGCACGGCCTGGGCCAGACCAAATACATCGATGACATAACGTTTCCGAACATGCTGTTCGCCAAGATGAAGCGGGCGGGCATTTCCTCGGCATTGATCAAGTCCATCGATACCTCCGAAGCCGAGGCCATGCCCGGCGTAGCGGCGGTGCTGACCGGCAAGGAAATTCCGGTCAACTCCTATGGCCCGTCCTATCAGGATCAGCCGGTCCTGGCCGACGAACGCGTGTTCCACGCCGGTGACCCGGTCGCCGCGGTGGCCGCGGTCACCGAACAGATCGCCGAGGAGGCGTGCGGGAGGATCAAGGTCGAATACGAGCCGCTGGAGCCGGTCTACGATCCGGTGGAGGCGATGAAGGACGAGATCAAGGTCCATCCGCCGCACAGCAACATCTACGCGACCAAGCGGATCAAGAAAGGTGACCTCGAGAAGGGCTTCGCCGAGGCCGACCACATTTTCGAGGGCGTCTATTCGACCCAGATGATCGAGCACGTGCCGCTGGAGCCTCATGCGTCGATCGCCCAGTGGGACCCCAACGGCCGGGTGACCTTGTGGTCGAGCCTGGGCCGGATAACCCTGGGCCGGGCCGACATTGCCCGCACGCTCGATATGCCGATCAACAAGATCCGCATCGTCGGCACCATCGTCGGCGGCAACTTCGGCGGCAAGAACGAGATCACCACCGAGCCGGCCCTGGCGCTGCTGTCGCGAAAGACGGGACGGCCCGTGAAAATGGTCTATACCCGCGAAGAGGAATTCATCGCCTCGACGACCCGGCACCCGTTCATCATGGAGTACAAGACCGGCGTTACCAGCGACGGCATGATCACCGCCCGCAAGGTCCGTCTGGTCCTGGACGGCGGCGCCTACTGTTCGTGGAGCGAAACCACGCTGGGCAAGGCCTGCATTCTGTCGGCGGGGCCGTACAATATCGAGAACCTGCTCGCCGAGGCCTATTGCATGTACACCAACAAGACCATGACCGGCGCCATGCGCGGGTTCGGGGCGCCGCAGGTGTGCTTCGCCTATGAATCCCAGATGGACGAGATCGCCCACAAGCTGGGCATCGACCCGCTGGAGCTGCGGATGAAGAACGCCTTCCACGAAGGTTCCGCCAGCCCGACCGGCCAGGTGCTGCAAAGCGTGGTGGTCAAGGACTCGCTGGAAAAGGCCGCCGAGCGGTTTGGCTGGAAGGAGGACGGCCAATGAAAAAGCGCGGAAAAGGCATGGGCTGCATGTGGTACCCGATCGGGTTTACCGTGATGGCCAACCCGTCGGCGGCGACGGTGAAGGTCAACGAGGACGGCACCGCGACCCTGATCACCGGGACCGTGGAAACCGGCCAGGGCTCGCTCACCGTCCTCGGCCAGATCGCCGCGGAGGAACTCGGCATCTCCACCGACGACGTGCATGTGGTGTCGGCGGATACCGACGCGACGCCCATGGATACGGGCGCCATCGCCAGCCGCACGACCTATGTCACCGGCAACGCGATCCAACTCGCGGCCGAAAAGGCCAAGAACATCCTGTTCGAGGTCGCGGCGCCGATGCTGGGCGTCCGTCCCAACCAGCTCGAGGCCAAGGACCGGCAGATCCAGGTGAAGGGCTTTCCGCAATCCTGCTTGCCCATCGGCGAGGTGGCGGCGCACGCGCAGAACGGTGCCGGCACGCCGGCGCTGGGGTCCGCCTCCTACAATCCGCCGACCGTCGCGATGGATCCGGAAACCGGCCAGGGCAAGCCGTTCTCCACTTATGTCTACGCGACCCAGATCGCCGAGGTCGAGGTGGACGAAGAGACCGGAGAGGTCGAGGTTCTGCGAATCGCGGCGGCCCACGATTGCGGTACCGCGATCAACCCGATGCTGGTCGAAGGTCAGATCCAGGGCGGTATCTCCATGGGAGTCGGCATGGCGATCCAGGAAGAGATGCTGTTCGACGACGAGGGCAAGCAGATCAATCCGAACCTCACCAACTACATCATGCCTACCAGTCTCGACATGCCCGACCTGGAGGTCGACATCGTCGAGAACTTCGACCCGACGGGACCGTTCGGCGCCAAGGGCGTGGGCGAGCCGACGGCGGTCGCCACCTCGGCGGCGATCTGCAACGCCATTTACGACGCCGTGGGCGCGCGGATCTACAATCTGCCGGCGACGGCGGAGAAGGTCCTGGCGGCGATCAAGTCGAAGGACCGCAGCGACCGGCAGAAATACCTGCCGGCCGGGTAGCTCTCGGGATGGCCGACCCGATCCGAAGACTGACGCCGTTGGCGGAAACGGTCGGCGGGCTTCTCAAGGATCGCGGCGAGACGGTCGCGGTGTCCGAATCGTCCACCGGCGGCCTGGTCTCCGCCGCGCTTCTCAGCATCCCCGGCGCCTCGGCCTACTTCACGGGCGGCGGGGTGATTTACACCCACAAGGCGCGCGAGGTGTTTCTCGAGGTCGATCTCGACGACCACCCGGGCGTGCGCTCGGCCTCCGAACCGTTTGTGAGGCTAACCGCCGCCGCCGTTCGCGAGAAGCTGGGCACGACCTGGGGACTGGCCGAAGCCGGCGCGGCCGGGCCGACCGGCAATCGCTACGGCGACGATGCGGGACACACCTGCATCGCAGCCGCCGGGCCGGTGGAGCGGGCCGTCACCATCGAGACCGGCCACGCGGACCGCGAAGACAACATGTGGCGCTTCGCCGAGGAAACCCTGTCATTCTTCGAGGCGGTTCTGCGCGACGCGTAGGTCTCTATTCCGCCGGTCTTCTTTCCGCTAGCCGATGCGCGGACACTCCGGCGGATGCGTCTGTCGGGGCGCGCGCTCACCCGATATCCTCAAGGCCGATCGACAACCACCGCCAGGGGAGGGACAGGTCGTGGCGGAAATCGTTCTCGGGATCGGCACCTCGCACAGTCCCATGCTCTCGCTCGCGCCGGAGCACTGGGATATCCGGACGGACGCGGACCGGGCGGCGCCGGCTCACCCCTACCGCGGGGAAACGTACACCTTCGAGGAGCTGAAATCGGTGCGCGATACGGCGCACTACACGGCGCTCGATACCCTGGAGAACCGCGAGGCGAGCTACGCCGCGTGCCAACGGCATCTGGATACGCTGGCGGCGAAGCTCGCCGAGGCCGATCCCGACGTGCTGATCATCGTCGGCGACGACCAGAAGGAATGGTTCTTCGACGATGTGCAGCCGGCCTTCGTCATCTATCACGGCAGCTCGATTCGGGCGCTGGCCGTCGACGCCTCCGATCCCGACCTCCCGCCGCCCATGCTGCCCGTCCGCCTGTCCTATTGGCCGGCGGAGGACACCGACTATCCGGTCGACGGGGCGCTTGCCGAACACATCATCCTGCAAACCATCGAGGATCAGTTCGATGTCACCTCGTCCAGGCGGCCGCCAGCCGATGCCCATGGTCCGCGCACCATCGGGCACGCCTTCGGCTTCATCTACCGGCGGCTGCTGAAAGACCGGCCGATCCCCTTCGTCCCGATTTTGATCAATACCTATTTTCCGCCCAACCGGCCGACCGCCGCGCGGTGCTATGAGATCGGCCGGTCCATCGCGCGCGCGGTCAGGTCCTGGGAAGCGGACACCCGCGTCGCCGTGATCGCATCGGGCGGCCTGACCCATTTCGTCATAGACGAGGCGTTCGACCGCAAGCTGTTGGACGCCATGCTGGCGGGCGATCGCGCGGCCATGACCGAAGATGGAAACGAAGCCTTCCAGTCCGGAACATCCGAAATCAAGAACTGGATTGCCGCCTGCGGCATTCTCGAAGACAGCGGCCTCGACATGATGCTGCTGGACTACGTGCCTTGCTACCGGTCCGAGGTGGGAACCGGTACCGGAATGGCGTTTGCGACCTGGACGTAGGGTTCAGCCGGACAACCGCTCGACGCTGACCGAGTCACCGGCCCGAACCGCCGCGAGCATCCGGACGTCGCCGGAGGCGTCGGCCCAGATATTGACCGCGGCGGCGAGACGGATTTCGTCACCTCGGCTGACCGGCGTCCGGCCGAAGCCGATGGCGATGGCGTCACCCTGACACCAGAAGGCGATCTCGCCCGCTTCGACCACATCACGGGCGTCGTCTTCCAGCGGTGCCGAAACCGGCGTAGGGAAATACACCTCCTCGCCCCAGGTGCTGGCGGTCGATGTGAAGGGGAGGGCGGCCCAGAGGGCTTCGGCCGTTGGTGTCTCGCGGAGGGCCGCCTCCAGCACGCATTCGCCGGCGGTGATCCGGACGGTGCGCATTCACCGCTCGACCGGGAACCCGACGATGGAGCCCCATTCGGTCCACGAGCCGTCGTAGATTTTGATGTTCTCCCAGCCCAGGATCAGCGCCATGGCGGTCCAGGCAAGGGTGGCCCGGTGGGAGAGGCGGCAATAGACGACGATCTCGTCGGCGTTGTCGGGGTCGGCGCCCGCTTCCCTGAACTTGGCGCTCAACTCGTCGGCGCTCTTGTAGGTATCGTCGTCATTGAGCAGTTCCTTGAAGAACAGGTGCCTGGCGCCGGGAATGCGGCCGCCGCGCTCGGCGCCGTGGTCGAATTTGCCGTACTCCATCACCCGTTCGCCCGAATATTCCTCGGGCGTCCGCACGTCCAGCAGGAAGCGCCCGGGGTCGCCCAGGCGCTCGCGCACGGCCTCGCGCCCGAGACGCATGGACTGGTCGGGTGTTCCGGGCGTGTATCCGACCGGCTCATAGGCCGGAACGTCGGTGGTGAATTCGTGACCGTCGGCGAGCCACTTCTTGCGGGCGCCGTCGAGCAGCCGCAGGTCGGGATGGCCGGCCATCTTCAATGCCCAGAAGGCGTAGTTTCCGTACTGAACCGGATCTCCATAGAGAACCAGCGTGGTCTCGTCGCCGATCCCGGCGGCGCCGAGCCGCTTGGCGAGCTCGTCCGGCGTCACGAACTGGCGGTCGGTATCGTGCCAGCAAAGGTCCTTCCAGAACCATCGGATGGCGCCCGGAATGTGCCCCTCGTCGTAGGCCTTGCCGTCCGGATCCGATTCGACCTCGATAATGCGAACCCCCGGATCGTCCAGATGCTCGGCAAGCCAAGTCGTGTCTATCATCGGTGAGGTCATCTCAACTTCTCAGGCTGCGTGGTCGAGAATGATTTTGATGCCCTTTCCGTCTTCGAGCATGTCGAGGGCGGTGTTCATTTTCATCAGGGGCACCACATCGGTGATCAGCGGACCCAAATCGACGATCCCGCGCTGTACGAAGTCGATGCAGGCCGGGAAGTCCTCGGGCTTCGCCACCCGCGCGTTCACCACCTGGATTTCCTTGAAGTACAGGTCGTAGAACGGGAGTTCGCCCTCGGTAACGGTCAGGATGCCGAACGGCAGGATGCGCCCGCCGATGCGCACCAGATCGATGGCCTGGGCGACGATCGACAATTGACCGACGGATTCGATCACCAGATCCGCGCCGCCCCT
>CAZUGT010000159.1:0-2107 GCA_964620095.1 uncultured Rhodospirillaceae bacterium | reverse complement strand
CGAGCCCGGACGAAAGGCCCCAGGCCCCTTCCGACATGGCCTGGTCCACGAGGTCCTTCGTCGCATCGACCTGGCGTGTGCTGGCCGGCACGTTCTCGTACCCCACGATGTAACCGCGTATGGTGCCCTGGCCCGCGAGCGAAATGAAATTCAGACCGATGCCCTGTTGTTCGAGGGCATTGAATAGGCCCGTGAAATCCGTCCATCCTATATCCACGCCGTACCGCCGCCCGTAACCTTCCTGCAGCGACCTGAGCCGCCCGGCCGTCAGCGGGGCCAGCGAAGAACCGTCCTGACCGGCCACCTCCGTGGTCACGCCCTGCCGGATCTTGCTTTCGGCCCTGGGATCGACCAGGAGCGAAAGGTCGGTGTGGGAATGGATGTCGATGAATCCAGGACAGACGATCTTGCCCCTGGCGTCTATCGTATTCCCGCTGGAACCCTGGACCGGGCCGATCTGGACGATCCGGCCTCCCTCGATGGCTATGTCGGCGGCCACGGGTGCGGCGCCCGTCCCGTCGATCACCTGTCCCCCTCGAATGATAACGTCGAAACGCTGGCCGATCGCGCAGCCGTCCAGCATCGTGGACAGGCCGCCGACGGCCGCGCCGGCGCCCGCCAGGCTTGTTCTCCTGAGAAAGTTGCGTCTGGACCAGTCCATGACTGTGCTCTTTTCGTTAGTTGGTCATCCGGATCTTCAGACCCCGATCGTGAAGATGGTGCTTGATGGCATCCACCGAATAGTGGCCGTAGTGCAGCATGGAGGCCACCAGGGCCGCGTCGGCCCCTCCTTCCGTAAGGGCGTCGTAGAGGTGCTCCGGCCTGCCGCCGCCGCCCGAGGCGATGACCGGGATGCCCACGTTGTCGGCGATCATCCGCGTGAGTTTCAACTCGTATCCTTCGAGGGTGCCGTCCGCGTCGATGGAATTGACGACGATCTCGCCGGCGCCGAGGGCTTCGCCGCGGCGCGCCCATTCGAGGGCGTCCATGCCGGTGGCGCGCCGGCCTCCGTGGGTCACGATCTCGTAGCCGGACGGCAACGAACCGGACGCGGCCGCCCGGATGTCCATGGAAAGCACCACGGCCTGGACCCCGAAGGCGTCCGCCGCCTCGGAGATGACCCCTGGATTGCTGACGGCCGCCGTGTTCAGATTGACCTTCTCCGCGCCGGCTTCCAGCACCTTGCGGCAGTCCTCGACCGACCGGAGGCCGCCGCCCACCGAAAAGGGGATGAATACCTGCCGGGCAACATCCTCCACCACGTCGATCATGATGCCACGCTGGTCGCTGGATGCCGTGATGTCGTAGAAGACGAGTTCGTCCAGGCCGGCTTCGTAATACCGCCGCGCCGCGGAGACTGGATCGCCGATGTCCTTCGTGTTGACGAACCGGACGCTCTTGACCAGCCGGCCGTCGCGTACGTCCAGGCAGGAAATGAGCCGCTTGCTCAGCATGAATCTCCGTCCCAGCGCGCGAACTCGCCCAGCATCTTCAATCCCACGGGGCCGCTTTTCTCCACGTGGAACTGGGCCGCCACGATATTGCGCCGGCCGATGACGGCCGCGAACTCCACGCCGTACAGGCTCCTCGCCAGCACGTCCCGCTCGTCGTCGGGGGCGGGGTAGAAGGAATGTACGAAATAGACTTCGTCGCCCGGCCGCACGTGACGGAGCACGGGGTGCGTGCGGTCGACATTCAGGGCGTTCCACCCCATGTGCGGCACCTTCAGGGCGTCGTCGTCCGGCCGGAACCGAAGGCACCGCCCGCCGATCAGGTCCAGGCACGGCAAATCGGTTTCCTCGGAACCCGACAGCAGGATCTGGCAGCCCACGCAGATCCCCAAAATCGGCGTTCCCTGGCCGGCGGCCGATTTGAGCGCGTCGTCGAGCCCCCGTCTCCGGAGCGTCTCAAGGGCGGAGTGGGCATGCCCCACACCGGGAAAGACGATGCGCTCCGCCCGGACCAGGTCCTCCGGATCCGACGTGATGACCGAAGCCACGCCCAGGTGATCCAGCGCTCTTTTCACCGAGGTCTGATTCCCGGCGTCGTAGTCAACGATGTGAATCATTAAACAGGGATCATTAAGTGTGGATCATTTGAACGTACG
>CAZUGT010000158.1:0-9051 GCA_964620095.1 uncultured Rhodospirillaceae bacterium | reverse complement strand
GGAGTGGCACGTGTTCATGTCGCTCCAGGTATTGATGATGCCGATCTTGGGCTTGCCGGTGAAGTCTTCGCTCGAATAGCCCATTTGGCGGGAGCGCGCGCGGTGGCTGACGGAACGCATATCGCTCGGCCCGTACCACCGTTGGCTGCGAAGGTCTTCCAGTTTCTTCCGGGATTTCGTGGCCACGGCGCATTCCCCTTTGAGGCGGCTAAATAGGTGTTTCGGTGTTCACGAATCGGATTTAATAGGCGATCGCCGGAACACCGGCAAATGGTTTCGGGACGGTCCCGGCGCCGGTGGCGCTGCGGTTAGGGCGTGAATGTTTTTTTCGTCTCAAAGGTTCTCTGGTTCCTTGCCGACCCGGGAAATCACTTCGGGAGTGGATAGGCTTGGTTGCCTATCGCTTTACGGGTCGAACCGATGCATTATTCCCGGCTATGGAGATGGAGAGACGATGACCCGGCAGTCTTTCGTTAATCTCTCGCGGCTAAAAGGCTGATGTGTACCGCCGGCTGTCAATTGGGTGGAGTTGGTGTGAATGAAGACCTGCTTTAGGACCATGGCCTACGGCCTGTTGGGAGGTCTGGCCGCCGTTGGCGTTGACGGCGGGGCGATTGCCCAGGAGGCTTCGAAACCATTCGGGCCCTGGCTTGACGAGTTGAAAGCCGAGGCGGCGCGGAAAGGTATCCGGGCCGAAACCCTCGACAGGGTAATCCCGACCGTCAAGCCCATTCCGCGGGTGATCGAATTGGATCGCCGGCAGCCCGAATTCACGCTAACCCTGCAACAATACTTGAACCGGGTGGTGCCCAATTCGCGGGTCAAGAAGGGCCGTTCGAAATTCCGGGAAAATGCCACATTGTTGACAGAAATCGGGCGCAAATTCGGCGTTCAGCCGCGCTTCATTGTTGCGTTTTGGGGTGTGGAAACGGATTTCGGCCGTCTGGATGGAGGCTTTCCCGTGATTTCGGCTTTGGCGACCCTGGCCCATGACGGCCGCCGGTCCAAGTTTTTCCGCGGCGAACTTATCCGCTCGCTCAGAATCGTCGACCAGGGTCACATCGCGCACACCAATATGAAAGGTTCGTGGGCGGGCGCCATGGGTCAATTCCAATTCATGCCTTCGAGTTTCGAGAGATTTGCCGTTGATTATGACGGAGACGGGCGCCGGGATATTTGGCGCAACCGGCGGGATGCATTCGCTTCCGCCGCGAACTACCTCTCCAAATCGGGCTGGAAGCCGGACCAGACCTGGGGACGCGAGGTCAAATTGCCGGCGGGGTTCGACAAGAAATTGGCCGGTCTTGATATCCGCAAGGGCATCAGGGATTGGCAGGCCCTGGGCGTCCGCCGGGCCGACGGAACCGATCTGCCGGCGCGAAATCTTCAGTCCTCGATCGTTCTGCCCGAAAAGACCAAGGGCCGCGCATTCCTGGCCTACAACAATTACCGGGTGATTCTGCGATGGAACCGGTCTTCGTTTTTTGCCGTGGCGATCGGCTCCCTTGCCGACCGCATAGGCGGGAGTTGACGCGATGACAGTCAATCGGATCAGACCGCTGATTTATGGCCTCGGGGCGTTGTTTCTGCTTTCCGCCTGTGCCGAGACCCAGCTTATCGCCCACACCGCCAAGCGGATTTCCAAACCGGAACCGCGGACCTCGGTGGTCGGCAAATACAAAATCGGCAATCCGTACCAAATCAAGGGTGTCTGGTATTACCCCAAGGAGAGCTTCGATCACGTCGAGACCGGGATCGCCTCCTGGTATGGGCGCAAATTCCACTTGAAGAAAACAGCCAACGGTGAAGTCTTCGACATGAACGAGCTGACGGCGGCGCACCGGACGCTGCAAATGCCGTCGTTCGTCCAGGTGACGAACCTGGAGAACGGCCGGTCGCTGAAGCTTCGGGTCAATGACCGGGGCCCGTTTGCTCACGGGCGGATAATCGATGTGTCCCGCCGGGCCGCGCAACTCCTGGGTTTTGAGCGCAAGGGCACGGCGCGTGTCCGGGTGCGGATCCTGGGCGCCGAAAGCCGGGCGCTCGCGCAACGGCTCACCGGCTCCGGGACGCAGGTGGCCCGGGCGGACCTGCCGATCCGTTCGGATGTGCAGGTCGCCAAACCGGGCGTGGCGTCGGAAACCCTGGCACCGCCGCCGGGCGCTGTCTCGAACGCGCCGGCGGATGTTGCTCCGCGGCGCCGGGTTGCCGTCCGCCAGGAGAGGGTGACCGCGGCGCCGTCCCGGCCCGATGGTTTGGTGACCGTTGAAAGGGTGACGGACACCGATATCTATGTTCAGGCCGGGGCATTTATTCGGTGGGACAACGCCAACCGGGTCAAGCACAGGCTGTTTCAAATCCGCGACGTGAAGATCACATCGCATATTGTTGGCGGAAAAGAATTTTTTAGAGTTCGGTCTGGGCCGCATCGCCAAGTGGCCGCCGCCGATAGAGTGCTGGAAATCATGATTCAGCTGGGCTACGACAACGCGCGAATCGTCGTCGACTAGGACGTGGGCTGGGAAGGAATGAAAAGCGTGCGGATCAAGACACTTGCCGTTGCCGCCGCGACGGTTCTGACGCTGAGCGTCACTGCCGTCCAGGCGGCGGGGACCATCGAAACCTCGGCCAGACAGGCGATACTGGTCGACACGACCACCGGCGCCGTCCTGTTCGAGAAGAACGCCGATCAGCCCATGCCGCCGTCGTCGATGGGTAAAATCATGACCGTCTACAAGGTCTTCGAATATTTGAAGGATGGCCGGCTGTCCCTGGACGATAGGTTCGTCGTCTCCGAAAAAGCGTGGCGGAAGCAAGGCTCCAAGATGTTCGTGAGGGTGAATTCCCGGGTGAAGGTCGAGGACCTGATCCGGGGGATCGTCGTGCAATCCGGCAACGACGCCAGCATCGTTGTCGCCGAGGGGCTCTCGGGCAGCGAAGGGGCATTCGCGGAGGAGCTCAACCGCACCGCCAAGGAACTCGGAATGACCAATTCGCATTTCGTCAATTCCAGCGGCTGGCCGGATCCCGAGCATCGCACCACCGCCCGGGATCTCGCCAAACTCTCTCACGCGACGATCGAGAATTTCCCCGAGTACTACCACTACTATGCCGAAAAGGCGTTCACCTATAGCGGCATCCGCCAGCCCAATCGGAACCCCACGCTCTACCGGAACATCGGCTCCGACGGTCTGAAAACGGGTCACACGGAAGAAGCGGGTTACGGCCTTGCCGCCAGCGCGGTTCGCAATGGCCGGCGGCTGATTCTGGTGGTCAACGGTCTGCCGAGCAAGAAGGCGCGGGCCATCGAATCCGAACGCATGTTCGATTGGGGCTTCCGGGAGTTCAATAATTACGCCTTGTTCAAATCGGGCGAGACGGTCGCCGATGCCGAGGTTTGGATGGGCGCCGCCGACAGTGTGCCGTTGGTTATCAAACAGGACGTCCTGTTGACCCTGTCCCGCAAGGCCCGGCGGGGTATGAAGGTGAGTATTCTCTACGATGGTCCAATTGCGGCGCCCGTGGCCGAAGGTACGCCGTTGGCGACGCTGAAGATCGAAGCGGCGGGGGAGAACCCGGTCGAATATCCCCTGGTCACGGGTTCCAACGTTCCCCGCCTTGGAATGTTTTCCCGCCTCGGCGCCGCCCTCAAATTCGTCCTGTGGGGCGAATCCGGTTGACCGGAACCGGCCAACCTCCGAGCCTGTGACGGAGAGCATCCAATGGCCGGAAAATTCATCACGCTCGAAGGCGGCGAGGGGACGGGCAAGTCCACTCAGGTGCCGCGCTTGGCCGCCCACTTGGAAAGGGCGGGCCATACCGTGTGCATTACCCGTGAGCCGGGCGGGGCGCCCGGCGCCGAGGCCATTCGGGAGTTGTTGGTGACCGGTGATCCCGAGCGCTGGGACGCCGAGGCCGAAACGCTTCTGCATTACGCCGCGCGCCGAAGCCACCTCACGGACACAATACGCCCGGCATTGGCCCGCGGAGAATGGGTGGTCTGTGACCGGTTTGCCGATTCGACCCTGGCCTATCAGGGGTATGTCGGCGGTGTGGATAGGGGCTTTATTTCGGAGATTCATGCCCGGGTGGCCGGTGATTTGACCCCCGATCTCACGCTGATCCTGGATCTGCCGGCGGAGGCGGGATTGGCCCGCGCCCAGGTCCGCTCCCAGGCCCGGGGCGAGGGCGAGGACCGTTACGAACGGATGGGACTGGATTTTCATCGGCGGCTCCGCGCGGCGTTCCAGGAGATCGCCGCCAAGGAGCCGGAACGCTGCGTGGTCGTCGACGCGGACGGCGATATGGAGACCGTTGCCGCGCGGATCAAGAGCGCCGTCGAGGACAGGCTGGAAATCTAATGGCCGGCGAAGAGGACCTCATTCCCGAACCCCGGGAAAACCATATTCTCCTTGGCCAGTCGGAGGCGGAACGCGAGTTTCTGCACGCCTTCGATACCGGCCGTCCGGCGCACGCTTGGCTGATCACCGGCCGCCAGGGAATCGGCAAGGCGACCCTGGCCTTTCGTCTCGCCAGGACCATCCTGTCCGGCGATGCACCTGACGCCCATGATCCCGGGGCCGCGCTGTTCCGGCGCGTCGCGGCGGGCGGACACGCCGATCTCCTGGTCGTCGAGCGGGCGGTCGACGAGAAATCGGGCAAGCGCCGGGCCGAGATTACCGTCGACGATGTCCGGGGCGTCCGGGAGTTCCTGTCCAAGACCCCGGCCGAGGGCGGCTGGCGGGTGGTGGTCATCGACAGCGCGGATCAGATGAACACCAACGCGGCCAATGCGGTCCTGAAGATTCTCGAGGAGCCGCCGTCCCGCGCAATGCTGTTGTTGTTGGCCCACAATCCGGGCCGCCTGCTGCCGACGATCATCTCCCGCTGCCGCCGGCTGCCGGCCAAGCCCCTGGGCGGGGAGGATCTGACCGAATTGCTGGCCCGGCTGCGCCCGGAGATGAGCCCCGAGGACCAGCAAATCCTGGTGCAAACCGCCGACGGCAGTATCGGCCGGGCGCTCAGCTATTCGGAGGGGGGCGGGTTGGGCCTCTATCGCGACGCGGTCGCTTTGTTGGAAAACCTGCCGGGCCTTGATGTGTCGGGTGTCCACAAATTGGCCGACGGCGTCGCCCGGGACAAAACAGGCGAGGCCTTCCAGACCGTCGGCGACCTCATGCGATGGTGGGTTCACCGAACCATCGACGGCCAGGTCCGCGGCTCCGGTTCGGCTTCCGCGGGCGGTCTTGATCGCTGGTTTGAGGTATGGGAAAAGAACAACCGCTTGTTCGAGCGGGCCGACAGCGTGAACCTCGACCATAAACAAGTGATATTGAACGCTTTTGCGGCCATTGACGCCGCCCATTCATCATCGTAGAGACCCTCTGGCCCATAGGCCTTCCCGGGAGAATATTCGTGGCCGACAAGACGCCCTATTACATCACCACGGCGATAGCCTACGTCAACGGACCGCCCCACCTCGGGCATGCCTACGAGGCGATCTCGACCGACGTGATGGCGCGCTTCAAGCGTCTGGACGGGTATGACGTGCATTTCCTGACCGGTACAGACGAGCACGGCCAGAAGGTCGAGAAATCGGCCATCGCGGCGGGCAAGGACACAAAGAGCTTCTGCGATGAAATCGCCGGTGCCGTCCGGGACATGGACGCCATGCTCAACGTCTCCAACGATGATTTCATCCGCACCACCGAGCCCCGGCACTATGCGGCGAGCCAGGGGATCTGGAAGCTGCTGGACGATGCCGGGGACATCTATCTCGGCAAGTACGAAGGCTGGTATTCGGTGCGCGACGAGGCCTATTTCGACGAGAGCGAACTGACCGACGGGCCGGACGGCAAACTGGCGCCCTCGGGCGCGCCGGTCGAGTGGGTGGAGGAGCCGAGCTACTTCTTCAAGCTTTCGGAATATACCCAGCCCCTGTTGGACCATTACGCAGCCTACCCGGACTTCATTCTGCCCGCGACGCGCCGCAACGAGGTGGTGAGCTTCGTGAGCCAGGGGCTGCGTGATCTTTCCATATCGCGGACCACGTTCAAGTGGGGCGTGCCGGTGCCGGGCGACGAAGACCACATCATGTATGTGTGGCTGGATGCGCTGACCAACTACATCACCGGTCTGGGTTTTCCGGGGCGGGACGGGATGTTCGCCACCCACTGGCCGGCGGACCTGCACGTCATCGGCAAGGATATCGTCCGCTTCCACGCGGTCTATTGGCCGGCATTCCTGATGAGCGCCGGCATCCCCCTGCCGAAGCGGGTGTTCGGGCACGGCTTCCTCAATATCGAGGGGGAGAAAATGTCCAAGTCCCTCGGCAACGTGCTGTCGCCCGATGCCCTGGTCGGTGAGTTCGGCCTCGACCAGATCCGCTATTTCCTGCTTCGCGAGGTGCCCTACGGCAACGACGGCTCGTTCTCGCGCGAAGGCATCATTCAGCGGATCAACAGCGATCTCGCCAACGATCTCGGCAATCTCGCCCAGCGGGTGCTGTCGATGATCAACAATAACTGCGATGCGGCGGTGCCGGCGCCCGGCGAGTTCTCCGGCGAGGATCGGGCCCTGCTGGAGCAGGCCCACGGCGCGTTGGACGCGGCACGGTCCCATTTCGAGGTGCAGGCCTTCCATGAGGCGCTCGAGGTCATATGGAAGATCGTCCGGGCGGCCAACGCCTATGTGGACCATCAGGCGCCCTGGGAACTCAGAAAGTCCGATCCGGAACGGATGGCGACCGTGCTCTACGTCTTGGCCGAGGCGATTCGGCATCTGGGCATCCTGTGTCAGCCGTACATGCCGGATTCTTCGGCGCGGTTGCTGGACCAGTTGGAGATTGCCGCGGACAAGCGGGATTTCGCCGCCTTGGGCCCGGAGGGCGCGCTCGCCGCCGGCACCGCGCTGCCCAAACCGTCGGGTATTTTCCCGCGCTACGTCGAAGAGGCCGCGAAGGCCGGGTAGGGGGCTTCATGCTCGTCGACAGCCACTGTCATCTGGACTATCCCGACTTCGCCGAGGAACTGCCGGCCGTGCTGGAGCGCGCCAAGGCCGCCGGCGTCGGGCATATGGTGACCATCTGCACCCAATTGTCCAAGTTCGACGGCGTCAAGGCGGTCGCCGAGGCCCACGACAACATCTATTGCTCCGTCGGTATTCATCCGCATGACGCCGGAAAAGAGCCCAGAACCACGGTTCGGGAACTGGTTGAACTGACCCGCCACCCGAAAGTGGTGGGCATCGGCGAGACCGGGCTCGATTTTTATTACGACAACAGCCCCCGGGACAACCAGGAGGCCAGCTTCCGCATTCATATCGGGGCTGCCCGGGAAACCGGCCTGCCGCTGATCATTCACACCCGGGACGCCGACGACAAGACCATCGAAATCCTGGACCAGGAGCAGGAAAAGGGCGCGTTTCCGGGCCTCATCCACTGTTTTTCGGTGGGCCGCGGGGTTGCCGAGGCGGCCATCAGGCACGGCATGTACATCTCGCTGTCCGGCATCCTGACGTTCAAGAACTCGGGCGAATTGCAGGATATCGTCAAGGATTTGCCCCTCGACCGGTTGCTGGTCGAAACCGATGCGCCGTTCCTGGCGCCGGTGCCCAACCGCGGCAAGCGCAACGAGCCGTCCTTCGTCCGCCATACGGCCGAATTCGCGGCGGATTTGCTGGGAATTTCGTTTGCCGAGCTGGAACAGGCGACCACCGGCAACTTCTTCCGGCTGTTTTCCAAAGCGGCGGCCTGAGGCGAAATTCGGTGCGGGTCACCATTCTCGGCGCCGGCAGTTCGGGAGGAACGCCGCTGGTCGGCGTCGGCTGGGGCGATTGCGATCCGGAAAATCCCAGGAACCGCCGGACGCGGCCCTCCATTCTCATCGAACGGGACGAGACGGTCATTCTGGTGGATACCTCGCCGGATTTGCGTGAACAACTCCTGCGTCACGACATTCACCGCCTGGATGCGGTTCTCTATACCCACGCCCATGCCGACCATTTGCACGGGATCGACGATCTGCGAGCCATCAATCGGGCCCATAACACCGATATTCCCATCTATCTGGACGCCCCGACGCTGCGCGAAATCGAAACCCGGTTCGGCTACACGCTTACACCGCTGCCGGACGGCTCGGATTTCTATTTCAAGCCCGTCCTGTTGCCCAATTTGATCCGCGCCGGCGATACATTCGCCGTCAACGGGCTCGAATTCACGTGTTTCGACCAGGATCACGGCGCCGCCGGCCGAACTCTCGGGTTTAGGACCGGCGGCTTTGCATACACCACGGACGCGGTCGACCTGCCGGATGAGGCTTTCGAGGCTTTAAGGGGTCTCGATACCTGGGTGGTCGGCGCGCTCGGCAGCGCGGCGCATCCGACTCATGCCCATGTGGACAAGGCGGTCGAGTGGATAGAGCGGGCAGGGCCGCGCCGCGGCGTCATCAGCCACATGTCCCACCGTCTGGATTACGCCGGGCTGGCGGCTTCGTTGCCGCCGAATATCGAACCGGCCTATGACGGAATGGTGCTTGAAATAGGCTAGGACAAAACCTTATTTATCGCCGTAATATCGATAAATAACCCGTTGATAATTAATATTAATGATATATATCACACAGAAAATGCATAATATATATTATGCGACAATTTAGTATAAGGTCGATGTGGAGCATCAGGATCGGGCCGGCTGGGATCAGGTTCTCTCCCCCGTCGTTCGCGGAAAATATCTCAGGAAACCGGTATGTATGAACGTCGACGGGGTCTTGTCCGGCGCCGGGATTGATGTACTAAAGGGGTTGGCCTTCGTACAGGAATCATCCCCATGACCGAACACGTGACCGAACATACGATAGAGCGGCTCAAATGGATCATGGCCCGGCTGCGTGACCCGGAGACCGGCTGCCCATGGGATGTGGAGCAGAACTTCGCCTCCATCGCGCCCTACACCATCGAAGAGGCCTATGAGGTGGCGGACGCCATTGAGGCAGGCGATATGGAGGCCCTGAAGGACGAACTCGGCGATTTGCTGTTGCAGGTGATATTTCATTC
>CAZUGT010000157.1:0-1993 GCA_964620095.1 uncultured Rhodospirillaceae bacterium | reverse complement strand
GTGCTTGGAAAACAGCTTCCCGTACACCAGCATCATTGCATGAACGATGTTGCCGGTCGCGCCGGTGTCGGCGGTCATGATCTGGGCGGATTGCGCCGAGTTGGATGACATCGAGACGGCGCCGGCCATCAACACGGCGGCGGCCGTCGACCTGATAATTTTCATGACGTTGGTCCTCTCCTTTGGCGGGCGAATCTGCGCCCGTGCCGTTGCGGCGTTCGGTTTATCGGTGTTTCGGTTCAAGAGATCTGGCGTCTCTTTTGACTTGTTTGACTTGGCGGTCGTCGCCTGCCGGGCGTCCGGGACGCTTGAAACGGGCCGGTGCCGGACCAATGCCGGACCAATGCCGGACGGGCGCCGACGGCCGCCGGGCAGGCGATCCATTCACTGAATTGATAGCTTAGCGGGATTGGGGCGGCCGCGCATGGATATTCGACAACCGCGGTACTTCGCCGGCGGGGCGAATATCTCGGCTGCCCTGCACGGAGTACGTCATGGCCGGGCCCCGACCCGGCCATCCACGTGTAGCGCTGCCCCCCAAAGCGTGGATGCCCGTGTCGAGCACGGGCATGACGGCTGGTTTGTGTCCCAAAAAAAGTTCGTCATGGCTGGGTCAGCCGGCAAAGTGGCCCGGCCATCCACGTGGTGCGCCGACCGCCAAGCGTGGATGCCCGTGTCGAGCACGGGCATGACGACTTGCGGACTACGGCGCCCGGGCTAAATGTATAGATCACTGTCGCCGGTCTATCCGAATCGCACCCGTCTCCCTTCGCTCCTGCGGAGCTTCGGGAGACATTCCTACGCCTAAGCGCCTTCGACCGCCAGGCTGGGGCGGCCTGCCATCCGAAGCCGAAGGCGTAGGGTGGCGTTTTGGTTTGAGGGGCGAGCTATGCGTTTTTGTACGACCTTCTTGGTGCGTTACCTCCCGAACGGGTGACAATAAATGTCTATTAATGTCCATGAATGACTATTACAGCGAAAAACCCCGAATTGGAAAATATTTATAAATCATGATATTTCAATACCTTGCCGCTATGCGTCTGGTGCATGGCTCGCGGTCACTATATCCCGGAAATCCCGCTGTTCCCGCCGAGGCTGCTGGGTACGTGAGCGGCTAATACTCCGAGACGTTCCCCGCTTCGTTGTCGAGGATCATGAAGGCGTCGAAGTAGGTGATTTCGGGAAGCGCGCCGGTGCGCTCCAGGACGGCGTCCCGCCATTCGGCATCGTGGGCGGCTTCGGCCGCCTCGCGGCTCTTCCACAGATAGAACCCGGAGAGCCATTTGCCGTCGTCGCTCCACATGAAGTGCTTGCGGATCAGGTCCGGCTCGGCCCGCCATTTGGGAATGACGCTCCTGGCGTCGAGGACGATGTCCGTCCGGTCCGCTCCCTCGGGCGCCGGGTATCTGACGAATTCTCCGATCATCGTTGCCGCTCCCGCACCGCGTTCCTGCCCGCGTCGGTCTCCGGCTCCCAGACCTTCTCGTGGGCGGCGTGGGCCTCTTCGTCCCAAACGTGTTCGGTGCCTTCGCCCATGAACACCACGAAGGCCTCGGCGCCGTCCGGGTATTCGTAGGGACCGTGGACTTCGTCCCAGCCGAAAATGTAGTCGCCGGGCCGCAAATCCTTGCCGGCGACGCATATGCGTCCCTTGAGGACGCAGATGGAGTGCCAGCTCTTGTGGGCGTGCGCGGGCTCGACGTAGCCGGGCGGGAACTTGACCTTCATGTCGACCCGCTTCATCGCCTCGTCGATTGCGAAGACCTTCACCTGAACCCCCTCGGGCAGTGTCAGGAAGTTGGCGTCGACATCGTCCTGCCAGGGAATTTCATCATCGTGGATGGCCTTGAAGGTATGGTCCATTTGGTCGGTCATCTGCCTCTCCCATTGCCGCATGCGGGCGCTATCATTTCATCAAATCGGCCGGGAAAACCAGCGTTTCGATTTACGGGCCGGGCGCAAGCGCCTACCATCCCGGCCAGCGGGAGGTAAC
>CAZUGT010000156.1:0-26220 GCA_964620095.1 uncultured Rhodospirillaceae bacterium | reverse complement strand
CCCGGGTCGGGTTTCGCCGCAGCCACGGGCTGGTCTATGCCCCGGTCTGCTCGGGCTGCAACGCCTGCCTCGCCGTCCGAACCGTCGTTTCGGAGTTTGAGCCGTCCACCTCGCAGCGCCGGGTATCCCGGGTGAACGAGGATTTGATCGAAGCGGCAAAGCCGGTTCGGGCGACCGCCGAGCAATTCGAATTGTTCACCCAGTATCAGGACTCCCGCCACAACGGCGGCGATATGGCGACAATGGACTTTTACGACTACCAGGCCCTGATCGAGGAGACCCCGGTCGATTCCGAGTTGATCGAATACCGGACCCCGGACCGGCGGCTGGTCGGGGCGTGTCTCGCGGACCGCATGGGTGACGGCCTCTCCGCGGTCTACAGCTATTTCGATCCGCGCAAGCCGCGCCGCAGTCTCGGAACCTACATGATACTGCGGCTCATCGAGCGGTCCCGGGACGCCGGGCTTCCCTATGTCTATCTCGGCTATTGGATCGAGGACAGCCAGAAGATGTCCTACAAGGAACGGTTCAGGCCGCTTGAATATTACGCGGGCGACGGCTGGCGTTCCCTCGACGAGCGCCACGACTTTCCGGCGCTTGGCTAGCCCACATTTCTCGTAGTTGCGCGCCACCGGAATGCGCATATACTTCAAGCAACTAAGAGACTTCACCAAAGGATCGATATCCAATCAAGAGAAGGGAGACAATCTCATGAAACGCCGTGAATTTATGACGGGCGCGGTCGTCGCCGGTGCCGGTGCCGCAGCTGCCGCATCGACGCTGCCGAAACCGGCAATCGCCCAGGGAAAAAAAGAGCTGAAAATGGTCACCACGTGGCCGAAGAATTTTCCGGGCCTGGGAACCGGCGCGGAGCGGCTGGCGCGCAACATCACCGCGATGAGCGGCGGCTCGCTCACGGTAAAGGTATTCGCGGCGGGTGAATTGGTGCCGCCGTTCGAATCCTTCGATGCCGTCTCCAGCGGCACCGCCGACATGTACCACGCCGCCGACTACTATTGGCAGGGCAAGTCCAAGGCCTTCAACTTCTATGCGGCGGTTCCGTTCGGGCTCACCGCGACCGAGCAGGCCGCGTGGATTCACCATGGCGGCGGCCAGCAGCTATGGGACGAGTTGAGCAAGGGATTCGGCATCAAGCCCTTCATGGCCGGCAATACCGGGGTTCAGATGGGCGGCTGGTTCAATAAGGAAGTGAACTCGCTCGAGGACTACAAGGGCCTGAAGATTCGTATGCCGGGCCTGGGCGGCGAAGTGCTGCGCAGGATCGGGGCGGCGGCGGTTTCGCTGCCGGGCGGCGAAATCTTCCCGGCGCTGCAGTCGGGCGCCATCGACGCCACCGAATGGGTCGGTCCGTGGAACGATCTGGCCTTTGGTTTCTACAAGGTCACCAAGTTCTACTACTATCCGGGCTTCCATGAGCCGGGGACGACCTTGAGCTCGGGCGTCAATCTCAAGACTTGGGAAGGCCTCAGCGCCGAGCACAAGGCCATTATCACCACGGCGATGGCGGCGGAGAACGACCTCAGCCTCTCCGAGTTCAACGCCCGCAACAACGGCGCGCTGAATACGCTGACCGGCAAGCACAAGGTCACCGTCAAGAAGTTCCCGGACCCGGTCTTGAATGAAATCGGCAAGGCATCGGGCGAGGTTGTCGGGGGCGTCCGCGCCGAGGGCGGCATCACGGCAAAGGTGCTCGACAGCTTCCTCGATTTCCGCAAGCAGTCCATCGCCTGGTCCAAGCTCTCGGATCAGGCCTACTGGAATGCGCGGCTGCTGCCGTTCAAGTACGCGGGCTAACCGCCCGGACATGATGGCCCGCCCCGAATTGAGGCGGGCCATCGTTCTTTCGAAGGAGGCTGCCGTTTGACTTCCCTGCAGCGCCTCGCCCAAGGCATCGACAGCTTAAATGATGTTGTCGGCAAGGCCGCGGCGTGGACCGCTTTGGCCATGGTGCTGATTCAGTTCATCGTGGTGGTCATGCGGTACGTGTTCGGGCTGGGCTCGATCATGATGCAGGAATCGGTGGTCTACCTGCATGCCTTCCTGTTCATGATCGGAGCCGGGTACACGTTGCTTCACGGGGGCCATGTCCGGGTCGACGTCTTCTATCGGGAGGCGTCCGACCGCTGGAAATCGTGGATCGACCTTGCCGGCGTCTTCGTGTTTCTCCTGCCGGTCTGCCTGCTCGTCTGGTGGTTTTCGTTCCCCTACGTCGAAAACTCCTGGAAGGTTTTCGAGGGGTCCAAGGAAACCAGCGGCATCCAGGGCGTCTTCCTTCTCAAGTCCGTCATTCTCGCATTCGCGTTTCTCGTGGCGATCCAGGGCGTGTCGATGGCGATTCGGTCGTTGCTCAGGCTGCTCAGGCTCGCCGGCGTCGTAATACCGGATCCCGAACCCAAAGACCGGACCGTCGCCTGAGGTCCCGCCGGCGTGCCGTTTTCCGAAATCCTGACCATCATCATGTTCGTGGTGGTGTGTCTGTTCCTGATGGCCGGATTCCCGGTCGCCTTCACGCTCGCCGGCACGGCGCTGATTTTCGCCGGGATCGGGTGGATTTTCGGGGTGTTCGATTTCTCCCTCTTCGGCGCTCTGCCGTCCCGGATTTTCGGCGGGGCGATGACCAACGAGCTGCTGATCGCGGTGCCGCTGTTCGTCTTCATGGGCGTGATGCTGGAACGCTCCAAGGTGGCCGAGGAATTGCTGGACACCATGGGCCGGCTGTTCGGCGCCTTGCGCGGCGGTCTCGGCATTTCGGTCTCCGTGGTCGGCGCGCTGCTGGCCGCCTCCACCGGCATCGTCGGCGCGACGGTGGTGACCATGGGCCTGCTGTCCCTGCCGACCATGCTGCGGCGCAAGTACGACCCCTCCCTCGCCTGCGGCTCGATCGCCGCCGCCGGCACGCTGGGACAGATCATCCCGCCGTCCATCGTTCTCGTCCTGCTGGGCGACCAGATTTCCAATGCCTACGTGGACGCGCAGCGCACGGTCGGGAATTTTTCCCCCGAGCCGGTCTCGGTGGGCGATTTGTTCGCGGGCGCCCTGCTGCCCGGCCTCGCCCTGGTCGGCATGTACATTCTCTATCAGGTCATCGTCGCGTTTCTGAAGCCGGATGCCTCCCCCGCGATCCCGAAGGAGGAACTCGATGACGGCGTGCCGCTGTTCGGCCGGGTGATGCGCGCCCTGGTGCCGCCTTTGGTGCTGATCGTCGCGGTGCTGGGTTCGATTCTCGCCGGAGTCGCGACCCCGACCGAGGCGGCGGCGGTCGGCTCCGTGGGCGCGCTGCTGCTCGCGGCGGTCCGGATTTCCGACAAGAGTCCGGCCCCCATCTACCTGGCGGGGATCGCTCTCATTGTCATGCTGTTTCTCACCAACACCGTGGATCTCCGGGTGCTGCGGGACGAAATTCCCACCGGCGACATGGCCGGCATCGTCGCCGCGCTGATTTGTTCGGCGGTTGTCGCCTGGGGGATGGGGGTGGCGCTCATCCGGGTGACCCAGGATGCGGTGCTGACCCAGGTGGTGCGCTCGACCCTCGAAGTGTCGGCCATGGTCTTCGTCATCCTCATCGGCGCGTCGGTGTTCTCGCTGGTCTTCCGCGGTCTCGGCGGCGACGACATGGTGCACGAATTTCTCACCAACCTGCCGGGCGGCATCTACGGCGCCATGATCCTGGTCATGCTGGTGATGTTCGTTCTCGGCTTCTTCCTCGACTTCATCGAGATCACCTTCGTCGTCGTGCCGATCGTCGCGCCGGTGCTGCTGCAGTCGGATATCAGTCCCGTCTGGCTCGGCGTGATGATGGCGATGAACCTGCAGACGTCGTTCCTGACGCCGCCCTTCGGCTTTGCCTTGTTCTATCTGCGGGGCGTCGCGCCGCCCGAGGTCAAGACGACCCACATCTACAAGGGCGTGCTGCCCTTTGTCGTGATCCAGTTGATCGGCCTGGGCGTCCTCGCCGCCTTCCCAGGGCTGGCGACGTGGCTGCCCAAGCTGGTTTTCGGCTAGATCGGGTCCAGGCCCGGGACTACGCCCGGAATTTCGCGATCAGTTTCCACGCCCCCGGCAGCACCGCGGCGGCAAGCGCGATCTTGAACACCTCCCCCCAGAGGAACGGCAGCACGCCGAAGGCCCAGGCCTTCTCCCCGCCGATCAGGGCGGCGAGCCAGGCATAGCCGGGCACGAAGATGATCACCGTGCCGATAATCATGGCCGCGAGAGTCATGGGGATCGAGCGGTCCCAGCCCTTTTCGCCGAGCCAGCCGGCGATCCCGGCGGCGAGCACGAAGCCGACGAGATAGCCGCCCGTCGGGCCGGCCATGTAGGCGAGGCCGATGCCCTTCTCCGGCGTGCCCGCGAACACCGGCAGGCCGGCCGCGCCCTCGGCGAGGTAGAGCAGCAGCGTCGCGCCGCCCAGCTTCCAGCCGTAGGCCATGCCGATGACCAGCACGGCGAAGGTCTGCATCGTCATGGGGACCGGATAGAACGGCACCTGGATCTTGGCCGAGATTGTCAGCAGGACGGTGCCGGCGATGGCCAGGACCGCCATGCGGAGCCAACTGCCGGCGGCCTGAGGCCAGGCCGCGCCGGCCAGGGTCGGATGAACCGTGTTGTCGTGGGTCGCCATTGTTTCCCCCAAATGTCTGGTGTTGAACCGGCTTCTAGTGACCGTCGCCGATCAAGTCAATGTCCGCGCCCGTCTACCCGAACCTGTTGGACCGCGGAAAGCCCTTCGGCGGCAGCCGTCCGGCCTGCGCGCGCTTGCCCCGCCAGGCCATGAGATCGGTTTCGCACCGCACCCCGGCGCCGGTGACCCAGGTGAGCCCGTCGGCCAAGGTGAAGGTCTTGATGTCCGACAGGCCGCCGTCCTTGTAGCGCTGCAGGAAGACGCCCCGCCCCCGCGCCATCTCCGGCACCTCCGCCAGCGGGAACAGCAGCAGTCTCCGGTTCTCGCCGATCACCGCGACCGTATCGCCGCCTACGATGCAGGCGCCCGCCCCCTCTTCGTCGCCGGAGACGTTGAGGATCTGCTTGCCGCCCCTGGTCGAGGCGACCACGTCGTCCTCGGCGACCACGAAACCACGGCCCGCCGACGACGCCACCAGCAGCTTGGCCCCGGGCCTGTGGATGAACAGCGCGACCACGTCCTGGTCGTTGCCGAGATCGATCATCAGACGCACGGGCTCGCCGTAGCCCCGCCCGCCCGGCAGCTTGTCGCAGGCGATGGTGTAGCAGCGTCCGTTGGTGGCGAAGAGGATCAGCTTGTCGGTGGTTTCGGCCTTCAGCGCGAACTTGCCCTTGTCGCCTTCCTTGTATTTGACCTCGCCGACGTCGTCCAGATGCCCCCGCGCGGCCTTGATCCAGCCCTTGTCCGAGCAGAGGATGGTGATCGGCTCCTTCTCGATCAGCGCCTCGGCTGGCACGTCGACGGCCGCCGGCGCGTCGCCGATTTCGGTGCGGCGCCTGCCGAGGGCGGTCTTGGCGCCGAAGCGCTTGCGGATGTCGCCGATCTGGCCGGAGATGGCCTTCCAGCGGAGCTTGGGATCCTTGAGCAGCTTGTCGAGATCGGCGCGCTCCCCGGTCAGCGCCGAATGCTCGCCCTTGATCTCCATCTCCTCCAGCTTGCGCAGGCTCCTGAGGCGCATGTTGAGGATGGCGTCCGCCTGGCCCTCGGTCAGCTTGAAGGCCCGGATGAGCTCGGCCTTGGCGTTGTCCGTCTCGCGGATGATCCGGATCACCTCGTCGAGGTTGAGGTAGGCGGCGAGATAACCCTCCAGCACTTCGAACCGGGCGGCGATCCTGTCCAGGCGATGCCGGGTGCGCCGCGTCAGCACCTCGTGGCGGTGATCGAGGAAGGCCTGAAGAACCTCGCGGAGGTTCATCACCCTCGGCGTCTTGTCCGCGTCCAGCACGTTCATGTTGAGCCCGAACCGGGTTTCCAGGTCGGTCTGCCTGAACAGCTGCTCCATCAGCATGGCGGGCTCGACCGAGCGGCTCTTGGGCGCCAGCACGAGGCGCACGTCCTCGGTGCTTTCGTCGATGACGTCCTCGAGGAACGGCAGTTTCTTGGCGTTCATCAACTCGGCGATGCGCTCCACCAGCCGCGCCTTCTGCACCTGGTAGGGAATCTCGGTGACCACGATCTGGTACTGGCCGCGGGCCAGCTTCTCGGTCTTCCATTTGGCGCGGACGCGGAACGAGCCCCGCCCGATCCTGTAGGCCGCCTCGACGGTTTTCCGGTCCTCCACCAGGATGCCGCCGGTCGGGAAGTCGGGCCCGGGCATGAAGCCGGTCAGCTTGCCGACGGTGGCCTTCGGAAACTTGATCAGGTGAAGCAGCGCCCGGCAGATTTCGTCCACGTTGTGGGGCGGAATGTTGGTCGCCATGCCGACGGCGATGCCCGACGCGCCGTTGGCCAGAAGGTTCGGGAATCCCGCCGGCATGACGGCCGGCTCCCTCTCCTCGCCGTCATAGGTTTCTCGGAAATCGGCCGCGTCCTCGTCGAGCCCCTCCATCATCAGGGTGGCGACGTCGGTCATCCGCGCCTCGGTGTAGCGCATGGCCGCCGCGTTATCGCCGTCGATATTGCCGAAATTCCCCTGCCCGTCGATCAGCGGATACCTGACGGCGAAGCCCTGCGCCAGCCGCACGAGGGCGTCGTAGACGGCGGTGTCGCCGTGGGGGTGGTACTTGCCGATGACGTCGCCCACCACCCGGGCGCATTTCTTGAAGCCCTGGTCCGGATCGAGCCGGAGCTGGCGCATGGCGAACAGCAGCCGCCGGTGGACCGGCTTCAGGCCGTCGCGCACGTCCGGCAGGGAGCGGGACATGATGATCGACAGGGCGTAGCTCAGATACCGCTCGGAGATCGCCTCGGCGAGGCGGGTATCGCGGATGTCGCCGGCGGGCGCGGCGGGCAGGGTGTCGGTTGCCATGGCGATGCTCTTCTTGGTTCGGCGTTTCTTGTGCCGTTTATAGTAGGTGTGTTGTCTTCAATATACCAAATCTTGTGGTTTCAACAGGGATTTCGGGGTCACGGGCGGTTTACGCCTGCCGGCTGACCCGTGCCGCGAGCCGGGTTCGCGCCGGCGGCACGCCCCGGGCATCGTGGATGAAGGCGTGGCGCTCCAGGAAGTAGCCGGTGAGCGCGAGGCCGTCGGCGATCTCATCGATCTCATTGGCCGGGTTTTCGCTCGCCACGCCCCGGGCCGGGTCTTCGAGCAGGAACGCCGGCAGGGCCAGCAGCTTCTCCTTGTAGGTTTCGCCCGCCGCCCGCGAAACCGCGCGGCCCGATTTGGGCGAGACGTAGGCGAGCTCCGCCCGGCCGCCGCCGCCCGCGCATTCGGAGAGATCGAGGCCGAACCCCATGTCGGCCAGCAGGTCCCGCTCCCACAGGACATAGGATTTCAGCCAATCCTCGCCGCCGAGCCCGGCGATGAATTCCGACAGCCTGGCGTAGGTCTCGGGATGCGGCTCCCGCTCCGGCAGCGCCGCCTCGGCCACCGCGCAGACCGCGGACAGGCCCGCGAGCCGCATGGGATCGTCCAGCCAGTCCGCCGCGCCGGCCCGCAGAAGCTCGCAGGTGTAGCTCCCGAGGTGCTCCTCCAGCCGCGCCTTCCAGGTCGCCCGCACCCGGTTGCCGGGCTCGTAGATGCCCCGGGCCCGCTTTCCCGCCCCGCCCCGGACGAGGCCCGCATGGCGGCCGTGCGCCTCGGTCAACAGGTTGACGATCGCAGCGCTCTCGCCGTGCTTCCGCGCGCTCAGGACGATGCCCTCGTCCGTCCAGTCCATCAGGCCCCTCCGCCGCGGGCATTCGCCCGTCTATGCCGTCCGAATGTCGTCATGCCCCGGCTTGTCCGGGGCATCCACGCTTGGCGGCCGGTGCTACACGTGGATGGCCGGGTCCGGGCCCGGCCATGACGTATTCTATTTGGCGACACAAACCAGACCGTCATGCCCGTGCCTGACACGGGCATCCACGCTTACCGCCTACGTACCCCTCGAACTGATGGTGGTCGCTCTTTACCCGGACCTGAGTAAACCCGTTCGCCCTTAAAATCCTGATGAAAGCACGGAAGTTCACGCAGGACAGGGGGCCGTGTATTCGTGGCGGGTTTTATTGGAGTCATCGTTGTCATCAAAAAGACCGCGAATGACGTGCCATAAAAACCGCAGCCGCAGGGTCAAGGGGGCTCTACGGCGGGCGAACGCCGCCCTCTCCGCTTCGGGGAGACCGTTGACGTACTCCATGTAAATTTCAATGCTGGTATTCAGGTCTCTGTACACCTGCTCGAAACTTTCACCTTGCACGGATAGATCGAAGTCCAGGCAAATGGCCTCCCATGCGCCTGGCATGCCCTCGGCATAGCAGCGGACGATCTGGTTCACGGCTCTACCCTCATTTCTCTTGGCCAAGTACCCATTTCCTGTCCGGTCCGTTATGTAACTTGTAAGTCTAATGTATGGCTATATTTATGCGTACTCTAGGGGTTGGTCAACTTTGCGCCGCCTTTCAACCCCGGATCTCGGCAAGTTAGATACATGATCCCCTTTCAAGAGATTTCCCCACGTTGCCGCCGATTGGCCATGTAGGGGTTCTCCGCAAACCGCTGACCGCGAGGGTTCCAGCCGCGGCGCCGAACGAAGAGACAACTAGCACCCCCTCCCCGCCGCCGAACGGTCCGCTCGGGACCTCAGGCGTTGTAGTCCAGCCCCCAGTCCCGGTAGCGGGCGGGGTCGTCGCCCCAATTGTCCCGCACCTTGACGAACAGGAACAGGTGGATGCGCCGTTCGAGCATCTCCTGAAGCTCTTCCCGCGCCGCCGCCCCCAGTTGCCTGATACGGGCGCCCCCCTTGCCGAGCACGATGGCCTTCTGGCTGTCCCGCTCCACATAGATGGTCTGCTCGATCCGCGCCGAACCGTCCTCCTGCTCCTCCCAGCTGTCCGTCTCCACCGCCGCCGCATAGGGAAGCTCCTGGTGAAGCTGGAGATAGAGTTTCTCCCGCGTGATCTCGGCGGCCAGCAGCCGTTGCGGCATGTCCGAAATCTGGTCTTCGGGGAACAGCCACGGCCCCGGCGCCATCATGCCGGTCAGATGGGAGAGCAGATCCGCCGTTCCGCCGCCCTTTTCGGCCGAGACCATGAAGGTCTCGGAGAACACGCCCTCGCCGTCCAAAACCGCCGCCATCTCCAGCAGCGCGGGCTTGGCGACGGCGTCGATCTTGTTGATGGCCAGCACGGCCCGCCCGCCGGTCTCTTTCAGCCGGGCGACGATCCGCCTCGTGTCCGGGTCCGCTTCGCCGCCGCGGAAACGGGTCGCGTCGACCAGCAGGCATATGTGATCGGCGTCGCCGGCGCCGCCCCACGCCGCCGCGACCATCGCCCGGTCGAGACGCCGCCTGGGCCGGAAGATGCCCGGCGTGTCGATGAAGACGATCTGGGTATCGCCGTCGATGCGGATGCCCAGAACCCGGGTGCGGGTGGTCTGGACCTTGGGCGAGACGATGGACACCTTGGCGCCGACGAACCGGTTGAGCAGCGTCGACTTGCCCGAATTCGGCGCGCCGATGAGGGCAACGAACCCGCAAGCCCGCCCGGCCTCACTCACCGGAAACCCGCCCGAGCAGCCGCGCCGCCGCTTCCTGCTCCGCGGCGCGTTTCGTGGGACCTTGGGCCCTGGCGGCCCCCCGCCCCGCGATTTCCGCCTCGACCGTGAATTCCGGCGCATGGTCGGGGCCCGAGCGGTCCAGGAAGCGGTATTCGGGAAGGCCGAGATCGCGGGCCTGGGCCCATTCCTGGAGCCGGGTCTTGGCGTCCTTTTCCGGAGACGTCCCGTCGGCGAACAGCGGCTCCCAGTTGCGGAGGATGAACGACCGGGCGGCGTCCAGGCCCCCGTCCCGGTAGATGGCCGCGATCACCGCCTCGCACGCATTGGCGAGAATGGCGCCGTTCCCGCGCCCGCCCTTCCGTTCCTCGCCTTCGGTCATTTCCAGATATTCGCCGAGGCCGAGTGCCCGGGCGACGCGGGTCAGCGCCTCCTTGCGCACCAATGCCGTATGGCGGTAGGCGATCTGGCCCTCGTCCTCGGCCGGATGGGCGTCCAGCAGCGTCTCGGCGATCACCAGGCCGAGCACCCGGTCGCCGAGGAATTCGAGGCGTTCATTGGCCGCGCTCCGGCCCCGCTCGCCGGCAAGGCTCGAATGCACCAGCGCGCGCCGCAGCAAACCGGGATCGGCGAAATCATGGCCGAGCGCCGCCGCCAGATCGTCGAGACCGGCCCGGCTCTCCGCATCCCCGGCCATCGGCTCAGACGATATCCTGGAAGAAGCGATGGAAGCGGATCACCCACGGCCAGCGCCAGACGTGCCAGAAGGGCGAGGAGCCGTCGGTGGAGAAGAACAGGAACTCCGCCCGGCCGACGAGGTTTTGGCGCGGCACGAAGCCGACGGCGCCGATGGACCGGCTGTCCTCGGAATTGTCCCGGTTGTCGCCCATCATGAAATAGTGTCCGGGCGGCACCGTATAGACGTCCGTATTGTCGTAGCGCTCGTTGTCGCTCATCTCGAAGATGGAGTGCCGGCGGCCCCCGGGCAGGATCTCCGTATAATGGGTCACCCGGTGCGGCTGGCCGAACACGTTGAAGGTGAGTTCGACGCCCGCGGGCTCCCGCCTCACCGGCGCGCCGTTGATGTGCAGAATGCCGCGGCGCACCTCGATCCTGTCGCCCGGCAGGCCGATGACCCGCTTGATGTAATCGGTCTTGTTGTCGGCCGGGAGCTTGAACACCGCCACGTCGCCCCGCTCGGGCTCGGTGAACAGGATCCGGCCCGGAATGATCGGCAGGCCGAAGGGCAGCGAATAGCGGCTGTACCCGTAGGAGTATTTGGAGACGAACAAATAGTCGCCGACCAGCAGGGTCGGCTTCATGGAGCCGGACGGGATGTTGAACGGCTCGAAGGCGACCGTGCGCACGACGAGCGCGATCAAGACCGCGTAGATGATGGTCTTGGCCGTATCCCAGAGGCCGTAGGATTTGGAGTCGCGGGACAAGCTGTCCGATAAGCCCTTAATTCCAGTGGATGATCCGCGCCTTGGCCGGACGAGGCCGGCGCCGGCGGGAATCGCGGGGGATCAAGCCAGCGCTTCGCTTTGCTGTCAAGCCGCATCGAGTCCCCTCTCCCCTGGAGGGAGAGGGATGCGCAGGCTTGTCGGGCGGGAGCCCGACTTAGCCGCAGCTGGTGAGGGGGAATAAAATTTCACCACAGAGAGCACAGAGGTCACAGAGAAGGAATGGTTAACTCCCCTATCTCATTGTCTCGCTGTCTCTGTGGTTCAAGAAGCCGTCATGCCCGTGCTTGACACGGGCATCCACGAACTCCCCTCCCCTGACCCTCTCCCCCCGCGGGGGGAGAGGGGACTCCACCGAAACTTCCTCACGTCCCCTCTCCCCCTTCTTCATGGGGAGAGGGTTGCGGAGATAAGGTCATTCCCCGCCGGGGATTGACCGACTTGGCCGGGCGTCAGCCCGGCTTAGCCATGCCTGTCCTCCGGCCGGCGAAGCCGGTCCGGTGGGCTGGGTGAGGGGGGTGGACTCCGGCGGCCAAACGCACATATGGATAAGGGAGCATGGTTCGCGGGCTCGCCCCATGGATTGCCAGGGGTTCCCGCGCACAAAAATGCGCTCAAAGGTACCGAATTGGAATTTAACCAGGCCATCAAATGTCCATTAATGTCCATAAATGCCTATTGCGGCGCACACGATCGGGCCGGATTCGAAAATTCCGTTGGAAATATATTCCAAGACCGCTTCGGGGCGAAATTCCCCGGCGCTTGCTCCCGTCGATGGGAATCGGGTAAGGAGGACCCATGAAACGTATCGCTGGTTTTTATCTCATCGCCGTGGCCGTGGTCGTGGCGGTGCAAACGGTGGTGGAGCCGCTCTATCATGTCTCGGCCGACGGTCAGCCGTACTCCCCGCTCTGGACGATCCTCAATCCGCTGATGGCCTTGGCCATCGTCGTGGGCGTGGCCGCCGCCTGGCAGTGCAAGCGGGCCGTGGACAGGGAGGGCGGGGAGGCGCCGGTTTCCCGGGCTTTCCTCGTCGCCAACACGCTGTTCTTCGGGCTCCTGTTCTTCGGCATCCTCTACTTGTGGAACTGGTTCAACCTGCTGAGCTCCGGGTTTACGGCCATCCCCTATGACACCGTCACGCTGGTCTGGATCATCGTCGATGCCGCATTGCCCCTGTTGTGGGGGGCGACGGGGGTGGCCCTGATCCGCGGGCGGGGCGCCGCGGCCTGACACGGCCGGGGAGAGTGCCCAGGAGACCGATATGACCGCGCCGGATTCCATCGTCATCGCGTCCGCCGCCCGCACGCCCATGGGCGGATTGCTGGGCGAGCTTGCTCCCCTGCCCGCCCCGAAGCTCGGCGCCCGGGCCATCGAAGCCGCCCTCGAGCGGGGGAGGATGAAACCGGCGGAGGTGGACGAAGTGATCGTCGGCAACGTGCTGCAGGCGGGCCAGGGCCAGGCGCCGGCCCGCCAGGCGAGCCTCGGCGCCGGCATCCCCGACAGCGTCGGCTGCACCACCATCAACAAGATGTGCGGATCGGGCATGAAGGCGGCCATGTTCGGACACGACCTGATCGCGGCCGGGTCGGCGGACGTGGTGGTCGCCGGCGGGATGGAGAGCATGACCAACGCGCCCCACCTGATGCTCGGCGTCCGCGCCGGCACCAAGATGGGCCCGGCCATGATGCAGGACCACATGTTCCTGGACGGGCTGGAGGACGCCTACGAGCCGGGGCGGCTGATGGGCGCCTACGCCGAGGAAACCGCCAAGCACTACCAGTTCACCCGGGAGGCGCAGGACGAATTCGCCATCACGTCCCTCGAGCGGGCCCTCGCCGCGACCGACGCGGCGGCGGATGAGATCGTTCCGGTCACGGTCAAGACGCGCAAATCGGAAGAGACCATCGAGACCGACGAGCAGCCCCGCAATGCGCGGCCCGACAAGATCCCGACGCTTAGGCCCGCCTTCGCCGAGGACGGCTCGGTGACCGCGGCCAATTCGTCGTCGATCTCGGACGGCGCCGCGGCGCCGTCCGAGATCGACGACGAATTGGCCGCGGTCACCGAGCCGTCCTCGGCGAAGGCGGGCCTAAGCGTCGGGATCTTGTCGGGCCGCGCATTGCGGGGCTGCTCGTCGGTCTCGATGGTCTCTTCCGATTTGCGCGTCTTGACCGTGACCGGAACGATCTCATCCGCCGCCGCGTCGGTCGCGGCGAGGGCCCGCTCGAGGGACGTGATGGCGAATTCGTCCTGCGCCTCCCGGGTGAACTGGTAGTGCTTGGCGGTTTCCTCGGCGTAGGCGCCCATCAGCCGCCCCGGCTCGTAGGCGTCCTCCAGCCCGTCCAGGAACATGTGGTCCTGCATCATGGCCGGGCCCATCTTGGTGCCGGCGCGGACGCCGAGCATCAGGTGGGGCGCGTTGGTCATGCTCTCCATCCCGCCGGCGACCACCACGTCCGCCGACCCGGCCGCGATCAGGTCGTGTCCGAACATGGCCGCCTTCATGCCCGATCCGCACATCTTGTTGATGGTGGTGCAGCCGACGCTGTCGGGGATGCCGGCGCCGAGGCTCGCCTGGCGGGCCGGCGCCTGGCCCTGGCCCGCCTGCAGCACGTTGCCGACGATCACTTCGTCCACCTCCGCCGGTTTCATCCTCCCCCGCTCGAGGGCGGCTTCGATGGCCCGGGCGCCGAGCTTCGGGGCGGGCAGGGGAGCAAGCTCGCCCAGCAATCCGCCCATGGGCGTGCGGGCGGCGGACGCGATGACGATGGAATCCGGCGCGGTCATATCGGTCTCCTGGGCACTCTCCCCGGCCGTGTCAGGCCGCGGCGCCCCGCCCGCGGATCAGGGCCACCCCCGTCGCCCCCCACAACAGGGGCAATGCGGCATCGACGATGATCCAGACCAGCGTGACGGTGTCATAGGGGATGGCCGTAAACCCGGAGCTCAGCAGGTTGAACCAGTTCCACAAGTAGAGGATGCCGAAGAACAGGAGCCCGAAGAACAGCGTGTTGGCGACGAGGAAAGCCCGGGAAACCGGCGCCTCCCCGCCCTCCCTGTCCACGGCCCGCTTGCACTGCCAGGCGGCGGCCACGCCCACGACGATGGCCAAGGCCATCAGCGGATTGAGGATCGTCCAGAGCGGGGAGTACGGCTGACCGTCGGCCGAGACATGATAGAGCGGCTCCACCACCGTTTGCACCGCCACGACCACGGCCACGGCGATGAGATAAAAACCAGCGATACGTTTCATGGGTCCTCCTTACCCGATTCCCATCGACGGGAGCAAGCGCCGGGGAATTTCGCCCCGAAGCGGTCTTGGAATATATTTCCAACGGAATTTTCGAATCCGGCCCGATCGTGTGCGCCGCAATAGGCATTTATGGACATTAATGGACATTTGATGGCCTGGTTAAATTCCAATTCGGTACCTTTGAGCGCATTTTTGTGCGCGGGAACCCCTGGCAATCCATGGGGCGAGCCCGCGAACCATGCTCCCTTATCCATATGTGCGTTTGGCCGCCGGAGTCCACCCCCCTCACCCAGCCCACCGGACCGGCTTCGCCGGCCGGAGGACAGGCATGGCTAAGCCGGGCTGACGCCCGGCCAAGTCGGTCAATCCCCGGCGGGGAATGACCTTATCTCCGCAACCCTCTCCCCATGAAGAAGGGGGAGAGGGGACGTGAGGAAGTTTCGGTGGAGTCCCCTCTCCCCCCGCGGGGGGAGAGGGTCAGGGGAGGGGAGTTCGTGGATGCCCGTGTCAAGCACGGGCATGACGGCTTCTTGAACCACAGAGACAGCGAGACAATGAGATAGGGGAGTTAACCATTCCTTCTCTGTGACCTCTGTGCTCTCTGTGGTGAAATTTTATTCCCCCTCACCAGCTGCGGCTAAGTCGGGCTCCCGCCCGACAAGCCTGCGCATCCCTCTCCCTCCAGGGGAGAGGGGACTCGATGCGGCTTGACAGCAAAGCGAAGCGCTGGCTTGATCCCCCGCGATTCCCGCCGGCGCCGGCCTCGTCCGGCCAAGGCGCGGATCATCCACTGGAATTAAGGGCTTATCGGACAGCTTGTCCCGCGACTCCAAATCCTACGGCCTCTGGGATACGGCCAAGACCATCATCTACGCGGTCTTGATCGCGCTCGTCGTGCGCACGGTCGCCTTCGAGCCGTTCAACATCCCGTCCGGCTCCATGAAGCCGACCCTGCTGGTCGGCGACTATTTGTTCGTCTCCAAATACTCCTACGGGTACAGCCGCTATTCGCTGCCCTTCGGCCTGCCGATCATTCCGGGCCGGATCCTGTTCACCGAGCCCGAGCGGGGCGACGTGGCGGTGTTCAAGCTCCCGGCCGACAACAAGACCGATTACATCAAGCGGGTCATCGGCCTGCCGGGCGACAGGATCGAGGTGCGCCGCGGCATTCTGCACATCAACGGCGCGCCGGTGAGGCGGGAGCCCGCGGGCGTCGAACTCACCTTCAACGTGTTCGGCCAGCCGCACCGGGTGACCCATTATACGGAGATCCTGCCCGGGGGCCGCCGGCACTCCATCTTCGAGATGAGCGACAACGAGCGCTACGACAATACGGACGTCTATACGGTGCCGCCCGGACACTATTTCATGATGGGCGACAACCGGGACAATTCCGAGGACAGCCGGTCCATCGGCGCCGTCGGCTTCGTGCCGCGCCAAAACCTCGTCGGCCGGGCGGAGTTCCTGTTCTTCTCCACCGACGGCTCCTCGCCCTTCTGGCACGTCTGGCGCTGGCCGTGGGTGATCCGCTTCCATCGCTTCTTCCAGGATATCGTCTGAGCCGATGGCCGGGGATGCGGAGAGCCGGGCCGGTCTCGACGATCTGGCGGCGGCGCTCGGCCATGATTTCGCCGATCCCGGTTTGCTGCGGCGCGCGCTGGTGCATTCGAGCCTTGCCGGCGAGCGGGGCCGGAGCGCGGCCAATGAACGCCTCGAATTCCTCGGCGACCGGGTGCTCGGCCTGGTGATCGCCGAGACGCTGCTGGACGCCCATCCGGCCGAGGACGAGGGCCAGATCGCCTACCGCCATACGGCATTGGTGCGCAAGGAGGCGCTGACCCGCGTCGCCCGGGCACTCGGCCTCGGCGAATATCTGGAAATGACCGAAGGCGAGGAACGGAAGGGCGGGCGCGGGAACGGCGCCATTCTCGCCAATGCGTGCGAGGCGGTGATCGCGGCCATCTACCGGGACGGGGGCCTGGACGCCGCCCGGTCGTTCATCCTCCGCAACTGGGAGCCGCTGTTCGCCGACGGGACGTCTCCGGAAAAGGACGCCAAGACCCGGCTCCAGGAATGGGCCCAGGCCCGCGATCTCGGCCTTCCCGAATACCGCTTCCTGGACCGCTCGGGCCCCGACCATGCGCCGGAATTCACGGTCGAGGCGGAAATCGCGGGGCGGGGGGCCGCCAGGGCCCAAGGTCCCACGAAACGCGCCGCGGAGCAGGAAGCGGCGGCGCGGCTGCTCGGGCGGGTTTCCGGTGAGTGAGGCCGGGCGGGCTTGCGGGTTCGTTGCCCTCATCGGCGCGCCGAATTCGGGCAAGTCGACGCTGCTCAACCGGTTCGTCGGCGCCAAGGTGTCCATCGTCTCGCCCAAGGTCCAGACCACCCGCACCCGGGTTCTGGGCATCCGCATCGACGGCGATACCCAGATCGTCTTCATCGACACGCCGGGCATCTTCCGGCCCAGGCGGCGTCTCGACCGGGCGATGGTCGCGGCGGCGTGGGGCGGCGCCGGCGACGCCGATCACATATGCCTGCTGGTCGACGCGACCCGTTTCCGCGGCGGCGAAGCGGACCCGGACACGAGGCGGATCGTCGCCCGGCTGAAAGAGACCGGCGGGCGGGCCGTGCTGGCCATCAACAAGATCGACGCCGTCGCCAAGCCCGCGCTGCTGGAGATGGCGGCGGTTTTGGACGGCGAGGGCGTGTTCTCCGAGACCTTCATGGTCTCGGCCGAAAAGGGCGGCGGAACGGCGGATCTGCTCTCCCATCTGACCGGCATGATGGCGCCGGGGCCGTGGCTGTTCCCCGAAGACCAGATTTCGGACATGCCGCAACGGCTGCTGGCCGCCGAGATCACGCGGGAGAAACTCTATCTCCAGCTTCACCAGGAGCTTCCCTATGCGGCGGCGGTGGAGACGGACAGCTGGGAGGAGCAGGAGGACGGTTCGGCGCGGATCGAGCAGACCATCTATGTGGAGCGGGACAGCCAGAAGGCCATCGTGCTCGGCAAGGGGGGCGCCCGTATCAGGCAACTGGGGGCGGCGGCGCGGGAAGAGCTTCAGGAGATGCTCGAACGGCGCATCCACCTGTTCCTGTTCGTCAAGGTGCGGGACAATTGGGGCGACGACCCCGCCCGCTACCGGGACTGGGGGCTGGACTACAACGCCTGAGGTCCCGAGCGGACCGTTCGGCGGCGGGGAGGGGGTGCTAGTTGTCTCTTCGTTCGGCGCCGCGGCTGGAACCCTCGCGGTCAGCGGTTTGCGGAGAACCCCTACATGGCCAATCGGCGGCAACGTGGGGAAATCTCTTGAAAGGGGATCATGTATCTAACTTGCCGAGATCCGGGGTTGAAAGGCGGCGCAAAGTTGACCAACCCCTAGAGTACGCATAAATATAGCCATACATTAGACTTACAAGTTACATAACGGACCGGACAGGAAATGGGTACTTGGCCAAGAGAAATGAGGGTAGAGCCGTGAACCAGATCGTCCGCTGCTATGCCGAGGGCATGCCAGGCGCATGGGAGGCCATTTGCCTGGACTTCGATCTATCCGTGCAAGGTGAAAGTTTCGAGCAGGTGTACAGAGACCTGAATACCAGCATTGAAATTTACATGGAGTACGTCAACGGTCTCCCCGAAGCGGAGAGGGCGGCGTTCGCCCGCCGTAGAGCCCCCTTGACCCTGCGGCTGCGGTTTTTATGGCACGTCATTCGCGGTCTTTTTGATGACAACGATGACTCCAATAAAACCCGCCACGAATACACGGCCCCCTGTCCTGCGTGAACTTCCGTGCTTTCATCAGGATTTTAAGGGCGAACGGGTTTACTCAGGTCCGGGTAAAGAGCGACCACCATCAGTTCGAGGGGTACGTAGGCGGTAAGCGTGGATGCCCGTGTCAGGCACGGGCATGACGGTCTGGTTTGTGTCGCCAAATAGAATACGTCATGGCCGGGCCCGGACCCGGCCATCCACGTGTAGCACCGGCCGCCAAGCGTGGATGCCCCGGACAAGCCGGGGCATGACGACATTCGGACGGCATAGACGGGCGAATGCCCGCGGCGGAGGGGCCTGATGGACTGGACGGACGAGGGCATCGTCCTGAGCGCGCGGAAGCACGGCGAGAGCGCTGCGATCGTCAACCTGTTGACCGAGGCGCACGGCCGCCATGCGGGCCTCGTCCGGGGCGGGGCGGGAAAGCGGGCCCGGGGCATCTACGAGCCCGGCAACCGGGTGCGGGCGACCTGGAAGGCGCGGCTGGAGGAGCACCTCGGGAGCTACACCTGCGAGCTTCTGCGGGCCGGCGCGGCGGACTGGCTGGACGATCCCATGCGGCTCGCGGGCCTGTCCGCGGTCTGCGCGGTGGCCGAGGCGGCGCTGCCGGAGCGGGAGCCGCATCCCGAGACCTACGCCAGGCTGTCGGAATTCATCGCCGGGCTCGGCGGCGAGGATTGGCTGAAATCCTATGTCCTGTGGGAGCGGGACCTGCTGGCCGACATGGGGTTCGGCCTCGATCTCTCCGAATGCGCGGGCGGCGGCGGCCGGGCGGAGCTCGCCTACGTCTCGCCCAAATCGGGCCGCGCGGTTTCGCGGGCGGCGGGCGAAACCTACAAGGAGAAGCTGCTGGCCCTGCCGGCGTTCCTGCTCGAAGACCCGGCCCGGGGCGTGGCGAGCGAAAACCCGGCCAATGAGATCGATGAGATCGCCGACGGCCTCGCGCTCACCGGCTACTTCCTGGAGCGCCACGCCTTCATCCACGATGCCCGGGGCGTGCCGCCGGCGCGAACCCGGCTCGCGGCACGGGTCAGCCGGCAGGCGTAAACCGCCCGTGACCCCGAAATCCCTGTTGAAACCACAAGATTTGGTATATTGAAGACAACACACCTACTATAAACGGCACAAGAAACGCCGAACCAAGAAGAGCATCGCCATGGCAACCGACACCCTGCCCGCCGCGCCCGCCGGCGACATCCGCGATACCCGCCTCGCCGAGGCGATCTCCGAGCGGTATCTGAGCTACGCCCTGTCGATCATCATGTCCCGCTCCCTGCCGGACGTGCGCGACGGCCTGAAGCCGGTCCACCGGCGGCTGCTGTTCGCCATGCGCCAGCTCCGGCTCGATCCGGACCAGGGCTTCAAGAAATGCGCCCGGGTGGTGGGCGACGTCATCGGCAAGTACCACCCCCACGGCGACACCGCCGTCTACGACGCCCTCGTGCGGCTGGCGCAGGGCTTCGCCGTCAGGTATCCGCTGATCGACGGGCAGGGGAATTTCGGCAATATCGACGGCGATAACGCGGCGGCCATGCGCTACACCGAGGCGCGGATGACCGACGTCGCCACCCTGATGATGGAGGGGCTCGACGAGGACGCGGCCGATTTCCGAGAAACCTATGACGGCGAGGAGAGGGAGCCGGCCGTCATGCCGGCGGGATTCCCGAACCTTCTGGCCAACGGCGCGTCGGGCATCGCCGTCGGCATGGCGACCAACATTCCGCCCCACAACGTGGACGAAATCTGCCGGGCGCTGCTTCACCTGATCAAGTTTCCGAAGGCCACCGTCGGCAAGCTGACCGGCTTCATGCCCGGGCCCGACTTCCCGACCGGCGGCATCCTGGTGGAGGACCGGAAAACCGTCGAGGCGGCCTACAGGATCGGGCGGGGCTCGTTCCGCGTCCGCGCCAAATGGAAGACCGAGAAGCTGGCCCGCGGCCAGTACCAGATCGTGGTCACCGAGATTCCCTACCAGGTGCAGAAGGCGCGGCTGGTGGAGCGCATCGCCGAGTTGATGAACGCCAAGAAACTGCCGTTCCTCGAGGACGTCATCGACGAAAGCACCGAGGACGTGCGCCTCGTGCTGGCGCCCAAGAGCCGCTCGGTCGAGCCCGCCATGCTGATGGAGCAGCTGTTCAGGCAGACCGACCTGGAAACCCGGTTCGGGCTCAACATGAACGTGCTGGACGCGGACAAGACGCCGAGGGTGATGAACCTCCGCGAGGTTCTTCAGGCCTTCCTCGATCACCGCCACGAGGTGCTGACGCGGCGCACCCGGCATCGCCTGGACAGGATCGCCGCCCGGTTCGAAGTGCTGGAGGGTTATCTCGCCGCCTACCTCAACCTCGACGAGGTGATCCGGATCATCCGCGAGACGGACAACGCCAAGGCCGAGCTCATCCGGGCCTTCAAGCTGACCGAGGGCCAGGCGGACGCCATCCTCAACATGCGCCTCAGGAGCCTGCGCAAGCTGGAGGAGATGGAGATCAAGGGCGAGCATTCGGCGCTGACCGGGGAGCGCGCCGATCTCGACAAGCTGCTCAAGGATCCCAAGCTCCGCTGGAAGGCCATCTCCGGCCAGATCGGCGACATCCGCAAGCGCTTCGGCGCCAAGACCGCCCTCGGCAGGCGCCGCACCGAAATCGGCGACGCGCCGGCGGCCGTCGACGTGCCAGCCGAGGCGCTGATCGAGAAGGAGCCGATCACCATCCTCTGCTCGGACAAGGGCTGGATCAAGGCCGCGCGGGGGCATCTGGACGACGTCGGCGAGGTCAAATACAAGGAAGGCGACAAGGGCAAGTTCGCGCTGAAGGCCGAAACCACCGACAAGCTGATCCTCTTCGCCACCAACGGACGCTGCTACACCATCGCCTGCGACAAGCTGCCGGGCGGGCGGGGCTACGGCGAGCCCGTGCGTCTGATGATCGATCTCGGCAACGACCAGGACGTGGTCGCGCTGTTCATCCACAGGCCCGGGGCCAAGCTGCTGGTGGCGTCGTCGGCGGGCCGTGGTTTCGTGGTCGCCGAGGACGACGTGGTCGCCTCGACCAGGGGCGGCAAGCAGATCCTCAACGTCTCCGGCGACGAAGAGGGGGCGGGCGCCTGCATCGTAGGCGGCGATACGGTCGCGGTGATCGGCGAGAACCGGAGACTGCTGCTGTTCCCGCTGGCGGAGGTGCCGGAGATGGCGCGGGGGCGGGGCGTCTTCCTGCAGCGCTACAAGGACGGCGGCCTGTCGGACATCAAGACCTTCACCTTGGCCGACGGGCTCACCTGGGTCACCGGCGCCGGGGTGCGGTGCGAAACCGATCTCATGGCCTGGCGGGGCAAGCGCGCGCAGGCCGGACGGCTGCCGCCGAAGGGCTTTCCGCGGTCCAACAGGTTCGGGTAGACGGGCGCGGACATTGACTTGATCGGCGACGGTCACTAGAAGCCGGTTCAACACCAGACATTTGGGGGAAACAATGGCGACCCACGACAACACGGTTCATCCGACCCTGGCCGGCGCGGCCTGGCCTCAGGCCGCCGGCAGTTGGCTCCGCATGGCGGTCCTGGCCATCGCCGGCACCGTCCTGCTGACAATCTCGGCCAAGATCCAGGTGCCGTTCTATCCGGTCCCCATGACGATGCAGACCTTCGCCGTGCTGGTCATCGGCATGGCCTACGGCTGGAAGCTGGGCGGCGCGACGCTGCTGCTCTACCTCGCCGAGGGCGCGGCCGGCCTGCCGGTGTTCGCGGGCACGCCGGAGAAGGGCATCGGCCTCGCCTACATGGCCGGCCCGACGGGCGGCTATCTCGTCGGCTTCGTGCTCGCCGCCGGGATCGCCGGCTGGCTCGGCGAAAAGGGCTGGGACCGCTCGATCCCCATGACTCTCGCGGCCATGATTATCGGCACGGTGATCATCTTCGTGCCCGGCTATGCCTGGCTCGCCGCCCTGATCGGCGGGGAGAAGGCCTGGGCCTTCGGCGTGCTGCCGTTCCTCTGGGGGGAGGTGTTCAAGATCGCGCTTGCCGCCGCGGTGCTGCCGGGGGCGTGGAAACTGATCGCGAAATTCCGGGCGTAGTCCCGGGCCTGGACCCGATCTAGCCGAAAACCAGCTTGGGCAGCCACGTCGCCAGCCCTGGGAAGGCGGCGAGGACGCCCAGGCCGATCAACTGGATCACGACAAAGGGCAGCACGCCCTTGTAGATGTGGGTCGTCTTGACCTCGGGCGGCGCGACGCCCCGCAGATAGAACAAGGCAAAGCCGAAGGGCGGCGTCAGGAACGACGTCTGCAGGTTCATCGCCATCATCACGCCGAGCCAGACGGGACTGATATCCGACTGCAGCAGCACCGGCGCGACGATCGGCACGACGACGAAGGTGATCTCGATGAAGTCGAGGAAGAAGCCGAGAACGAACATCACCAGCATGACCAGGATCATGGCGCCGTAGATGCCGCCCGGCAGGTTGGTGAGAAATTCGTGCACCATGTCGTCGCCGCCGAGACCGCGGAAGACCAGCGAGAACACCGACGCGCCGATGAGGATGACGAAGACCATGGCCGACACTTCGAGGGTCGAGCGCACCACCTGGGTCAGCACCGCATCCTGGGTCACCCGGATGAGCGCCACCCCCATCCCCCAGGCGACAACCGCCGAACAAATCAGCGCGGCGACGATGCCGGCCATGTCGCCGGTGGGAATTTCGTCCCGCAGCACCCGGAGATCCACGGTGTTGGTGAGAAACAGCATGACAATGAGAGCGATCCCCGCCAGGTAGATGGGGGCCGGACTCTTGTCGGAAATCCGGACCGCCGCGAGCAGCAGCGCGCCCACGGAGCCGACCGCCGCCGCCTCGGTCGGGGTCGCGACTCCGGCGAGAATCGAACCCAGCACCGCGACGATCAGCACCAAAGGCGGCACCAGGGCGCGCATCACCCGGCCGAACAGCGGCACGCCGTCATCGAGTTCCTCCTTCGGGATCGCGGGGGAGGCATCCGGCTTCAGAAACGCGACGATGACCTGATAGAGAATGTACATGCCGACCAGGGCGAGGCCGGGCAGCAGGGCGCCCGCGAACAAATCGCCCACCGAGACCGGCTCGGGGGAAAAATTCCCGACCGTGCGCTGCGCGTCCACGTAGGCATTGGAAATCTGGTCGCCCAGCAGGACGAGAACGATGGACGGCGGGATGATCTGTCCCAGCGTGCCGGCGGCGGCGATCGAGCCGCAGGCGAGGGAGGGGTCGTACTTGCGCCGCAGCATGGTCGGCAGGGACAGCAGGCCCATGGTCACCACCGTCGCGCCGACGATGCCGGTGGAGGCGGCCAGCAGCGCGCCGACCACGGAGACCGAAATGCCGAGACCGCCGCGCAAGGCGCCGAACAGCCGGCCCATGGTGTCCAGCAATTCCTCGGCCACCTTGGAGCGTTCCAGCATCACGCCCATGAAGACGAACAGCGGCACCGCGATCAGCAGCTCGTTGGTCATCGCCCCGCCGAAAATCCGGGACGGCAGAGCGCCGAAGAGGGAGAAATCGAACACCCCGAAAATCCACCCGATCCCGGCGAAAATCAGCGCCGTGCCGGCGAGCGTGAAGGCGACCGGGAATCCGGCCATCAGGAACAGACACACCACCACGAACATGATGATGGTCAGGATTTCGGAAAACGGCACGCCGGCGGGACCTCAGGCGACGGTCCGGTCTTTGGGTTCGGGATCCGGTATTACGACGCCGGCGAGCCTGAGCAGCCTGAGCAACGACCGAATCGCCATCGACACGCCCTGGATCGCCACGAGAAACGCGAATGCGAGAATGACGGACTTGAGAAGGAAGACGCCCTGGATGCCGCTGGTTTCCTTGGACCCCTCGAAAACCTTCCAGGAGTTTTCGACGTAGGGGAACGAAAACCACCAGACGAGCAGGCAGACCGGCAGGAGAAACACGAAGACGCCGGCAAGGTCGATCCACGATTTCCAGCGGTCGGACGCCTCCCGATAGAAGACGTCGACCCGGACATGGCCCCCGTGAAGCAACGTGTACCCGGCTCCGATCATGAACAGGAAGGCATGCAGGTAGACCACCGATTCCTGCATCATGATCGAGCCCAGCCCGAACACGTACCGCATGACCACCACGATGAACTGAATCAGCACCATGGCCAAAGCGGTCCACGCCGCGGCCTTGCCGACAACATCATTTAAGCTGTCGATGCCTTGGGCGAGGCGCTGCAGGGAAGTCAAACGGCAGCCTCCTTCGAAAGAACGATGGCCCGCCTCAATTCGGGGCGGGCCATCATGTCCGGGCGGTTAGCCCGCGTACTTGAACGGCAGCAGCCGCGCATTCCAGTAGGCCTGATCCGAGAGCTTGGACCAGGCGATGGACTGCTTGCGGAAATCGAGGAAGCTGTCGAGCACCTTTGCCGTGATGCCGCCCTCGGCGCGGACGCCCCCGACAACCTCGCCCGATGCCTTGCCGATTTCATTCAAGACCGGGTCCGGGAACTTCTTGACGGTGACCTTGTGCTTGCCGGTCAGCGTATTCAGCGCGCCGTTGTTGCGGGCGTTGAACTCGGAGAGGCTGAGGTCGTTCTCCGCCGCCATCGCCGTGGTGATAATGGCCTTGTGCTCGGCGCTGAGGCCTTCCCAAGTCTTGAGATTGACGCCCGAGCTCAAGGTCGTCCCCGGCTCATGGAAGCCCGGATAGTAGTAGAACTTGGTGACCTTGTAGAAACCAAAGGCCAGATCGTTCCACGGACCGACCCATTCGGTGGCGTCGATGGCGCCCGACTGCAGCGCCGGGAAGATTTCGCCGCCCGGCAGCGAAACCGCCGCCGCCCCGATCCTGCGCAGCACTTCGCCGCCCAGGCCCGGCATACGAATCTTCAGGCCCTTGTAGTCCTCGAGCGAGTTCACTTCCTTATTGAACCAGCCGCCCATCTGAACCCCGGTATTGCCGGCCATGAAGGGCTTGATGCCGAATCCCTTGCTCAACTCGTCCCATAGCTGCTGGCCGCCGCCATGGTGAATCCACGCGGCCTGCTCGGTCGCGGTGAGCCCGAACGGAACCGCCGCATAGAAGTTGAAGGCCTTGGACTTGCCCTGCCAATAGTAGTCGGCGGCGTGGTACATGTCGGCGGTGCCGCTGGAGACGGCATCGAAGGATTCGAACGGCGGCACCAATTCACCCGCCGCGAATACCTTTACCGTGAGCGAGCCGCCGCTCATCGCGGTGATGTTGCGCGCCAGCCGCTCCGCGCCGGTTCCCAGGCCCGGAAAATTCTTCGGCCACGTGGTGACCATTTTCAGCTCTTTTTTTCCCTGGGCGATTGCCGGTTTCGGCAGCGTCGATGCGGCAGCTGCGGCACCGGCACCGGCGACGACCGCGCCCGTCATAAATTCACGGCGTTTCATGAGATTGTCTCCCTTCTCTTGATTGGATATCGATCCTTTGGTGAAGTCTCTTAGTTGCTTGAAGTATATGCGCATTCCGGTGGCGCGCAACTACGAGAAATGTGGGCTAGCCAAGCGCCGGAAAGTCGTGGCGCTCGTCGAGGGAACGCCAGCCGTCGCCCGCGTAATATTCAAGCGGCCTGAACCGTTCCTTGTAGGACATCTTCTGGCTGTCCTCGATCCAATAGCCGAGATAGACATAGGGAAGCCCGGCGTCCCGGGACCGCTCGATGAGCCGCAGTATCATGTAGGTTCCGAGACTGCGGCGCGGCTTGCGCGGATCGAAATAGCTGTAGACCGCGGAGAGGCCGTCACCCATGCGGTCCGCGAGACACGCCCCGACCAGCCGCCGGTCCGGGGTCCGGTATTCGATCAACTCGGAATCGACCGGGGTCTCCTCGATCAGGGCCTGGTAGTCGTAAAAGTCCATTGTCGCCATATCGCCGCCGTTGTGGCGGGAGTCCTGATACTGGGTGAACAATTCGAATTGCTCGGCGGTCGCCCGAACCGGCTTTGCCGCTTCGATCAAATCCTCGTTCACCCGGGATACCCGGCGCTGCGAGGTGGACGGCTCAAACTCCGAAACGACGGTTCGGACGGCGAGGCAGGCGTTGCAGCCCGAGCAGACCGGGGCATAGACCAGCCCGTGGCTGCGGCGAAACCCGACCCGGG
>CAZUGT010000155.1:0-2715 GCA_964620095.1 uncultured Rhodospirillaceae bacterium | reverse complement strand
CCCCCCGCCCTGACCCGCCCCCTCTCCCTTCCGGCCTTCGCAGCCGAAGGCTGCTTCGGCGGGCCAGGCCCAGGGAGGGGGGCGCCCCGCCGGCGTAGGTTAGGCCGGCGGGGCCGTGCGGCGAGCCCGAAAAGGAGATTTTGACCCGCCCCACGAAACCGCTCGATGACCAGGGAAGCCGCCCCCGCCCGCCCCGGTCAGCCGCCGGCCGACGCGGTAATCGCGCGCCGTCTCCGAGAAACCGAAGCCCAGGTTCGCCGCGCCGCCGCGGCTTACCCGCCGCCGGGTCCGCCGGGGACGGGGCTCAGCAGCCACCTCAGATTCGCGCGCAGCCAGCCGTCGGGGTCCCGGCGGGCGCCCGCCTGCTCGCGGTCGTGGAGATGGGCGGCGTTCGTTTCGTCTTCGCCGTCCTCCGCCGCCATGTCCCGCCGCGATTCCGCCATGGGCCGCGCCCCTACCACCGGAACGCGCCGGTGAGCATGGCGCCGTGGCCGGGGGACTCGTTGGGGTTGGCGCTCTCCCGCCGGGTGGCGTCGAGACTCACCTCGAAGCCGGCATAGCCCCCGACCGCCGGGGTGAGCCGCCAGCCGATGCGGTAGTCCCGTGCGTCCTCCGAGACCCCGAGGCCGAAATTCGGCGTGCCGGTGAGGCGGCCGCCCAACAGGCTGAAGCCGTAGCCGAGTTCGCCCTCGAAGCCGCCCGCCTCCCGCGCGGCCGCGGCGCCCTTCGGTATCTCGTCCCGCCATAGTTTGTCGGCCCCGCCCGCCGGCGCGCCCCAGCGGGGCGCCAGCGACAGGGACAGACCTCGCCCGAGCGCCCCCGGGTCGAGCCGGACCGTCAGGCTCGCGCCCCGCTCCTTCGCGCCCGCCTCCGAATGCGCCGCGAGCCAGCGGCCCCGCGCCTCGACCGCGACGCGGGCCCCCGCGTAGCGCAGGCCGCCCGCAAGCTCCACACCGGGCCCGGTCACGCCGTCGCCCCCGTCCATCCGCCCGGCAAGCTCGGCGAAGGGCGTGATCGCGGCCCCGTCCGCCATGGCGATGCGCCTGGAGGCCTCGACGCCGCCCCGCACCCGCGAGACGGCGGCCTCAAGCCCGTCCACCGCCGCTTCCTCTTCCCCTAGGCCCGTCGCGGTCTCCATGAACGCAACGCTGGCATCGCCCCGCGCCGAGAAGTCGAACCCGCCGAGGGGCGGCAGGGGCCGGCTGAACCCGGCGGAGGCCGCCCACATGGTCAGGCCGCTTTTCTCCGGCTCGCCGTCCGCGGTTCGGTGGCGCGCCTCGCCCCGGCCCGCGCCCAGCAGGCCGCGCAGTTCGAGCCCGTCCGGGAAGGTCCAGCGGCCATAGGGCCAGAGGGCCGTCAGGTCCGTCTCCAGACGGCCCGAACCGTAATCCGTCCCGCTCGTCCCGCGCGACACCGCGAGGCCCGCCACCCAGCGCCCGGTCCCCCGGGTTCCCCGCGCGTCCGCGCCGAGCCAGCCGGTGCGGAGATCGCCGTCGTAACGAGACCCCCCGTCCGGACGGCCCGCGAAGGTCCCGAAATCCCCCCGGCCCCAAACACTCCAGCGCGGCGCCATCGGATCGGCGTCCTTGTCTCCCTCCGCCGCGCCGAGCGCCAGCGAAAACGCGCCCGAGCCCAGCAGATCGTCCGGCGTCATCCCCCGGCTCCCGCCGGACGGGCCATGGCCGTCGAACCCGGCGGCGTCTTGCCGTCCCGCCGGATTGGGGCCGGCCAAATTCAGGCCCCCCAGATTCAGGCCCGATGCCGGAACCGCCTCGCCCAGACGCGTTCCGATATTGTCCAGCGCCCCCGAAACCGTCCGCGACGCCACCGCCGCCAGCCCGCGCTTCAGCGCCCCCCGGGATGCGGCGCCCGGCGGCGCGGCCTTCGCATAGCCTCGGACGGCGATCCTCAGTATCCCGACTGCTCCCGATCCCACGGTCCAGGTGCCGTTCCTGAACTCCCCCGGACTCCCGATACTCCATCCCGGGGCGGCGCCCGCATCCTGGACCGGCGATGCGCTGCTCGTCCTGCTGACAGCCAAGCTGCCGCCGGAACTGTGTTGGACCGTCACCCAATAGGTCCTGCCGGGCGCAAGGTCGATGCCGCCGCCGGGGGCCGTGAACCCGGTGCTTCCCGTTTGCAGGACGAATTGGGGCAGGCTGGCCGGATTGGTCAGCGTGCCGACGATGCCGCCGGGAACGCCGGAGGAATCCGACCGGATCGTGACGGTGTACACCGACGTTCCCGACGAGGACGCCAGGTCGACGTCCGCGCCGGTCAGGGTGTAGCCCCCGGCGTTGCCGCCGGTGGTGAAGGACTGAGCTCTGGCGGCGCCGAGGGAGTGGAAGATAGAGAGCTCTGAGAAGTGGGTTTGCCCGAGGGTGCTCACCAGCACGGACGGTGTCTGCGCCCGCGCCGGGGCGGCGGCGGCCAGCAGGGCGAAGGCCGCGGCGAGCAGGCAGGCCGCGGCGGCGGTACGGAACATCCCCCTCACCCAGCTTCGGCTAAGGCTCGGCATTCGCCTCGCCAAGTCGGTCAATCCCCGGAGGGGAATGACCTTATCTGCGCATCCCTCTCCCCCCTTCGGGGGGCGAGGGTTTGCATCGAGTCCCCTCTCCCCCTTGGGGGAGAGGGTCAGGGTGAGGGGGTCACAGGAAGAATGAGGGTGAGCGGCCAGCGCCGTGCGGAGGGCGGAAGCTAGGCGGGATCGGCGCT
>CAZUGT010000154.1:0-12726 GCA_964620095.1 uncultured Rhodospirillaceae bacterium | reverse complement strand
CGCTCGCGAACCACCGGTATCATTTCGTCATATCGATCGCGACCGGCATCGGTGAGGTCGATGATGGCGCTCCGGCCGTCGGATGGGCTGTCGACCCGGCCGATGCTGCCCGCGTTCTCCAGAAGCGTTGCGGCGCGGCTGATCTGAGACTTGTCGAAACCGCTCATCTTGGCGAGGTCGCCTATGGTCATGCCGCCCCTCACCGAAAGCGCGGACAATATTCGCCATTCGACGAGAGAGATGCCGAATTCCGTATCCAGCAACTGCTTGGATTCCCTGTCGAGGAGCCGGGCCAGAATGTCATAGCGCGCGGTGAACAGGTCGAGCAGACCGAAACCGCTCGTGTCGGGGCCATCGGGTCCGTCGCGGAGGAGCCCGTCAGGCAGGAGCCCCCCTGTGTCATGCGCGTCGTTTGTCATGGTGGAAGTCGATCCGCGCTCCTTTGAGCGCAGGATATCGGCTGGCGCCCCGGCAACGCAATCACTTGCCGAACCCCGGCCCTCGGACAGACCGTGCAGAATAATTGAAGCCTCGCGCCTGAGACCTTAAGGTCTTGATCCTAAATTGCTTGGGAGGCTGGGATGCCTATCCGCACCGGCCAGGAATACCTGCGATCCCTCGACGATGGCCGAACCATCTATATCGACGGGGATCAAGTCACCGACGTCGTCAACGACCGCCGGTTCGCCGGCGCCGCGGAGACCATGGCGATGCTGTTGGAGATGCAGCATGATCCCGGACTCGCCGACAAGCTGACCTATGCCTCGCCCAGCAGCGGGGAGAAGGTCGGCATGACCCACATCACGCCGTTGTCGAAGGACGATGTGGTCGCGCGCGGTGACGCCATTCAGATTTGGATGGATGCGACCTGCGGCATGCTGGGCCGCAGCCCGGATTACAAGAACGTCATGGTCGCGGCATGGGCGGCAGCAAGCGAAATATTCGATCGCGACTCCTTCCAAGGCGCCGCCAACGTTCGCGACTTTCACGAACACGTTCGCGAAAACGATCTCGTCATGACACACGTACTGGTCAACCCGCAGGTTGACCGGTCGCGGCCCGCGCACTTGCAGGAATCGGAAATCGTCGCCCAGATCGTCGCCGAGGATGATGCGGGCATCACGATCCGGGGGGCGCGCATGGTGGCGACGTTGTGCGCGCTCGCCAATGAAATCGTCGTTATGCCGGCGGCCATCCGCTGGGCGACCGACGAACAGCGCAAATCGGACGATTATTCATTTGGATTTGCCATCCCGGCCAATAGCGAAGGACTGCGGTTCATCTGCCGGCCCTCCGTGGCTCATCCGGATTCCGCGTCACCCATGGATTATCCGTTGTCCTCCATGTACGAGGAATCCGACGGGATTGCCATTTTCGACGATGTGAAGGTGCCGTGGGAACGGGTGTTCATCTATCGGGACGACGAAGCCGAAACCCTCATTCACGGCAAGACCCGGGTCGGACCCCATGCGCTGCATCAGTCGGTGGTGCGGGCGGCCGCCAAAGCGGAATTCATGATGGCGTTGGCGCTGGCGATCGCGCGCTCTACCAAGATCGACGAGCACCTGAACGTCCAACTGCTGCTCGCCGAAACCATCAACATTGCCGAGTTTGCCCGCACCTGCCGGGTGGCGGCCGAGGCGGAATCGTTCCAGACGCCGTTTGGCAACTGGTCGCCGGGCCTGGCGCCGATCCAACTTTGGCAGAGCATGTTCTGGAAGTTTTATAACCGCCAGTGCGAAATCATAAATACATTGGGCGCCGGCGGCCTGGTCGGCGTGCCGTCCATCGCGGAACTCGCCGGTGAAGTGAAGGACGACGTGGAAAAATATTTCCAGTCGGTCAACGCCGACTCGCCGACCCGGATCAAACTGTTTCGACTTGCCTACGACGCGTCGCTCTCCAGCTTTGCCGGCCGTCAGCGGCTATACGAGCAGTATTACAGCGGCGATCCCAACCGCAGCCAGTCCCTGCGCTTCCGGATGTTCGACAAGGACGCGCACATCGACCGTATCCACCATATGCTGGATGACATCGAACAGCGGTTCTCCGGCGGGATCGGCGAGCGCGTCGCGGCATTCCGGGAAGCCGGCGAGTAACCCTGACAATTAGAGGCAGATGATGAGCAACGACCAGGGCGGCGTTCCCTATATTCGCCGCGCCATTCAGGAAATGGGGCCGAAGTTCGACCCGCCGACGGAGGGCGTCCTCCGGCACAAGGGATATGACACCGGCGAAGTCCTGGCCATGGGCCTGAACGAAAGCCTGTTTCCTCCGTCGCCCAAGGTGCTCGACGCCGTCCGCGACAATCTGACCATGATGAACCGCTACCCGGATGCCCAATGTCCGGCGCTCTCCGATATCGTCACGGCGCGCACCGGCGTCCCGGTGGAAAATATCGTATGGGGCAATGGCAGCGAGGAGCTGATCCAGGGCGCCATTCATCTCAGCATTTCACCGGGGGACGGCATGATCCTGCCCGTACCGACATTCTGGGGGTACCGGGCCATGGTGGAGGCTTCGGAGGCCGACTGCGCCTATGTGGGCATGAAGGCGGACGGGCATGTGGATGCGGACGCGGTTCTGGGTGCGGTCGGCAACCGGACGAAGCTGCTGTTCCTGGTGACGCCGAACAACCCGAGCGGCCGGATGCTGGACGAGGCGACCCTGCGCCGTTTCGTCGAGGAGGTGCCGGAGAACGTATTGCTGGGCGTCGACGAGGCCTATCATGAGTTTGGCCTTCATGCGGGCGGGCCGGATGTGGTCGAGGTGCTGAAGGAGCGCCGCGGGCCCTGGGTCGTGATCCGAACATTCTCGAAGGCCTACGCCATGGCCGGCATGCGGATCGGATATGCGCTTTGTTCGGACGGCGACATTGCCCAGGCGCTCCGCAAGACCACCTGTACCTTCAACGTTCCGATCCTCGCCCAGTCAGCTGCCGAAGCGGCGCTTCTCGATGAGGCCTATTTGGCGAAGATGCTGAACGACGTTTCCGAATCGCGGACGATGCTGGAGGAGGGGCTTCGTGATTTGGGCTTGGATCCGTTTCCGTCCGTGTGCAATTTCGTTTCGGCCAATGCCCACCGAAACGCCCGGGAATTGGCGGCGGAAGTGCTCGAAAACGGGGTCCAATTGCACGCCTGGCCCGAGCCCGGCTATGAGACCTATATCCGGGTCACCGTGGCGCCGAAATCGGATGTCGCCATCTGCCTCGAGGTCCTGGCCGCCGTCTTGAGCAAATAGCGTCACGCTTGGTTATCCCTAACCTGTTGATATTAAAATCAAATATGTGAGCCACGGATTTTGCGCGCCGTGCGGCCCGATGTTGAATTTGCCGGTCCGTCCACCGCCCTTGAAATTAAGAACTACCGGGTCTCCAGTTGGCGGATACGCTCCTCGGCGGCCGCCGCTTTTTCCTCGTCGCCAAGCACTCGATACGCCCGCGCCAGCCGTTTCCAGCCCTCCAAATCGTCCGGGTCGTCTTCAAGCCGGGCGGCAAGGCGCTCGACCATCCCGATGATCATCTCGGCCCGCTCCTCGGCGCTGAGTTCCGAAGCGGCGCGCACGTCTTCGGCTGTCGGGCCGGCGGGGCGCGTTCGGCTCGGCGAAATGGAGGCCAGGTCGATATTGCCGGCCTGGGCGGTGGCATTCATCCGTTTCCGGACTTCGTCCACCCAGGGAGCGTCAGGCGGAGAGAGGGCGATAACATCGGTCCAGCGCCGGACCGCGCTCTCGAAATCCCGCCGTTGCGCCGCCGCGAGGCCAAGGAAGTAGTGCGGCCGCACGGCATTCGGATCGAGTTCCATGGCATCGGCGAAAATCTTCATGGCGTCGTCGGAAACCACGCCGCCCTGGGCAATGACGGTCGTTTCACCGAGAGCAATGGCGATCTCGGCCCGGTCCGGCGCCAGAGCGCGCGCCCGCGCATATGCCCGTGCAGCCTCGAGGTGCCGTTGCAGGGTGACCAGCGACCGGCCCAACAGCAGCCAGCCGTCCACCCGCGCCGGCGCCGCCTCGAGCCTGCGTTCCAATTGGGCCACGATCTCCGTCATCTCGGCTACCTTCGGGTCGTCGCTTGGCGGCGGCTTGGCCCGCTCGGCAAATGGCTGATCCGGAAAAGTCGGCGTGCCCAGGGAGGCATAAATTGCGAAGCCGAGTATCGGAACCAAGAGGCCGACGCCAATGGCGGTTGCCGTTCGAAAGACGCTGCCGCCGGGCGCGGCATGCGCGGATGCCGCCGCGTCGATTTGCGCCATGCGCCGCCGAATCTCCTGTCTCGCGGCGGCGGCCTCTTCGGGGCCGAGCAATCCGCGCTCCTCGTCCCGGTCCGTTTCGGCCAGCTGGTCTTCGTAAACCGCCCGGTCGTATTCGGCGGGTGAGACCGGCTGGTGCCGGCGCAGGATGACAACGACAAGGGATGCCGCCGTGGCCGCCGCGATCAAGGCGGACAACAACCAGATCATCGGCCCGCACGCTCCGCTTCGCGGCCGGCCCGCCGGAAGTATGAGATCATCGCCAGCAAGCCGACGAGGACAATGGCGATGGGGCCGATCCACAGCACGAGCGTCGCCCCCTTCACCGGCGGGCGGAGGAGAACGAAGTCGCCGTATCGAGAGACGACGTAGGCGATCACTTCGTCGTCGCTGTCACCTTCTGCTATGCGCTGCCGTACCAGGACACGAAGGTCGCGGGCCAACTCCGCATCCGAATCATCGATGGACTGGTTCTGGCAGACAACGCAGCGAAGTTCCTTGGAGATCGCGCGCGCGCGCGCCTCGTGCACGGGATTGGCGAGCACCTCTTCCGGCAGCACGGCGTGCGCGGGGTCCAGTACCAATCCGGCCAACCCGGACAGCACCGCCACCAGGACTAGGATTCGGCGCGCAGGCGCTGGACGATCGGCCACAGCTTGCTCTCCCAAACGTCCCGTGTGATGGGGCCCGCATGTTTGTAGCGGATGATCCCTTTTCGATCGACGAAGAAGGTCTCCGGCGCGCCCGTGACGCCGAACGCGATCGCCCCTTCGCTTCGCGGGTCATCGCCGACGAGCCGGTACGGATTGCCGTATTTGTCCAGCCATTCGGGGCCCGCCCGGCGGTCGGGTTCCCGCCAGTTGATCCCGTAGATGGGGACGGCGCCGTTGGCCTTCAACTCCATCAGGAATGGATGTTCGATCAGGCAGGGCACGCACCAGGACCCGAAAATGTTCACCAGCGAGACCTTTCCCAGGAGGTCATCCCGGCGGAATCCCCGCGCGGACCCTTCGATGGCTGCCAGGGAGAATTCCGGTACCGGCGTGTTGATCAGTGCCGACGGCAGCGCCTGAGGGTCCCGTTGCAGGCCAAGCCAGAGGCCGATGCCGAGGGCGGCGATCAGGACCAGGGGCAGAAGAAACAGAAACCGGCGGGACATGCCTATTCCGCCGGCCTATTCCGCCGGTGCCGGCGCGGCCCGGACCCCGGCCTTTTGCCGGCCGGGCGCGCCGACCCGATGCCGGCGGTCGGACAGGCTCACAAGGCCGCCAAGGACCATGATGAACGACCCGGCCCACATCCATGGGACCAGCGGATTAAAATAAAGGCGGGTGACGAAACCGCCGTCTTCGCCTCGCGGGTCCCCGAGAACCGCATAGAGATCGCCGAGAAATGTCGGGTGGATGGCTGCTTCGGTGGTCCGGCCCTGAACGTCGTAGAATCGTTTCTCGGGTGTCAGCACGATATCGTTGCCGCCCCTATGGACGCGGAACGTGCCCCGGGTCGCCGCGTAGTTGGGGCCCCGCACCTCCCGGGCGCCGTCAAAGGTGAAGACATAGCCGCCGACATCCACCCTGTCCCCCGGCTTCATGACCTGGATGGATTCGGTGGTCCATGCCGAGGACGCGGTCATGCCGGCGATGACGATTGCAAGCCCGCCATGGGCGAGGGTCATTCCCCACCGCGCCCTCGGCTGGCGCCGCAAACGCCGCCAGCTTTCACCCGGGGGAACCCGGAACAGATGAATTCGCACCGCCAACTCGTGCAACGTCGCGAACATCAGCCAAGCGGCGAGGAAAACCCCGAATGCGGCCAAGGCGGTGGCGCGGTCGATAAACAGCCAGGCGCCGATGCCGGCGAGGACGGCCAGTCCCGCGCTGATTTTAAGCCGATACACCGTCGGGCCGAGTTCGCCGCGCTTCCAGTTGAGCAGCGGACCTATGCCCATGGCGAGAACCAGCGGCACCATCATCGGAATGAACACAGCATTGAAATAAGGCGCGCCGACGGAGATTTTTCCCGCGTTCAGTACGTCGAGGATCAGCGGATAGACGGTCCCCAGCAGAACCGCGGCGGCGGCGGCGGTCAGCAGGAAGTTGTTGAGGACCAATCCGCCTTCGCGGGATATGGGGCGGAAAAGCCCGCCCCCTTGGAGGGCCGGGCCCCGCCAGGCAAAAAGCGCGAATGCGCCGCCCACCGATACGATCAGCAGCATCAATATGAAAACGCCGCGGCTCGGGTCCGAGGCAAAGGCGTGCACCGAAGTCAACACGCCCGACCGGACCAGGAACGTGCCGAGCAACGAGAAGGCAAAAGCGACGATGGCGAGAAAGACGGTCCAACTTTTCAGCGCGTCTCTTTTTTCGGAGACGATGGCCGTGTGAAGGAGGGCGGTTGCCGCGAGCCAGGGCATGAAGGACGCGTTTTCGACCGGATCCCAGAACCACCAGCCGCCCCAGCCGAGTTCGTAATAGGCCCACCACGATCCAAGCACGATACCGCCGGTGAGAAAGGTCCAGGAGGCAAGTGTCCAGGGCCGGACCCAGCGCGCCCAGGCAGGATCGACCCGGCCCTCGATCAACGCGGCGACGGCGAACGAAAATGTGGTCGATAGCCCGACATAGCCGAGGTAAAGCAATGGCGGGTGAAAGGCGAGGCCGGGATCCTGCAGCAACGGGTTGAGGTCGCGCCCGTCGACCGGTACCGGGAACAGCCGTTCGAACGGGTTGGAGGTGAAGAGAATGAACGCCAGAAAACCGAGGCCCAACAGACCCTGAACGGCCAGAACGCGTACCTTGAGGGTCGGTCTCAGATTGCCGCCGAATAGGGCGATGGCCGCACCGAACAGGGCTAGCACCAGCACCCACAACAGCATGGAGCCCTCGTGATTGCCCCAGACACCGGAAATCTTGTAGAGCAGGGGCTTGGCGGTGTGGGAATTCATCGCCACGACCGTCAGCGAGAAGTCGGACAGGACGAAGGCGCGGGTCAGGGCCCAGAACGAAACGGCGATCAGGAGAAACTGGAGGACGGCCGCCGGCGCGGCGATGCTCATCCAAACGGGATCCCGGCGCTGGGCACCGATCAGGGGCAGGGTGCCTTGCAGGGCGGCGGCCGCGAAAGCCAGGATGAGGGCAAAATGTCCGAGTTCCGCGGTCATCATCGTCTATTGCCTGCCTTTCCACCGGCCGGATTTCTTGATCGCCTCCGCGACCTCCGGCGGCATGTATGTTTCATCATGCTTGGCCAGGACCTCGGCGGCGACGAACACGCCTTCGCGCAGGTGACCCTCGGCGACGATGCCTTGACCCTCGCGGAAAAGGTCGGGAAGGATGCCCTTGAACGTGACCGGGACCGACTTGGCGGTATCCGTCACCGTGAACGAGACGGAGACGCCGTCGGCGGCCTTGGCGACGCTGCCCGCTTCGACCAGTCCGCCGACGCGGAGCCGCTGCGTGGGGGCGAAATTTCGTTCGCTCAGTTCGGTCGGACTGTGAAAGAAGACGATATTGTCCTCGAAGGCGGTGAGCACGAGGGCGGCGGCGGCGGCGACGGCCAGTCCGCCGGCCCCGAGCAGGGTCATGCGTTGATGCTTCCGCTTCACGCGTCTTCCTCGTCATCGCCGCCGCGCAGTTCGGCCAATGTCCTTTCGCTGGTTCGCATCCTGGCGATGCTCATCGCGATGAGTCCGGCCAACACCAGCGCCGTGACGCCATATGCCGGCCACACGAAGGCCGCGTACCCGCCCATATTCAGGAAGGATTGAATTGCTTCCATCTCAACTCTCCTGAGGGGCCGGCGCGGCGCCCGAGGCTTGGCGATACCGGATCGCCCTGATTTTCGTCTCCGCCAGCTCCGCCCGCATGCGGATGACGGCAAGCCACACATAGAGCGCCATGTAGCCCAGCGCCATGAGCAGCAACGGGGTCAGCATGCTCGAATGGATCGCGGGTCCATCCAGGCGGGTCAGGCTCGCGGGCTGGTGGAGGGTGTTCCACCAGTCGACCGAAAACTTGATGATCGGCACGTTGATGACCCCGACCACGGCGAGGATGGCGGCCGCACGGGCGCCGCGGGCGGGGTCCTCGAATGCGTTTTGCAGCGCGATATAGCCCAAGTAGAGAAAGAACAGGATCAGAACCGACGTCAGCCGGGCATCCCATACCCACCAGGTGCCCCACATGGGCTTGCCCCACAAGGAACCGGTGACCAGCGCCAAAAGGGTAAAAGCCGCCCCGACCGGCGCCGTGGCCTTGGCCGCGAGGTCGGCGACCCGGTGCCGCCAGATCAGGGACGATGCGCTCGCCGCGGCCATGACCACATAGCAGAACATCGCCATCCACGCCGCCGGCACATGCACGTACATGATACGGACGGTTTCACCTTGCTGATAGTCCGGCGGCGAGGAGAACAGTGCGAAGTACAGGCCCACAGCCAGGCACGGAAGCGCAAGCGCGGCGGCCCAGGGCTGGACGCGGCCGGCAAGCCGGACGAAGCGGGTGGGGTTGGCAAATCTGTGCACGTTGACGCCTGCTTCCGCCTATTCTGTTTGCTGGTCCCAATAAAGCCCGCGTTTTATCGCGGCTTCCAGCTAAATTCCAGGCGCCTCGCGGCAACGTGACGCCCGGGGTTGTTATACGCTACCGGGTGACCGGCCGGCCTGGCCCGGCTCGAGCCTGATCCGCTCCCGTCCCTTGGAAACACCTGGACACATATGTCCGTTCCCCGATCATGCAACGGCCTGGCGAACCGCCGCCGCCGCCGCCCACGGGCTGAGCGCCGCCGCAAGCAACAGCAATGCGCCAAGGACCATGAGTTGGGGCCGATAGGTCAATTCGAGCAGCGCCGCGTCGACGGCGCCGACGCCGAAAATCAGGATCGGCACGAATAGAGGCAGAACAAGGAGAGAGATCAGAACCCCGCCCCGGCGTGCGCCGAGCACCAGCGCCGCGGCGATTGCACCCACCAAACTCAGCGCCGGCGTTCCAAGCGCCAGCGAGGCGAGCATCACCGCGATTCCCCCGGCTTCCAGGTTCAACAACAGCCCGAGCAGCGGCGAGGCGACAATGAGCGGGAGCCCCGTCGTCAGCCAGTGGGCGGCGGCTTTGGCCAGGACGATGATCTCCAGCGGCGTCGGGCTCAGGACAAGAAGCTCCAATGATCCGTCCTCGAAGTCGGATTGGTACAGCCGGTCCATGGAAAGCATGGCGGCCAGCAGCGCGGAGACCCAGATGATCCCGGCGCCGATCCGGCTCAGGATTCCCGGTTCGGGGCCCACGCCAAGAGGAAAAAGCACCACCACCAGAACGAAAAACATCACCACCAGAAGACTGTCGCCGCCCTGGCGGAGCGCCAAGCGGAGTTCCCGGCGGAGGGTATGGGTGAAACCCCGCGTCACGGCAATTCGAGCCGCCGTGCGCCGGCCGGCACGGCATCATGGGTGGCGACGACGGCCATGCCGCCCCTGGCGAGATGCGAGGCGATCATGCTTTCGAGTACGGCGGCGCTCCCCTCGTCGAGGCCGGCCGCCGGCTCATCCAGCAGCCACAGGCGGGCAGGTGCCGCCAGCAGCCGGGCAAGATTCAGCCGCCGCCGCTGGCCCGCGGACAGGAACCGGGCGGGCATTCCCGACAATTCGCCGAGACCGACCCTGCTCAAGGCGGCCTGCACCCTATGGCCGGCCGGTTCGGGCCGGGTCTCCGAAAGCGCCGCCCAAAAGGCCAGGTTCTCGCCGACGCTGAGAACCGGCTTTACCCCATCCGCATGCCCGACGTACCGGGTTCGGTCATGGTGCGACGGAATATCGTCCCACACGTCCACCTCGTTCCAGCGCATGTCACCGGCGGCGGGCCTGAGCAGGGTCGCCATAATCCGGAGGAGGCTGGATTTGCCGGAACCGTTGGCTCCCGTCAGGTACAGCGCCGTGCCTTCCTCGACGGAGAAGCCGAGATCCTCGAAGACAAGCCGCTCCCCCCGAATACAGGTCAATTGAGTGCCAGAGAACGCGACCATGATTTCCCAGTCGGACGGCGGATTGGATGAGGCGGCAAATCTATCATGTCGGGGGAGGCCGATGACAGACGGACTTGCGCAAACGTGCGATGGCGCGTCTGGCCGGAATCCGGCATCGACCGATTCCATAAGGCCCGAAATCCGGGCTGGGGCAGGGGGTTTAATCCGCCGCGAGGCGTGCCCGTCTCGCCAGCATCTTCTCCGCCAGCCTTGGGGCCGTGCCCGGTTTCGACCACGGGCAGCGGCCGATACAGATGGCGCATCCCATGGTCTCGCCGAAGTAGGGGATGCATTTGTCGAAATCGACGTACCACTTCCGCTCGCCGCGAACCATCTGTTTGGTGTCGAAAATGGCGCCGGGCGGGCAGGCTTTGGAGCAAACCCGGCAATTGGCGCAAAATTCCTCGGCACCGATATCGTCGCGCGCGTCGGCGACAAGCGGCATATCGGTCGACACAGCCGACAAACGGAAGGATGAGCCGAACCGCCGGTTGATCAATGAGCCGTGCTTGCCCAACTGCCCGAACCCGGCCTCGATCGCCGGGGGGATCATCAGCAACGCCGATGCCCACGGTCCGGGATACGCCTTGGCATCGTATCCCTGGGATAGAATGTAGTTGGCGAGGTTGCGGGATACCCTTGCCGCGCGATTGTACTGCTCGCCGACTTCCACGGCCGAAACCGGGTTATCAAGTGTGTCCGGGGCCGCGTTCAGCCGGTCGTGGTCCATGGCCACGCCGATGACGACCAGCCATGGCTCGCCGATCTCATAGCCGTCGAAAACGTAGGACGGGTCCATCGGCGTGATGCCGACCTGATCGGCCTCATGGCTTAGCGCGAACGATTTGACCGTCTCGGCCCACGCCGCGGGCGGCTTTTCGGCGCGGGTGCCGGCGCGTTCGATGGGCTTGGGCCCGCGATCGGCATCGGGGTTGTAGACCCGCTGGATGTCGGGCGAGGTGTGGAAATTGTGCATCACCGCGTCCTGCAGGTCGCCGAAGTCATGGCGGTCCTTCGGGTGCCAGAAGAAAGGCGACGGCGGCCGCCGTTCATCTTCGCCAAGGCCATTGACGTCATTGCCCGATCTTTCCGGAAAGGCGTCCAGATATTTGGGATCGGGCGAGTATTCGCGGCTGCTCATACCGTTATCTTACGGATGAGCGGCCGGGGATCAAACGGGGCTCGCGGTCAATTGGATTGCATCGCCGAGGCGAGGTTCTAAATTTCATCCCAACGCATGATGTCCGCGGGCTGGAGGAGATCGGAAATGTTTAGGGCACTGGTCATGGGGTTCCTGGCGATTGCCCTGGGCGCGGCGCCGGCGTCGGCCGATCCGGTCGAAGCCACGGTGAATATCGAGAAGCGCAAGGTCGTCGGCGAGCGGGTGATTCGCGTCAAGCAGGGCGACGAAGTTACCATTCGCTTCAACACGGACGAGATCGTCGAGCTGCATCTCCACGGCTATGACATCGAACGGGAGGCCAAACCGGGCGCCGGGGCGACCATGAGCTTCAATGCCCGGGCGACGGGCCGGTTTCCGGTGACCAGTCATGGATTCGGCGGCCATTCGCACGGGCACGGTGAACAGGCTCTGTTTTATATCGAGGTTCATCCGAGGTGACCGACCGGACACCGGGGTGAGCAAAGCCGGCCTAGGGTTCGGGCGAGGACTGTCCACGAAACATGCGCGAGATATCCACAGAATTTGTGGATAGTATTGCACTCGCATGAAACCCGCTGCCGGGCGGCGCCTCGCCGCCAACAGTCCGGCAACCCGGAGGGCCAAATGGGACAGATGGATGACAAACGCTGCATCGTCACCGGCGGCGCCGGCGAAATAGGCCTCGCCAGCGCCCGCCTGCTTCAATCGGAAGGTGCCAGGGTCATGCTGGTCGACCGGCGGCAGGCCGATCTCGACGCCGCTCTGAGCCGGATGGACCCGGACCGAACGTTGACCGCCGTGGCCGACGTCGCCAACTCGGCCGATTGCCGGGCCTTCGTCGCGTCGGCCGTCGATGCCTGGGGTGCGATCGACGTGCTGTTCGCCAATGCCGGGGTCAGCGGAACCTCCGCCAGCACCGCGGACTATCCGGAGGAGGTCTTCGCCCATGTGATCGACGTCAACGTCATGGGCGTTTTCCTGACCTGCAAACACGCCATTCCGGAAATGGCCGACGGGGGCAGCATCATCGTCATGTCGAGCATCATGGGGGTGACGGCCCGCCCCAACTCGGTCGCGTATATCACGTCCAAGCATGCCGTGGTCGGCCTAACCCGGACGATCTCCAAGGAACTCGCACCCAGGAACATTCGTGCAAACGTGCTGGCGCCCGGACCGACATCGACCGCCTTTCAGCAGGAGATCGAAGACCGGGCGAGCAAGCTCATGGGGATCGACATGACCGAAATGCTCAACAAGACCATTCCCCTGGGCCGTCATGCCACGGCCGGCGAGATCGCC
>CAZUGT010000153.1:0-22327 GCA_964620095.1 uncultured Rhodospirillaceae bacterium | reverse complement strand
CCTCACGCCCGCCCGAGCTAAATGTATTGGTCACTGCCGCCTCCTCACCGGGGCGGCGTTTTGGTTCGAGGGCGAGCTATGCGTTTTTGTACGACCTTATTGGTGCGTTACCTCCCGAATGGGTGACAATAAATGTCTATTAATGTCCATAAATGACTATACCGACGAAAACTCCCGAATTGGAATATATTTATAAATCATGGTTTTTCAATACCTTGCCGTTATGCATAAAATGCATGGCTCGCGCCGGGGCTCCGGGGCCAATATGGGGGCCCATATGCGGCGGAATCCCGGGCTTTTCGCGGGCCCCGGGCGGCCCCGGCTTTCAAACCCGGATTCAGGGTGTAGAGTCCGGCTGCCCGCGGCGGCCGGGTAGGCGTCGAGCGGGCGTCGAGGGGGCGTCGAGTGGCATGGAGGACACGTCGAGCCATGGGTACCGTTCTGACCGCGCGGGTGTTCCTGCCCTTCATGCTCGGCTTCTTCCTGTCCTACGTCTTCCGGTCCATCAACAACGTGATCGCCCCCGACCTGGTCCGGGACGTCGGCGTCGACGCCTCGGGCCTCGGGCTTCTGACCGGCATCTACATGATCACCTTCGCCGCGTTCCAGATGCCCCTCGGCATCCTGCTGGACAGGTTCGGGCCCCGGCGGACCGAGGCCGGGCTGCTGCTGTTCGCCGCCGCCGGCGCCCTTATCTTCGCCACCGCCACGTCGCCGCCGGCGCTGATCGCCGGCCGGGGGCTGATCGGGTTCGGGGTCTCGGCCTGCCTGATGGCGGCCTTCAAGTCGTTCGTCGACTGGCTGCCGGCCGAGCGGCTGCCGTTCGCCAACGCCGTCATGTTCGCCACCGGCGGCCTCGGCGCCATGAGCGCCACCGTGCCCGTGGAAACCGCGCTGCAATTCACCGACTGGCGGGGGGTGTTCCTGTTCATGGCCGCCTCGGCGGTGGGCGTCGCCATCCTCATCTTCGCCGTGGTGCCGGAGAAGGCGGAGCACCGGGCCGTGGGCGGGCGGGGCACGTTCGGCCAGCAGGTCGGCGGCCTCGTCCAGGTCCTCAGGAGCCCGTTGATCTTCACCATCGCGCCCCTCTCGACCACCACCCAGGCGACGACCATGGCGGTCCTCACGCTCTGGACCGGCCCCTGGCTCCGCGACGTCGCGGGGTGGAGCCGGGCCGAAGTGGCCGCCGGGCTGTTCTGGATCGCGGCGGCGACGACCGTCGGCTACCTGGCGTCCGGCTGGGTCGCGACCCGGCTCGCCCGGCGCGGCATCCGCCCGGAGCAGGTCGCCGTTACCGGCATGATCGTCTTCTTTTTCGTCCAGGTCCTGATACTGATGGACGCGCCCATACATCCGCTCGCGGTCTGGTCCCTCTACGCCATCTTCGGCATCTCGGGCGGGGTCATGTACGCCAGCCTGTCGCAGAAATTCCCCACGCACCTGGCCGGGCGGGTCAACACCACCTTCAACATGTTCATCTTCGTCTACGCCTTCGCCGCCCAGTGGGGGATCGGCGCGATCATCAACATCTGGCCCATGGCGCCCAACGGCCAGTTCGCCGCCGAGGGCTACGGCCGGGCGTTCCTGACCATGCTGGGCATCCAGCTCGCCCTGTTCGTCTGGTGGCTGGTCTCGCGGCTGATCTGGCGCGCGCCGGAAGCTATTCGCCAACCTTCGGATCAGCCTCCGGATCGGGAGTCGGATCGGGAGCAGGATGGGGCGCCGGGTGGGGATATTTCCCGCTGACGTAGGTGGGGATGGAGGTTTCCGGTTTCGCCCCGCCCCGGGCCCGGCGGGCCAGCGCCTGGTCCACCGTCTCCGCCCGCTTGGCGAGTTCCAGGCCCAGCTTGCGGTCCGGCGGGCTGGGCTCGAAGTAGTCGGGCGCGGGCAGGGTGGAGGCCGGGAAATAGGCGATGGAATCCGCCCCCTTGGCCTTCTTTCCGGGGTTGATTTTCGGGCGGTTGGCGCCCTTCGCCTCGACCGTGTGGTTCCGGGGATCGTAGCGGAAGGACTTCCTGCCCATGACCTCCAGGTCCAGCCACCATTTCTTGGCGTCGACCGGGTTGCCGTTGCCCAGCACGTCGTCGAGCCATATGGCGATGGGGGCCAGCACCGGCTTCAGCCACATGGCGTTGATGCCGAGCCAGGAGCCCACCTGGTGCAGGACCGGGCCGTCGAGCGTGGTGTCCTTGCTCAGCGGGCACACCTTGACGCAGCGCCCGCAGGCCGAGCCCTTGAGGTTGGTCGCCCGGTAGAGGGTGCAGCGCTCGCTGTCCGGCTTCCAGGTCTCGTAGCCGTTGAAGATCACCTTGTCCCCGTAGGGGATGGCCTGGCACGGGCACTCGCGGGCGCACTTGTCGCACTTGTCGCAGAAGGTCTGGATGCCGAAGTCGATGGGGAGGTCGGCCTCCAGCGGCATGTCGGTGGTCAGCACGGCGGTCTTGAAGCGCATGCCGAGGAACGGATTGATGGCGCTCTCGCCGATCCGGCTCTGCTCGCCCAGGCCGGCCAGCACCACCAGGGGCACGTGAAGCACATGGGAATCCAGGTTGGAGTGGGCGCGGGCCGAGTACCCCATCCGGCGGATCATGTCGGCCAGCACGCCGACGATCTCGGCGCCCCGCAGGTAGGACCGCATGGACTGGGAGCCGGAAATCCAGTCGTTGCCGCTGGCGCCGAGAAACGTCTCGTGGCCCTGATCGATCAGCACCACCAGGGCGTTCTCGTGATAGGGATCGATGGGCTGACCCCTTTTGTCGTGGGAGTACCAGCAATAGTCCGGGATTTTACAGATCCCGGTCACCGAGGAGCCCATGGCATGGGTGAGCGCCTTCAGGGCCCTGGCGTTGTCTTCGGGCGATCCCGCCTCGGACGAAACCCGGCTCGCGGGCTGGCCGTCCTGGAGCGGCTTGATCGCCCAGCTCGGCCGGACGATGCCTTGCGAGACCGGGTGCTTCTGCGACCACCGGTCGGACTCCTCCAGGGTCTTGCGGCTGAGGTCGCCGAGGGCGGTCCGCATGTACATGTTGGCGCGGCTCGGCACGCGCGGCACTTCGTCCTCGAAGATCAGGGTCGTCGGTTTCCCGACCCGCTTGACGGTCTCGACCGGATAGGGGCCGAGGTGGGAGGGACGATTGCGCCGCCGCCGCCGCTCCAGCCCCGAGACCGCGCCCGACAGGCCGAGCTGATAGTGGAGATCGCGGCCGTTCCGGGCCGATGGGTGGAGCGGCTCGTCGGCCGCAAGCTCGTAATCGGTGGTGACCACGCCGAGGGCGAAGCGGTCGTCGAGGTAGGGGTTGACCAGCGCGTTGCCGTCGCGGACGGCGAGGCCCGCCAGCACCGCCGCCTTGCCCAAATCCACGTCGCTCGCCCCGGTCCAATGGGCCTTGCTCGCGAAGCCCATGGACGAAATCTGGCCCGAGAGATCCAATGCGACCTCCGCGGCCCGGAGGGTGGCGATCAGGTGGTCGTTTCCCTCCATCCAGGCCCGCGCCCGGTTCTCCTCGTCGATGGGGTCGGCGTACTCGGCCAGGACCACCACGGCGTGGGTATGGCCGCCGACCGGGCCGCTGAGCCACAGGCCCTCATCCGCTTCGCAGATACCGATCTGGGACGCGTCGAGAAAGTAGCCGGCGCCCTTCACGTCGCGGACCCGCAGCGCCAAATCGTCCGGGACCGGCGCCTTCAGGGAGAACGGCTCGGGCGTGCGCAGCTCCTCATAGGCCGAGAGGTGGAGGCGCACCGCTTCCACCAGATGCGGAGAGCCGCCGGTGTTCAGCGGCCCCGCGTCACTTGCCGGACGCGAGGCTTCCGCCCGGCGGACGCCCGGATCGCGGCGCAGCCGCTCCAGCGGATAGGGGCCGAGTTCCACGGGGCGCGAGGCGCGTCTATACCCGAACATTCCGTCTTCCCATCGTGAAGTAACATATGTTACTAAATTTGATGGTATCATATGTTACAATAAATGGTACACAAAATTCGGAGGCCATTGGAGGCCATTGGGAGGCATGATGACGGCGTTAGCGGAGGCCGCGCCCGCGACGGACTCGCAGCCCGGAGACGACCATGTCCTGGTGCTGTGCCACATGCTGTCCAACCGGATCAGCGACGTGTTCGAAGGCGAGTTCGCGGCAAGCGAAGTGACGGTGCCCGAGTGGCGGGTGCTGCTGAGCGTCGCCGGCGGCGGTCACATCAACGCACAGGCCATCGCCGGCCGCTGGGCGATGAACAAGATGACGGTGAGCCGGGCCATCGACAGCCTCGTCGAACGCAATCTCGTCAACCGGTCGCGGAACCCGCTGGACAGGCGGGTTCATGATCTCGGCCTCACCCCGGCCGGCCGGCGTCTCTACGACCGGCTGATCCCGCTCGCCAACCGCCGCTATCGTGAATTGACCGCCGGACTGAGCGCGGACGAGCTTCGGCAATTCAAATCCACCATTACCAAACTGATCGGGCGGGCCGATGACCTCACCCGCTGAACCGCCGGCCAACGCATCTCCCCGGGACGTGCCGCGAACGATCGCGTCGGCGCGGCCGGACGCGCCGGCCCTCATCGGCGACGGGCGGACGGTCACCTACGGTGAGTTGGACGCCCTCAGCAATCAGGCCGCCCACGCCGTCCAATCCCTCGGACTGCCCGATCGATCGGTCATTTCGATCATGGCCGGAAACAGTGTCGACTACGTACCAGTACATTTCGGCGTGGCGCGGACCAGCCACGTCCTCGCCCACCTTTCGCACCGGTTCACGCCAAAGGAGCTGGGCCACGCTCTCGAGCTCACCGAGACCCGGGTGTTCATCGGCGACGGCCATGCCTGGCCGGTCCACGCCGGGGCGCTGCCGGAACTCCAAACCCCGCCGCGCCTGCTTTCCATGGGAGGCGACGCCCCGCCGGACGCGGACGATTATGCGTCCCTCTTGGCCGGCCAGCCGGAGACCGACCCCGGTATCCCGGTCGGGGCGGCCGATCCCATCACCATCCTGTTCACCAGCGGCACGACGGGCTTGCCCAAGGCCGCGATCGCCAGTCACCGGGCGCGGATCATCGCTTCGACGGCGGCGGCCGAGGATCATCCCATCGCGCCCGACGACGTCTGCGCGGTGACCATCCCGCTGTGCCATGCCGCCGGCCTCTACAGCTGGTTCACGCCGATCATGGTGGCCGGCGCCTGTGCGGTCATCCTGGAACACTGGGATCCGGTGAAGTTCATGGAGGCCGCCGAAACCCACGGCCTTACGACCGCCTTCGTGGTGCCGACCCAGATGGCCATGCTGTTCGATCATCCCGGCTTCGACCCGAACCGGGTGTCCACCTTGCGCCAGTTCATCTATGGCGGCGCGGCTGCCACCGAGGAGCTGCTGGCGCGGGCCGAAAGCGCCCTGCCCGGCGTCCGCATCGTCCAGGCTTTCGGCTCGACGGAGTCCAGTCATGTGCTGTCCCAGCAGCCGGAGGAGCGGGCCGCCAAACCCGGCACGCTCGGCAAACCGGGCCCGCGAATCGAAGTCGGCGTGTTCACGGCGCCCGGCGTCCCCGCCAAGCCGGGAGAGGAGGGGGAGCTCTGCACCCGGGGGGACCATCTCTTCGACCGCTACATCGACAACGACGAGGACACCGAGGCCTATTTCAAATCCGGCGACGGCTGGGGGTGGACCGGCGATCTCGCGACCATGGACGAAGATGGGGTGGTGACCCTCATCGGACGGACCAAGGAGGTGATCATTTCGGGTGGCATGAACATTTCGCCGGTCGAGCTGGAAAACTCCATCGAGGATCATCCGGCGGTGGCGGCCTGCGCCGCTTTCGGGATGCCGGACGAAAAATGGGGCGAGCTGCCCGCGGCGGCGGTGGTACTCCGGGATGATACCGAGGCAAGCGAGGACGACATCCTTGAACACGGCGCGGACCGCATCGCGTCCTTCAAGCGGCTGCGCCGGATCGTCTTCGTCGACGAACTGCCGCTCACCGCGTCCGGAAAGATCAAGCGGGCCCAGGTGAAGGAGGATTTGGCGCCAATGCTCGCGAAGGAGGCCCTCGCTTCAAAATAGGGCGTCCAGGTGATATAAGACGGCGCAACGTGAGAAGCCCGTCATGATTCCTCGTTACAGCCGACCCGAAATGGCCGCCATCTGGGCGCCCGAGAACGTGTTCCGCATCATGTTCGAGATCGAGGCCCATGCCTGCGACGCAATGGCCGAGGCCGGCGTCATCCCCGCCGAAGCCGCAAAGGCGGTGCGGGAGCGGGGCGACAAGCCCTATACGCCGGAACGGATCGCCCGCATCGACGAGATCGAGGCCGAAACCAAACACGACGTGATCGCCTTCCTGACCGAGCTTGCCGAGCAGGTGGGCGAGGAGGCGCGCTTCGTCCACCAGGGCATGACCTCGTCGGACGCGCTGGACACCCGCTTCGCCGTCCAGCTCACCCAGGCCGCCGACATCCTGCTGGCCGATCTCGACCGGCTGCTCGCCGCGCTGAAGATCCGCGCCGAGGAACACAAACTCACCCCGACCATCGGCCGCAGCCACGGCATTCATGCCGAGCCGACCACCTTCGGGGTCAAGCTCGCCACCTATTATGCCGAGTTTTCGCGCGCCCGGGACCGATTGACCAGCGCCCGCGCCGAGATCGCGACCTGCGCCATTTCAGGGCCCGTGGGCACGTTCGCCAGCGTCGAGCCGGGGATCGAGGAATATGTCGCCGGGAAACTGGGCCTGACTCCGGAGACCGTCTCCACCCAGATCATCCCCCGGGACCGGCACGCGATGTTTTTCGCGACCCTCGGCGTGATCGCCAGTTCCATGGAGCGGCTGGCCACCGAAATCCGCCATCTGCAGCGGACCGAGGTGCGCGAGGCGGAAGAGTTCTTCTCCGAAGGGCAAAAGGGCTCGTCGTCAATGCCCCACAAGCGGAACCCGGTGCTGACCGAGAACATCACGGGTCTGGCGCGGATCGTCCGCTCCACCGTCATCCCGGCGATGGAAAACGTCGCCACCTGGCACGAGCGGGATATCTCCCATTCTTCCGTCGAGCGGATGATCGCGCCCGACGCCACGGTCACCCTCGATTTCGCCCTCGACCGGCTGGCCGGCGTCATCGAGAAGCTGGTGGTCTACCCGGACGCCATGCGGGGCAATCTCGACAACCTCCGCGGTCTGGTGTTCTCCCAACGGGTTCTGCTGGCCCTGACCCAGGCCGGCATGAGCCGCGAGGACGCCTACGCGGCCGTCCAGCGGAACGCCATGGAGGTGTGGAAGAACGGCGCCGATTTCCTGGCCGCGCTGAAAAGCGATGCGGACGTCACGGCCAAGCTGCCGGAAGACGACCTGACGGCGCTGTTCGATCTCGGCTATCACACCAGGAACGTGGACGCCATCTTCGCCCGCGTCTTCGGCTAGAGCGAAATGCCTCAATCGTGAATCGACAGGGGATTCCCTTGGTTGGCTTGAGCTGATTCCTTGTCGCGGCGTCAACACGAAATCCCCCTCACCCGGTGCCAAATAAAGTGCGTCATGGCCGGGCCCGGACCCGGCCATCCACGTGGATCACCGGGTCAAGCCCGGTGATGACGGCTTGCTGTCTATCCCCTCTCCCCCTCGAAGGGGGAGAGGTCGGTCATTTCCCACAGGGAATTGACCAAGGTGAGGGGGTTGCGCAAACGGCTTCCAAAACGCCGGATACGCTTCCCAATACAACCATCACGCTCTAGTCGTCCTCCTCATCGGGGATGGGGTCGGGCGTCGCGCCCTGGCCAAAATTCTTGCCGCCGTTTTTCATGTGCTCGATCTCTTCCGGCGTCGATTCCCGGCCCAAAATTTCGTTGCGGTGGGGATAGCGCCCGAACTTGACGATCAGGTCGCGGTGCTCCGCGACAGCCTTGGCCGTGCGCTTCCGTCCCGTCTTGGGCGCCAGTTCGGTGACCGCGTCGAGATCCGCCAACTCTTCCGAATGTTCGTAAGGAAGATAGAAAAAATGCCGCTCGATGGCAGAGACCTCTTCGTCCCACTTGTTGGCGACGGCGTGTTTGGCAACCTCGCGGGCCTTTGCATCCGTGGCGAAGGCCCTGGGCGTCATCCGGAACATGTTGCGCGGGAACTGGTCCAGGAGGATGCAAAGCGCCAAACAGCCCTCCTTGGTCTCCATCCAATGGTCGAATTCGCCGGCAGCGGCCTTCTCGTGAACCTCCATGAATCCGTCGCGAATTTCCTGATCGAATTCAGGCGTTCGGCCCCGGAACCAGATTGTTCTAAAGGTGCCGTGCTCTTCGCTTCCCGGTTCGCCGAACCAGAAGTCCAATACCACTTGTTGAATGTCTTCGGTCATTTTTTGTCGTCATCCGCTGTTTGGCCAAACGAGTTCTTGGGGTCTTCGAGGAACTTGAGCTCCACCGCCGTGCTCTCCCGGCCGAGAACGGCATTCCGGTGCGGGAACCGCCCGAATTCAGCGATGATATCCCGGTGCTGGATCGCATACCGGCTGAAATGCTCATCGTTCAATGCCGCAATCAGCTCGACCGCCCGTTCCTGATCGGCAAGGTCCTCCGAATGCTCGAAGGGCAAGTAGGTGAACAGCTTCCGGCTCCTGGAGAAATCCCGGTCGTAACCCCGCGAAATCGCGTAATCGGCCAGCTCCCGCGCCTTGGCATCGGCGGCGAAGGCCTCGGCCGATCCCCGGAACAGGTTGCGGGAGAACTGGTCCAGCAGAATTATCAAGGCTAGGCAGCCGTCCGGCGTTTCCCTCAAGTGATCGAGCTCGCCGGCCGCCGCCTGGCGGTAAGCGTCCATGAACGTCCGCCCGATCTCGGCATCCAATTCCGCGTCGGCCTTGAACCACCATTGGCCCTTGTCATCGAAATCCGCGTCGCCCGGCTCGCCGAACCAGAACGACAGGACGTCGGAAACCAGCGCCTGGCCCGGTCCGGACGGTGTTTGATCTTCTCTGCCCATGGGGCCCCGTTTTACGCCCGCAATCGCCCGGGCGCAATAAAACGGGAAGGTCAAAAGTGTCGAGGGCTAGATCGGCTCTAGGAGGCCTCGTCGGCGATCTGCTGTTTCGCGACATCCATGAGCGCGTCCAGCTTTTCCCGGACCTCGTCCTCGGAAATGTCCACCTCGTGCTCGGCGACGTCCTTCATCACCTTGCGCATGACGTCTTCGATACCGGGCTCTTCGAGGTCGGCCACAACCACGGATTTGGCATAGTCGGCGACCTCGCTCTCGGGCAGCCCGAAGCGTTCGGCGAGCCATTCGCCGAGCAGCCGGTTGCGCCTGGCCTCCGCCTTGAATTCCTGCTCCTGGGTGAGCTTGAACTGAGTTTCGTGGGCTTTGCCCCGTTCGGCGAGCGAGTCGGCCATATTGTTCTCCCTTGAAGCGTTGTTGGGTCGGAATGGGCGTCGAATCGTTGGGTATGTACGCCGGGGCGCGTTGCATTGCAATGACACCGGACGGGAAAATATTCAACCCTATGTTCCCTGCTGGTACTTCCGGTACCCAGGGGCTATCTATCGGTCATGTGCACCGTCATCGTCCTGCGCCAGCCCGGAGAAGACTGGCCTCTCATTCTTGCCGCAAATCGAGACGAATCCCTGGCCCGGCCGTGGAAACCGCCGGCCCGCCATTGGCTCGACCGGGAAGACGTGGTGGCCGGCATTGACGAGCTGGCGGGCGGCACATGGCTCGGCATCAACGAGAACGGGGTGATCGCCGCGATGCTCAACCGCCGGGGGTCATTGGGACCGGCGGACGGCTACCGCTCCCGCGGCGAGCTGCCTCTGGAGGCACTGGACCACGCCGATGCGGCGGAGGCTGCGGAGGCCCTCGGCAATCTGGATACCGCCGCCTACCGCCCGTTCAACATGGTGATCGCCGACAATACCGACGCGTTCTGGCTGCGCCATGCCGGCAACGGCGCGGGCGGGCAGGTCGAGGTGCTGCCGATCCCGCCCGGCCTTTCGATGATCACGGCAAGCGACCGGAACGACAAGAATTCGGCCCGCATCCGGACCTACCTGCCGCGTTTCCAGAAGGCCAATCCGCCCAATCCGACCCTGGGTGACTGGGAGGACTGGCGGCACCTGTTGGGCAGCCGCATCTTCGACCCCGACGAAGGGCCGGAAGGCGCCATGTCCATCGTCACCGGGGATCAGGAATTCGGCACCGTGTCTTCGTCGCTGATGGCCCTGCCGGCGGTCGAAAACGAAGGCGCGCGGCCCATCTGGCTGTTCGCGCCGGGCCGGCCCGACGACACCGAGTTCGACGACGTCATCCTGTGACGCCCGGTCCGGTAGATCGGCTCTAGGGACCAATTGTACGGTGGCCGCTCTACTGCTATAGAGGCATCATCTGGGGGCGCGGATCGCGGCCCCGTTTTCCGGGATCAAATCATGGCCAGACGCAGGCAGATTTTCGAGGGCAAGGGCAAGGACATCTTCGAAGGCCCGGAGCCCGGCACCATCGTCCAGCACTTCAAGGACGATGCCAGCGTCCACTCGGGCGCCAAGACCGGCATGGTCACCGGCAAGGGCGTCATCAACAACCGTATTTCCGAACATTTGATGACCCGGCTGTCCGAGGTCGGCATCCCGACCCATTTCATCCGCCGGCTCAACATGCGGGAACAATTGGTCCGCGAGTTGGAGATCATCCCGATTTCGGTGGTGGTGCGAAACGTGGTCGCGGGCTCGCTCGCCACCCGCTTCGGGCTCGAGGAAGGCCGCCGGCTCGACCGGTCGATCGTCGAGTTCTACTACAATTCGGATGACCTCAAGGATCCGATGGTGCTGGAAGAGCACATCACCGCCTTCGGCTGGGCCAGCCACCAGGAGATTGATGAAGTCATCGCCCTGTCGCTTCGGGTCAACGATTTCCTGTATGGGCTGTTTGTCGGTATCGGCATCCGGCTTGTCGACTTCACGCTGGAGTTCGGCCGGGTGTGGGAGCACGACCAGCTTCGTATCCTGGTCGCCGACGAGATCAGCCCGGATACCTGCCGGCTGTGGGACGTGGACACCGGTGAGAAGCTCGACCTCGACCGCTTCCGGGAGGATTTGGGCGGGATCGAGGAGGCCTACCAGGAAGTCGCCCGGCGGCTCGGTATCCTGCCCGAGGGCGGGGTTACCGACCTGGAAATTCCCACGATCGGCGCCGTGAGGAATATCCGTGAAAGCTAGAGTGCACGTGACGCTGAAGAACGGCGTTCTCGATCCCCAGGGCAAGGCCGTCGGCCACGCGCTCGAAGCGCTGGGATTTGACGGCGTCGGCGACGTGCGCCAAGGCAAGTATATCGAGATCGATCTCGCCGACACGGACGCCGGCGCGGCCAGGGCGCGGGTCGAGGATATGTGCCGGAAGCTCCTCGCCAATACTGTGATCGAAAATTACGCCATCGAGATCGAGGCCTGATCCGGTTTCATGCGCACCGCCGTCATCGTCTTCCCCGGCTCCAATCGCGAACGAGACATGCGCCTGGCGCTCGGCGGGAGCTTCGGCGAAGACCCGGTCATGGTCTGGCACCGGGATACCGATCTTCCCAAGGTGGATCTGATCGTCCTGCCGGGCGGCTTTTCCTACGGCGACTATCTGCGCGCCGGCGCCATGGCCGCCAACTCGCCGGTTCTCAGGGAGGTCAAGGCGCGTGCCGATGCGGGCGTCCATGTGCTGGGGGTGTGCAACGGGTTCCAGATCCTGGCCGAGACCGGGCTGCTGCCCGGCGCCCTGATGCGCAACGCCCACCTCAAGTTCGTCTGCAAGGACGTTCACCTGAAGGTGGAGCGCGCCGACACCGCCTTTACCGGCGGGTTCCGGGCGGGCGACGTGCTGCGCTGCCCCGTTGCCCATCACGACGGCAACTACTTCGCCGATGCCGGGACATTGGACGTATTGGAAGGCGAGGGGCGGGTCGCGGTCCGTTATTGCGACGAGACCGGCGCGCCGACCGAGGCCGCCAATCCCAACGGCTCCCGGCGCAACATCGCCGGCATCTACAACGAGCGGTTCAACGTGCTGGGCATGATGCCCCACCCGGAGGACGCCGTGCACCCCCTGTTGGGCGGCCTCGGCGGCAAGCCCCTGTTCGACGGCATGGCGGCGGCCATCGGGGAAGCCGCCTAGATGGACGCCCAAGAAAACCAGGTGACGCCGAACGTCATCGCCGGGCACGGGCTGACCTCCGAGGAATACGACAAGATCCTCGAGATTTTGGGCCGGGCGCCGAACCTTACCGAACTCGGCGTGTTTTCGGTCATGTGGTCCGAGCACTGCTCCTACAAATCCTCCAAGAAGTGGCTGAAGACCCTCCCCACCGAAGGGCCGCAGGTCATCTGCGGGCCGGGCGAGAACGCCGGCGTGGTGGATATCGGCGACGGTCTCGCCGCCATCTTCAAGATGGAGAGCCACAATCATCCCTCGTTCATCGAACCCTATCAGGGTGCCGCGACGGGGGTCGGCGGCATCCTGCGGGACGTGTTCACCATGGGCGCGCGGCCGGTCGCCAACATGAACGCCCTCCGTTTCGGCGATCCCCGGCACCCCAGGACCCGGCATCTGGTGGCCGGCGTGGTGGCGGGGATCGGCGGCTACGGCAACTGCGTCGGCGTGCCGACGGTGGGCGGGGAGACCAACTTCCACACCCGTTACGACGGCAACATCCTGGTCAACGCCATGACCGTCGGTATCGCGGAGGCCGACAGGATTTTCTATTCCGCCGCCACCGGCGCCGGGAACCCGGTGGTCTATGTGGGCTCCAAGACCGGCCGGGACGGGATTCACGGCGCCACCATGGCGTCCGCCGAATTCAACGAGGACTCGGAGGAAAAACGCCCGACGGTGCAGGTCGGCGATCCGTTCACCGAGAAACTGCTCATCGAGGCGTGCCTCGAACTGATGGCCACCGGCGCCATCGTCGCCATCCAGGACATGGGGGCGGCGGGGCTGACCTCGTCGTCCTTCGAGATGGCGTCCAAGGGCGGCGTCGGGGTGGAGCTGGACCTCGATCAGGTGCCGGCCCGCGAGGAAGGCATGACCGCCTACGAGTTCCTGCTGTCGGAAAGTCAGGAGCGGATGCTGATGGTCCTGAAGCCGGGCTCCGAGGACAGGGCGCGCGCGATCATGGAAAAGTGGGAGCTCGATTTCGCCGTGGTCGGGCATCTGACCGATACGGGCCGGATGGTGGTGCGCCATCATGGCGAAATCGCCGCGGACCTGCCCATCGACCCGCTGGCCCTGGCGTCTCCCGAGTATGACCGGCCGTGGGAACGGGCCCCGAAGCAGCCGGTTCTCGCCGCGGACGAGGTCCCCGAGGTTGCGCCGCTGGACGCGTTGAAGGCCTTGATGGGATGCCCCGATCTCGCCTCGCGCCGCTGGATCTGGGAGCAGTACGATCACCTGATCATGGGCGATACGGTGCAGCGCCCGGGCGGCGATGCGGCGGTGGTGCGCATTCAGGGGGCAAACGGCGCGGTGACCGGGAAGGCTCTCGCCATCACCACCGACGTGACCCCCCGCTATTGCCTGGCCGACCCGGAGGAGGGCGCCAAGCAGGCGGTCGCCGAGGCGTGGCGCAACCTTACGGCGGTCGGCGCGACGCCGCTCGCCATCACCGACAACATGAATTTCGGCAATCCGGAGAAGCCGGACATCATGGGCCAGTTCGTCGGCTGCGTGGACGGCATCCGCCAGGCGTGCGAGGCGTTGGACTTCCCCGTCGTGTCGGGCAACGTCTCGCTCTACAACGAAACCGCCGGTATCGCCATATTGCCGACCCCGGCCATCGGCGCCGTGGGTCTCCTCGACCGGTACGACGGGTCGGCGGGTATCGCGGTCCCGGGCGAAGGCCTGTCCCTGGTTCTGATCGGCGAGACATCCGGGCATCTCGGCCAGAGCCTCTATCTCCGGGAACTTCACGGCCGCGAAGAGGGCGCGCCGCCGCCCGTCGATCTTGCCGCCGAACGGCGCAACGGCGATCTGGTGCGGCGGCTCATCGGAGAGGGGAAGATCGCGGCGTGCCACGACCTCTCCGACGGCGGCCTCCTGGTCGCCGCGGCCGAGATGGCGCTTGCCGGAAACACGGGGGTGTCGATCGGCGTGCCGGACGGCGTCCCGGCCCATGCCTGGCTGTTCGGCGAGGATCAGGCGCGTTATCTGATCGCCGCCGGCGACGCCGAAGCGGTGCTCGCGGCGGCGGAATCGGCGGGCGTGCCGGCGGCGGAAATCGGTACGACCGGCGGCGATGCGGTCACTGTGGACGGCGCCTCGATCCCCCTCGATGACCTGCGTCACATCCACGAAAGCTGGCTGCCCGGCTACATGGCCGGAACGTGACACCGAACATTACATGTTTTAGGTTGAATCCCTTCGCCTGTTTGTCGGCATGATTTCGACCGTCAACTCATTTCGAAAGGACACAATTGCCATGGGGAAAGCGTTTCTTGCCGTCATTGTGCTGGCGCTGCTCGCGTTGCCGCAGGGTGCGGCGGCCCAGGAATTCCTGACCGCTGCCGAGCTCAAGGCCTTTTACAACGAGCGGAAAATCGACCTCCGAGGCCGCGATGGCGTCGACATGATCCAGCATTTCAAGCCGGGCGGCGTCCTGGTCACTCAGTTCGACCGGCCCGGCAACCTCCATTCCCGCGAGTCTAAATGGTGGGTGACGGACGACGGCAAGATCTGCTTCAACAATGCCAAGGGCGGGCGTTTCTGTAACAAGATCAAGAAGACGGCGGACGGCTACAAGCGGTTCAACCCCCGCGGTCAGGAACTCCGCGGCTACTGGAAGCCGCGGCTATAGGGGCGCGGCCTTGCTCGCGTCCTTGCAATCCGAGCGATCCCGGCCTAAATCTCACAGTGAAATTGTGGACCATTTGGTCAAGCAAATGGTCTAAAACAGGATCAACCCGCGGGCGGTATCCCCGGGGACGGATGTTGAGGAACCGGCCATGGCGATGGACATCGGCGAAATCGAGCGGATGATCAAGGAGAGCATCCCCGATGCCCAGGTGCAGATCGAAGACCTGCGGGGTGACGGCGACCACTATGCGGCGCTGGTGATCTCCAAGGAATTCGAAGGCATGAGCCGGGTTCAGCAGCATCAACGGGTCTATCAGGCGCTCCAGGGAAAGATGGGGACCGACCTCCACGCCTTGGCGCTGCAGACCAACGTTCCCGAGTAGCCACCCGCCAGTCACCCGAACCGAGGGGAATTTTCCGAAATGAACGAACATCCCGTCTACCAACAGATCCAGCAGGAGATCGACGACAATCCTGTCGTCCTGTTCATGAAGGGGACTCCCATGTTCCCGCAATGCGGCTTTTCGGCCGCGGTCGTCCAGGCGTTGACCCTGATGGGCGTCAAGTTCAAGGGCGTCGACGTGCTGACCGACCCGGGGGTCCGGGACGGCATCAAGCAGTTCTCCAACTGGCCGACCATCCCCCAGCTTTACGTGAAGGGCGAGTTCGTCGGCGGCTGCGACATCGTCCGGGAAATGTACGAGACCGGGGAACTGGAAAAGGTCTTCACCGACGCCAGCGTCGAGACCGAGCCCATGCAGACCGCCCAATAGGGCGGCTGCGGAAAGCCATGCAGACCGCCCAATAGGGCGGCTGCGGAAAGCCATGCAGACCGCCCAATAGGGCGGCTGCGGGAAGCCGTGCAGACCGCCCAATAGGGCGGCTGCGGAAAGCAATCAGGGGTGAATGGCGCCGTCGGTGCGCTTGATCAGGAATTCGTCCCGCCGGGCGATGAAGTCGCCGGCCACGGAGGCCACCGCCTCCGGCCGCTCCGCGTCCATGGCATGGGCGGCATCGTAGATCATCACCACATGACAATTGGGCATGATCTCCCGGTAAAGCCGGCCGATGCGGGGCGGGATAAGCTTGTCCTCGGTGCCGAACAGAACCAGCGTCGGAATGTCGATCTCGCGCATCCGCGATTCCAGTTCCTCATCCCGGTCGGGACCGTGCAGCCGTTCAATCAGCGCCGCCTGCTTCCTGACGATCTCCGGATCGGGCCGGGGGAAGGGCGGCATGCTCTCCGGATGGGCGTACATCAGCGCTGCCATGTTCTCATGGGACCCGGCGGCGTGCCCCGGCACCGCGCCCCCCTCCCGAATGGCCGCCGGTCCTACCCCGAGAATACTACGAAGATTCTGCTCGAATACCTCGCCCCCCTCCCGAATGGCCGCCGGCCCCACCAGGACCAGCGCCTCGATGGGTTCGGGGTTCCCGGCCGCCATGCACAGCGCCAGCCGGCCGCCAAAGGAATTGCCGATGACCGAGAACGCGGCGATGCCGAGCGCGGCAATCGCGGCATGCAGCGTGTCGGCCATTTCGAACATGGTTCGATGGCGCGTGTTCTCGGCCGAATTGCCGAAGCCCGGCGCCTCGACGGCGAGCACCCGGAAATTCTCCGACAGCAGCGCATGAGCGCCCGAAATCCGCGACCCGCCGCCGCCGTGCAGGGCGACGACGGCAGGGCCGTCGCCCGCTTCCCGGTAGCGTATGTCAAAGCCGTCGGCCTCGACGAACTTCTCGGTAAAGCCGGCTTCGGGGCCGGTCGGGTTCAACATCTCGTCCATAGGCTTACCCTCCGTCACCAGCCGCGGATTTCCGGCAGGACCTTCTCGGTCATCAGTTCGATGGACTTGGTGGTCTTGTCGCCGATTTGAATGGCCGCCGTCAGATCGAGGATGCCCGCCCCGACCTCCTCCCTTACCCGCCGGATCTGCTTGATGACCGTCTCCGGACCGCCGATCAGAATCTGACCGTTGTCGATCCGTTCCTGAAGACCGGTCTGGGACACCTTCAACTCCGACGGCCTGTGCTCGGGGCCGGAGAAATATCCGGTCTTGCGAAGCGAGGCCATCAGGTCCTGATTGAGAATGGAGATGCCCCGGAAACGGCTGGCGCCGGCATCACGCAGTTCCTGTTCGGCCTGCTCGTCGGTGTCCGAAATATGAAACGTCATCCGGTACAGCACATCGTCCGGCGTCGGTTCCCAGCCCGCTTCCGCGCACTGTTCGCGGTAGTAGGCCGCCGACTTGCCGGCCGCCTGCATGGTCGTGACCGCGAACCCCAGGCTCACCCGGTTCCTGGCGGCGAACGCCGCGCTCTCCGGGCTCGAGCCCGACATGAACATGGGCGGATGCGGGTCCTGGACCGGCCGCGGCCAGATGGAGATGGTCCGGTATTGGAAGTACCGGCCCTGCCAGCCGAACGGCTGTTTCTCCGTCCAGGCCATCTTGATCAGTTCGAGGCCTTCCTGGAACCGGCCCCGGGATTCATCGGGATTGATGTTGTAGGTCACATATTCGTTCGGCGTGCCGCGCATCAGCCCGGCGATCACCCGGCCGTTCGACAGGGTATCCAGCATGGCGAATTCCTCGGCGACCCGGATCGGATTGAGGATGGGGAGGTCGGGCCCGAGCAGGGCAACCTTGGCCCGCTTGACCCGCTGGGTCACCGCGCCGGCCAGGACCATGGGATTCGGGGCGATGGAAAAGGGCGCATAGTGGTGCTCCGCCACCGATACCCAGTCCCAGCCGAGCTGATCGACCATCTCGGCCTGCGAGAGGGCGGTTTCGTAGGAATACTCGGCGGCCTCCGGTGAGTAGTCGTCCGCCGGGACCGGCCAGCCCTTCCCTTCCGATGGGCCCAGATACCGGCAGTTGCAGAACAATGAAAGCTTCATGGCGGACGATCCCCGTCACCGCATCGTTAATACAATCGTGCCGGCAGCCATAATGCGATCTGCGGGAGCAGCAGGAGAATGGCGATCAGTCCGAAATGCGCGGCAAGGAATGGAACGATGCCGCGATAGACATCGCCCAATGCAATATCCGGCATCTGGGCGCGGATGACGAAGATATTGAGGCCGACCGGCGGGGTGATCATCCCCACCTCGACGGCGACCAGGACCAGGATGCCGAACCAGATGCCGCTATAGCCGACCGCTTCGGCGAGCGGCAGGAACACGGGCACCGTAATCAGGATCATGCTGATGGCGTCGAGGAAGAAGCCCAGCGCCACATAGAACGCCACCAGCATCAGGATCACCACCCAGGGCTGGACGCCGAGGGCGCCCACATACTCGGTGATCGCGTTGGGCAATTGAGTGAGCGCCATGAAATAGGAAAACAGGAAGGCGCCGATGACGATGACAAACAACATGCCGGTGGTCCACGCGGTCTCCAGCAAACTGTCCAGCAGTCCGCGCCAGCTCATTGTCCGGGTGGCGAATGCGATAATGATGGCGACGAAAGCAGCGACGGCGGCTGCTTCGGTTGGCGTCATGAATCCGGAGTAGATACCGCCGACGGCGATGGTGAAGAGGATGGCCATCTTCCAAAGCCCGCCAAACTCGCTTAAGCGTTCCCTAAAGCCCATCCAGGCGCTCCTGGGCATGCGGTTCGGCTGCACGAACGCCACTGCGGCGATCACCACGATATGCAGGGCGGCCCCGGCGAGCCCCGGAAGCAGGGCCGCAGCGAACAGCTGGGGCACGCCCTCTTCGGCGATGATGGCGTAGATCACCAGGACCACCGAGGGCGGGATCAGGACGCCCAGGATGCCCCCGGATGCCACGACCCCCGTCGCCATTCGTTCGTCATAGCCGAACCGCCGCATCTCCGGGACGGCGACCCGGGTCATGGTGGCGGCGGTGGCCAGCGAGGAGCCGCAGATGGCGCCGAAGCCCGCGCATGCCCCGACGGTGCCCATCGCCAGGGCGCCGCGGAACCCACTGAACAGCGCGTTCGCCGCTCGATACAGCTCCTTCGACATGCCGGCCTTGGAGGCGACGACACCCATCAGCACAAACAGTGGCACGACGGTGAGCGCATATTTGTCCGTGAGATCGTAGGGGGTCGACCCGGCGGTGATCAGCGCCGTTTCCCAGCCGTCGATAGCGGCGTACCCCAACAATCCCGTAAGCCCCATTGCGATGGCTACCGGTACGCGCAACAGTATCAGGCCGAACAGCCCGGCCATGGCGATCAGCCCAATGACCTGTGTACTCACGGCGCCGAGTCCTCCCGGGGTCCGTCGAGGGTCGAATCCGTCGGCACCCCGGTTCGCCAGTAATGCATGACCACCCAGACGGTGCCGATAATCGAGAGGGCAAATCCAATGATAATCGGAACCCAATGGGTAAACCGGTTGATGCTGAGAGTCATCGTAACCTCGGCGAACTCCAGCTTATCGAGGGCCGGCTCGACCATCTCGATCATCATCACGATGAGAAACACGAGGGTGACGATCAAACCGAAGAACCGAAGCGCCACGCGGGCCTTCCGGGAGATCACCTGATCAATCACGTCCACGGTCACGTTCTCATCCCGCAGAAACACACCGGGCATGGCGACGAAGATCATCGCCACGAGGGACAACTCCATCACGTCGACCACGCCGAGGATCGGGAAGTCGAAGAACTGCCGGGACGCGACGGTGAAGGTGGTGAACAGCATCATGAACACCAGTACCAAAGCGGCGGCGAGGCCAAAGGGCCTCGCCGCGTCCCTCGGTGTGCCGAACATTGGGAAACGCGTTCCCGGTCTCGTCGCCTATTGGGTCCAGAAGCTGCGCGACGTCTTTTCGTGCTTGGCCGCCAGTTCCTTCATCATGTTGTAGACCGCCTGCGCCGGCAGGCCCTTTTTTTCCAGCTCGGCGATCTTAGCTTCGGCGACCTTGGCGCCGATCGCACGGAACTTTTCATCCTCTTCCTTGGATAGCCGCACTGGCGTCATACCGGCTTTCATCATGATGCCCTTGCCGATGGGGTCGAGCTTGTCCCATTCGTGGCCGACCTCCTTTTCGACGCCGACGAAAGACTGATCCACCTTGGCGCGAGCACCTGCCGACAGGCCATCATAGGACTTCTTGTTCATGCAGATGCAGAAGCTGGCGACATAGGAGTACATCTCGGTGCTGTACTTGGTCACCGGCCCCATGCCGAAGGCAATGCCGGCTCCGCCGTAGTCGGTCCAGGCGCCGTCAATCGAGCCCTTTTGCATGTTGTCGACGATCTGGGTCGGCGGCATGCCGACGGGTGTGCCGCCGAGGGCGGCCACGAATTCCTTGATGGTCGCTGAAGCGAACCGGAGCCGCATGCCTTTCACGTCGTCTACCGAACGGATTGCTTTCTTGGCCGTGTGAATATTCCCCGGCTGATGGGTCATCAGCAGGAGCGGTTGCACCCCCTTATGCTCAGGCGCCAAATACTTGGATTTGAGCGTCGGGTCATTGAGCACCTTGGCGCCAACCTCGGCGCTCGCCACCATATAAGGCAGATTGGAAATCTCCGACAGCGGGAAGCGCCCCGGCGTGAACCCGTGGACCAACCAAGTGATGTCGGCCTGTCCGCGCCGTGCAATATCATAGTATTTGGGCGGCGGGCCCAACTGCCCGCCAGGGAAGATGGTGAACTTCAATTCGCCCGCGGTCCCGGCTTCTATCTTCTTCGACCAGTTGGCGATCCACTGGGACACCGAATGCTTTGGGGTGACGAAATGTGCGATCTTCAGATCGGCGGCGGTTGCCTGGCCGGCGCCGATGGCCGCCACTGCGGCAGATGCGAGAACAAATTTCTTGAACATGGTCCTGACCTCCCTGTTGCGCGTGCTTTTCGTGTGCGAGTCGTAGCGGAAAGCATAGGCGGAATATTCCGCCTGAACCAAGGGATTTGGCCGGAAATTCGTGGGCGGTCGCCCACCGGACAGGCTCAGACGGGTATCACGACCAGTTCCTTGCGCGGCGTCCCGTCGCGGTAGCGTCCGATATATTCGTCCGGGTCGATGGGAATGCCGGAGATGTTCTTCTTGTAGGCCTCGGTCTCGAAGTAGCCCAGGAACTCCGCCTCGGTATCGAAATTGACGCAGTTCATTTCGGCCCAGTTTCCATCCGGGTCCTCGTAGTAGAAGCTGGTGCTGACACCATGATTCCAGGTCTGGGACGGAGAGATGCCGGCTGCTTTGAGGAGCTCGTAGCGATCGAACAACTCGTCGAATGTGGCGTGGGCCATCTGAAAATGATGCATGCCCGGATCCGTGCCGGGCGTATCGCCGGTGCCGTCCACCTCGAAGACGCCGAGTATCTGCGTATAGGGATAGGAGCCGGTGAGCTTGAAGAAGGCGATTTGCTGGGACCCGGTCCACGATGTTTTCTCCGGCCGGCCGCGGGTGAAGAACGGCTCGGTCGCCAGTGCGGTGACGTACCAATCCCGCATGACATCGAACCGGCCGGTCTTCAGGACCACTTCACTGATGGTTGGAGCCGGAATTCCTGGCTGGTTACCGTCCATATTGTGTCTCCCCCTGGCGCTACTGAATCGGCCGGCCGCGTAGTGCGGCGGCGGCCCTCAGAATAGCATCGCAATCGATCTCGAAGTGAGCGTAAAGATCGCCGATGGTGCCGGTTTGCCCGAAATGCTCGACGCCCAGCGCCGACGTCCGATGTCCGCGAACGCCGCCCAGCCACGAAAGCGCCGCCGGGTGCCCGTCGTGAACCGTAAGCAGATGAGCGTGTCCCGGAATTCCGGCCAGCAGCCGCTCGATATGGCATTGGGCGGTTGCCGCGCCGTGACGCCGCGCCCGCTGCGCCGACTGCCAGCCCGCATTGAGGCGGTCGGCGGACGTCACGGCGAGGACGCCGATGTCCCGGAATTGCTCCGCCGCCATGCCGGCCGCGGTCATCGCTTCCGGCGCAACGACACCCTGATAGGCGATGATCAACTCGCAATTGGGACCGGGACGCCTTAGCCAATAGGCGCCATTGATCAGGTCGTCCTTCTGGCCGGTGGAGAACTCTCTCACCGGCTGCTCCAGCTTGCGCGTCGAACAACGGAGATAGACCGAGCCGCCGGTGTGATCCCGAAGCCACGTGGCGGGGTCCGGATCGCCCGCGCCGTCTCGCTGCATGTAGTCGAACGACCATTCCATGATCGTCCGGAGTTCGTCCACGAAGGCGGGCTCGAACGCGGCCAGGCCGTCCTGGGCCATGCCGATCAGCGGTGTGCCGATGGATTGGTGGGCGCCCCCCTCCGGCGCCAACGTGACCCCGGACGGGGTGGCCACCAGCAGGAAACGGGCATCCTGGTAGCAGGCATAGTTCAGCGCATCGAGCCCCCGGGCGATGAACGGATCATAGAGGGTGCCGATGGGCAGCAGCCGTTCGCCGAACAGGGAATGGGACAACCCGGCGGCGGCCAGGGCGAGGAACAGGTTGTTTTCGGCGATCCCCAATTCGATATGCTGACCGCCGGGATCGAAACTCCACTTTTGGCCGCTGACCACCTGTTCCTGGCGGAAGGTATCGCCGATGGTCTCCGCGGCGAACAGATTC
>CAZUGT010000152.1:0-7009 GCA_964620095.1 uncultured Rhodospirillaceae bacterium | reverse complement strand
GGTGTAGCGTCACTCGAAACCAATTTCTCTCCCCCTGGGCCTACTCCGCCGAAGTAGCCTTCGTAGCCGAAGGCTACTTCGGCGGAGTAGGCCCAGGGGGAGAGAAATTGGTTTCGAGTGACGCTACACCCTCCAGCCGTCATGCCCGTGCTTGACACGGGCATCCACGTGGATGGCCGGGCCACTTTGCCGGTTGGCCCGGCAAAGCCGGTCCAGTGGGCCCGGCCATGACGAGTTTGTTTCATGGGGAGAGGGGAAGGTTTCGGTGGCGTCCCCTCTTCCCCCGGCGGAGGGAGAGGAATACGGGTCACCAGCGGACCGGGCCGGGGTCGACGCCCAGCGCCAGCTTGCCGTAGACCGTGGCATTGATGTCCCAGTTGAGCACCAATTGGGAGGCCCCGGCGTGAACGTCGCGAAACTGTTGCTGGAGGGCGCCGTCGAGGAACAGCGCCCGGGCGCCCGAGGCGTAAAACAGACGTCCGACGGCGCGCGTGGCCAATATGGTGGCGAAGGCCATATCCCGTTTGTTGATGGCCATCAGTTCCCGGCTCAGCTCCGGATTTTCCTTGAGGTAGGCGGCGGACGCGGCGAGATCCTCCCGCATGATGCGTTTCGCCGCATCCAGCTCCGCCGCCGATTCGGCTATGCGCAGCTGAAGGCTTTGAAAGGAGGCTATTTTTTCGCCGAACCGCGAGGAGCGCTCCCTCATCCCGCGGCAAAGCTCATCGAGGGCGCCCGCCGCAGCGCCGATGCAGACCGCCGCCAGCACGAACCCGTTGGCGGAAAATTGCGGCATTCTATACATGGGATTGCCGTAATGATTTCCCCATTCCCGGGTCAGGGCGGTTCTATGCCCGGGAACGAATACGTCCTCCACCCGGAGCGATTTGCTGCCGGTTCCCGCCATTCCATACACCTGCCAGTCGTCGAGGATCGTCCGGTCCTTCGCCGGGATGAGATGAAACCTGGGGTCCGAGCCGTCCTTTCGGCGCGCCGTCAGCACATGCCAGTCCGCATGATCGCAGCCGCTCGAAAATTGAAACTCCCCGGTGAGCCGGTACCCGCCCTCGACTTCCGTGGATATGGCGGCCGGACTGTTTCCGGAACAAATGAGAGCCGTGTCCTTTTCGCCCCAGACTTCCTCCTGGGCGGCCATGGGCAGGTTCGCCACGCGATGATTGAACTCGTTGAAAACCGCGCACACCCAGGCGGTCGACGCGCACCCCTTGGCCAATTCCGCGATGACTTCGCACAACGAATGCCACGCCAGCTCATGGCCGCCGAATTTTTTCGGCTGGGTCATCCTGGTGAGGCCGCAAGCGACAAGGCCGGCGACCGTTTCCGGCGGAATCCGCCGCTCAAACTCGCACCGGCCGGAACGGCCGCGCAACTCGGGAACCAGGTTCCGGGCGGCTTCGAGCAACTCGGCCGTCATCCCGGTTCAGCGGTCCTTCCGCACCGGAAAAAACCGGTCCAGCCACATCTTGATGATCAGGGGCGACTGAGGGTTCTTGCCCGACAGGGGGAAGTGATCCTCTCCGGCCGTCAGATAGAGTTCCGTCGGCTGTCCCGCCCGCCTGAAAACCTCGTAGGATTCGGACGCCGGCACCACCTGATCCCCGGCCGGGTGGATGAGCAGGAACGGCCGGGGAGCGATTTCGGCGACGTAGTCCTCGGTCCGGGAATCGTACATGCTCTGCGCGGTTTCGTATGAAAACTCCATCAGCGCGCCGGGGCCCAGATGGGACCGCAGTTCTTCGGGAATGGGAACGATATCGAAGCGGGAAATCTTCTTCGCCTCCCCGGTTTCCCGGTAATGCCGCTTCGCCTCGTCCAGCCTGTCGAGAAAAGCGCGAAAGGCGCCGGGCGCCGAATGCATGGCCCGGAAGGTCCTGGCCCCGTCCCCGAAGCCGCCGGACCCGATGACCGCCGCGACCCGTTCATCGGTTCCGGCCTGAAAGGCGACGGTGGCGCCCATGCTGTCGCCATAGAGGCCGATGCGCCCGGCATCCACCGCTTCATGGGCGGCCAGGAAATCCACCGCGGCGATGGCGTCGCGGACTTCCTCCTCGACAATCAGCCGGCCCCGTTCGCCCTCGCTCTCGCCGCAGCCGCGGAAATCGATCCTGAGCGCGGCGTACCCCCAGTCGCATAGAATTCGCGCTTGCGCCTGGTGTTCCGGGCCGTCCTTGTAGCCGCCGAAACCGTGCATGACGACGAAGGCCGGGCGCCGCCCGCCCGGGGCCGGGCTATCGGGCACATGCAGAACGCCCGAGAGCCTCAGTTCGTCCGATGTGAACTCGACGTTCGTTTCACTGGTTGCCATCTGCCTTCTCCCCTGCCGCAACCCTGCTTCGGTCCAACCTGATCGGCCGGTGTCCGGCCAAAGGTCCCAAGGCTCTTGCCCGCACTGAATCACATCCCAAACCATTTGAGAATTCTCTTTTCGCTGAGGAATCCTTCAGGGGGAAAGGGTTAGGGCGAGGGGGCCCCGCGCGGGCGCCGCGTCAATTCGCGCACCTGCTGCATCGCGAGGAACATGCGGGCGGGGTTGCTTGCGAAAGCCGCGAAACCAAAGCTCTCGTACCACGCCTTGCGGCGGGCAAATTCCGCCTCGCCGCCGTCCGAGATCACATCGAGAATGATTGCATGGCACCCGGCCGCGTCGGCAATCACGCCCGCCTTCTCGAAGACGTGGTGCATGAGGATACCGCCAAGGCCACTGCCCTGTTGTTCCTGGCCGACCGCGACCTGCCCGAGGAAGAGCACCGGTATCTCCCCATGATCGGGGGTCCCCCGAGGCCGGCGCTTGAGCTGGTCCACGTTCATCATGCCAATATTGATTGCGTGGTAGCCCAGAATCAGTGGGCTTCCGTCTTCGACGATGACATAGACGCGGGTCATGTCGTCGTTTTGCTGTTTTTTTGCGCTTAGCTTGAGGTAGTTGTTCAGACGGTGGACACCACAGTCGAAATCGGCGCGGTCATGCCGCGCCGGGTCGAAGTGCTCGATCCTGAAGGCCGGGTGTTCAGTCGGCATGAACCACGCGCGCGTTGTAGTTTCGGCCGGCCTCGAGCGCGCGCGGGGTTGGGGCAGGCGGAGCGTCGAGGGCGGCAGCGAACATCTCGGCGTCCTCAGGCGTCAGCGTGTGCCGGGACTGCAGGTCGAGGACACGCGTGGCCTCGCGTTCGATGGCGGCACGCAGAAACACGGACTTGTCCACGGCCAGCGCGAGCGCGGCACGCTCGATCAGGCCGGCCAGCCGATCATCGTGGCGTACCTGGGTCGACTTCGTCTGCTTTCCCGAAATGCTTGACGCGGTATCGAAATCCAACATGCCCGCCTCCTTGCGAGGTTGCCATATGTAGTGCGATTTGCACTACATGTCAAGGGTGAATTGGAGGCGCTGGAGGGAGAGGGTCAGGGTGAGAGTTGGCGCGCACGGCGCATCGGAGAGACATCCCCGCAGCTAATTGAACATCAAATTCGGCAGCCACAAGGCGACCGCGGGAAAGAAGATAACGATCGCGACCCGCACGATATCGGCGGCGAAGAAGGGCCCGATTCCCTTGAAAATGGACGACAGCGGAACCTCGGGGAGCATCGACTTCAATATGAACACGTTGAGCCCGATGGGCGGGGTGATCAGGCTCATTTCGACCACCATCACCAGCACGATGCCCCACCAGATCAGCACGTCGTGAAATCCGAAATCCAGGGCCGATATGACCGGAACGAATATGGGCACCGTCAGAAAGATCATCGCGATGCCCTCGATGAACATTCCGAGAATGACGTAGAAGCCGATGATGACGAATATGACCTGGATCGGGGTTGCGTTCAGGCTGTCGATGAAGCCGAGGACCGCTTCGGGCAGGCCGGACAGGTTCACGAACTGATTGAGAATCAGGGTGCCGAAGGCGACGGTGAAGATGATCGTCGTGGTGCGCGCCCCTTCGACCAGCGACTCGTAAAGGATGCGCCACGACATTTTCTTGCGGACGATGGCGAAGACCAGCGCACCCGCCGCGCCGATTCCGCCCGCCTCGGTCGACGTGAACACGCCGAAGAATATCCCGCCCATGATCAGCAGGAACAGGAACAGGACGCCCCACACCCTGTAGAGAGAGGAAAGGCGTTCGCGCCAACCGGACCTTTCGGCCCGCGGGCCGAGATGGGGCCAGAATGTCGTGATCAGCAGAATGACGCCGATATAGGCGCTCACCGTAAGCAGCCCCGGGACGACGCCGGCCATGAACAACTTGGCGATGTCCTCTTCGGTCAGCAGGCCGTAGATGATCAAGGCGCCGGAGGGGGGGATGAGGATGCCCATGGTGCCGCCGGCCGCCACGGTTCCGGACGATATCGAATCCGCGTAGCCGTATTTGCGCATGGACGGGATCGCGACCTTCGCCATGGTGGCGGCGGTGGCGGCGGAGGACCCGGAGACGGCGGCGAACCCGCCGCACGCCGCGACGGTGGCCATGGCGAGGCCCCCCCGGAAATGGCCGAGCCACCGGAAGGAGGCTTCGTACAGATCGTCGGACAGCGCCGCGCGGGAAACGAACACGCCCATCAATATGAACAGGGGCAGAACGGAAAACGAGAAGTTGAGGCCCAGGTCGATAATCTGCTGCCCGGCGATATTCATGGCCGCCGTGATGCCGTTCGGGTGGACGATGGCTATCCCGAAAAGACCGACGATCATCAGGGTCATGCCCAACGGATAGCCGAGGACGAGGAGAACCAGAATTACGACGATGCCGATGAGCGCTATTTCCAAGGGTGTTTCCTCCCGGCGCCCGCGCCGGCCGCGGGTTCAGACCAGGCCTTGATTGTCGGTTTCGTCTTCCGGATCGCCGCCGGCCCTGACGTAGTTCCAGATCACGCCGGCAAAAAGCAGGATCGCAATTCCGGTCAACCCCGCCAGCGCCAGTACGACCGGCGCCTGCGGCACGTCCAGATAGTGGGACAGGTACTGGACCTCGTACATGCCGTAGCCCTGGTCCCACAGCAGCAATCCGACGAGGCCGAGAAAGACGATCGTTCCGATCAGCACGGCGAGCCTTTGGACGAATCGAACCGGTCCCTTGTAGAAATTGTCGAACATGCCGACGGTGATGTGGACCCGGTCCCTGGTCACCAGGGGAAAGGCCGTGAATATGGTCAGGCCCAGCATGAACGCGATGATCTCGGACGCGCCGTAGATCGGCGCGTTGAGGAAATACCGGGCCACCACATCGGCGAAGGTGAGCGCCATCATGGAGAACAGCAGCAGGGCCGAAAGGAACGTCAGCAACGTGGTCAGGAAGTTACGGCCGCCCGGCGATGGGTTCACGCCGCCGCCCGGTACTCCTCCGCTGTCGCTCATCGCCTGCTCCCGGTTCTCACGGACCCTCGATAACAAATCCCCGATATCGCCTACCTCCCAGTGTACGCGATATCGGGGAAGGTTGATCTAATTCCTATCGAACGGACGCCGGCTACTTCTTGGCGACGGCCGCGGCCTGTTCCTTGAAGTATGCGAGAGCGGCCGCTCCATCGACACCCCGCTTGTTGGCGCGTTCAACCCATTCGTCCGAGATGAATGCCAGCCGCTTTTTCATTTCCGCGACCAGCTCGGGACTTGCCGTGTGGTATTTCGTCCCGCCCTTCATGTGATCCTGGCGGGCGAATGCTTCCTGCTTGTCCTGCTGACCGCCATACCGGAAAGCCATTTTTTCCGCGGATGCCGCATCGATGATCCTGCGATGCTCCCCGGACAGGCCGTCGTACACCTTCTTGTTCATGATGAACGACCAGGAAATGTTGCCGAGTTTGCCGGGCACCTCGGTCACGTGCTTCACATAGCGGCCGGCCCTGAACACGAAGGTCGTCGCGTTCGGATACATGGCGCCGTCGACAATACCCTTGGACATCATTTCGAAGATCTTGATGCCCGGCGCGACGACGGCGGTCGCCCCCAACGCGTCGAGGGTGAATTTCGGGCGGCCCGGATCGCCCTGCATCTTCATGCCCTTGAACGAGGAAATGCTTGTCAGCGGCCCCTTCAGGCTATGCAGCACATGGCCGGCGAGCGCATAGGGCATCAGCAGATGCATGCCGTTTTTGTCGTATTCCCCGGCCTTCGCGAAATGTTTGTGGTGTGTCCGGGTCACGGCGACGGTGGACGCCTGCGAGCCGAAGATCACGAACGGCAGTTCGGCGATGGGCGTCAGGTGCAGGATATTCCGCTTGAAGGTGTTCGGCGTGACCGCAATGTCGGCGGAACCCTTGGCAACGATATCCCATTGCCGGGGCGCCGGCGCCAAACTCGCCGTCGGCACGAATATCTTGAGGGTGCCGTTGGAAGCCTTCTCGACCTCGTCGATCCAGGGCTTCATCAGTCCCGTCCAGATGGGAGACTTGCGGGTCGAGAAATAGTTCGCGGTCAGGGTCTTGGTCTCGGCGTATGCCTCGGTAATCAGGGCCTGGGTGCTCAGAACAACCGCAACGCCCGCCGCCACATAGGCGGATTTTCGTAAAATGCTTTCAATATTCATAATTCCACTCCCAATTTATAATGCCAGCGTGCTTGTTATCTCGGCCATTAAACAGCGCCGGTCATTTGACGTCCAATAATGAAATTGGCTCTCTCCATAATCCCTGATTATGGAAATCGCGGGCCGTATTACGTCCTCTGCCCCGGCCGGCCGCCGAAGTTGTAGCGTTCGACCAGAACGCTTTCGTAGAGCCCGTTCCGATAAAAGGGTTCATCCTCCAGGAACGCCGTCACCGCGGCCCGGTCCGGGAGCTTGATCAGGTTGGCGCTGCCCCGCCAGATCTCGCCGGCGTCATCCAGCATGGCGCCGCGAACGATGAAGTGGTTTTCGTCGTAGGGGGCGAAGTAGTCGCTGTGGGCCGCGAGGAGTTCGTTGCGGCGGTCGTTCATGCCGGGCTTGCCGGTCCCGCGGATATACCAGAACACGTCGCCGTCTTCGCGGACGAAGTCGCGCTGCAATTTTCCGAG
>CAZUGT010000151.1:0-10954 GCA_964620095.1 uncultured Rhodospirillaceae bacterium | reverse complement strand
TCATCGACTGGACCATCGAGAACGGCTTCGCCCACCCGAAGGTGCGGGACCTGTTCTCCGTCGTCGATACGGTGGAGGACGTGTTCCCGGCCATCGCCGCCGCCCCCGAGCCCGACATCGTGGTGCTGAATAGTCACTTGTAGGAAGGTTTATGCTTCCAGGAAGGATTTGATCCGGTTGGCGAGTTTCGCCTCGTCTTTCGTCTGACATTCCCAGACCACTAGCGTTGCCCAGCCTTCCTTTTTTAATTGATCTCTGACTCGCCGGTCGCGCCGCCGATTACGATTCAATTTTGGACTCCAATATTCTGAATTTGACTTTGGCAGCCGGGATATTTTACAGCTTTTGGCACCGTGCATATGCCAGAAGCAACCGTGTACAAAGATGACCCGCCGTTTCTTCTTGAAAACCAAATCGGGCTTTCCGGGCAGCTCTTTGGCGTGTAATCGAAACCGATATCCCAAACGGTGAACTAAACTACGGACGATCATCTCCGGCTTCATGCCTTCGCTTTTAATCGCCCGCATGTTCGCCGAGCGCCGCGCACTACCAATATGGTCCATATTCCTATAGTAACAGGTGAATCTAGAAAGGATTGATTTTGGCCGCCCGTGTGACCGAGTTTTTTGGGTATGCTCCGCTAGACACAGCGGCAGCTAGTCATATAGCAAACAAAGCGTGCCCCTTCATCGGAGGAAATTGCGTCAAACCGGAACACGGTGCGTGTTCAATTCAACAATTTACGGCCTCCGAACCAGTGATCTGCTGTCCTAATCGCATGTACGCAAATAGCTACGCGATTCTGGCGGATGTGGCGGAGACCGCCTTTGGCCAGCCGTGCCGCCTGATGAGTCCGGCTGACGCACGAGATGCAACCGTTGAGGGGAGAGAGCTGGAAACCGAAGTAGTGGTCTTTGGTCACAACTGGGGTCAAGAACTGCCTCTGCCTCGGCCGCCTGGGGCTGGAGGCGGCAAGGGCAAAAAATACTATGTCGACTGGATTCTCGCGCGGATAGATTCGGCTGGTGAATTGCTGGAGCTCACAGCAGTAGAAGTCCAGACAATCGACACTACTGGAAACTACCGAGAACAATCGGAAGCGTTTTTTCGCGGAAATGAATTTGTAGATTCAAGGAGCAGAAATCCCGGGTTCAGCAATGCAGGATTAAATTGGGAGAACGTGAATAAGCGGATTCTCCCTCAAATTATCTACAAAGGTCACGTTTTGCGGCGAGAACGGAAGTGCTCTAAAGGCCTGTTCTTTGTTTGCCCTGAGCAGGTCTACGATCGCATACGAGATAGATTGGGCGGAGAACTTCACGAGTACCACCCGGGCAACGGGACAATCACGTTTCGAAGCTACAAACTTGGTGATGAACTGTCAGGTCAACACCGCCCGCTGGACTTCTCTGGTCAATTCACCACAACGGTCGATCAGGTCGCGCTAGCTTTCACGTCCCCCATGAATTTGCCTGAAATGAACGTCTACGAGAACGCCATTACGGGGGCCCTGGGCATTAGTTAAATGGCCACGGCCATCTGTTGTTCGCTAAAGCCGTGAAGCCGCTCGGGCAAAGTTGACCGTCCGGCGGCATACAGAATCGTTTCAGCCACGAATTTGGCCAATAGCGGTGGGACCGCATTGCCTACTTGAACATACTGTTCGGTTTTCGATCCTGCGAACTCAAACTTGTCGGCAAATCCCTGAATACGGGCCGCTTCGCGCACAGAAATTGCGCGGTCTTGATGTGGATGAATGTAGGCCCCCCAATGAACGTCGCATTTGGTCAGAATCGTGCAGGAGAGACCATCAGGGTGCATTCGACCGTACCTCTTGGTGTGGTCGCTCCGGTTGGCCCGCTTCATCCCTTTCGGCAGCAGCTCAAACGGGATGTCGCGCCAGGACCCGCCCTGTGGAATGTATTTCATGCGTTGGAGATTGACTTCACCAAGCTTTGGCGCCGAGTGATTCGTCACCACTGTCGAATTTCCCCGGGCATAGCGTTGGTACCAATTTTGCGGACTGGCGGCGTATGGCGTTTTGCTGAGGGTTTCGCCATTCTCCAAGGAGGGCAAATCGCCGATTGCATCCCATACTGATGTGAATGGCCTGTTCGTGTTGTCAAACCTGGGTGTCGGGAATCGAATTTCCTCGCCGGTGCGATTGCCGATAAAGAATATTCGCCGGCGTTCTTGAGGCAGACCAAACTCTTCAGCTTTCAAGACCTGAAATTCCACCCGGTATCCAAGACTTCCAAGGCGCCGCAAAATCTCTTCGACTACAATTCCGTTGGCAATCGAGGTGATGCCGGTCACGTTTTCCATGACCACCCATTTGGGATCTACCTCAGACACAATCCGCAGGTACTCGTGAAAAAGACCTGCCCGGTCATCATGAACGCCTCGCTGATGATTGTAGACGGAGAAGGCTTGGCATGGCGGCCCGCCGATCAAAACGTCAAGCTCACCTCGCCTCAGTCCGGCACCGGCCAATAGTTCATTCGCCGAAACCTCTTGAATTGGTGCGCCGATAAACGTTGCCTCGGGGTGGGTCGACTCGAACGTCTTCCCTGCCGCCTCAAATACGTCATTGCCAGCCAACACAACAAAACCAGCCTGACGAAACCCGTCGGATAGCCCCCCGGCCCCACAAAACAGATCAATCACAGTCGGCTGCAACTGGAAACTCCTCTACATTTAGTAAGTTTATAGCTGAAATTTCACAAAATCTAGCTCAGATGGAGAGAACAATATAAGAACATACGATATTTCAAATCTGATAGCAAGTAATTTCTAGCGTACAATTAATTAGTGTATTTAACTTATTCGAATTGAGACTGCCAAGGTTTCGCACCGTCAGATTTTCAACGATCTGGCCTACAATTCCCCCCACCGCCTGCCTATATAAGGGCCCGTTTCCAATCAAACAGGGATTCTCGAGATTCATGACGACCGACACATACGACGACACGGCTTCACCCTTCCCCGACATGACCACTGACACTCCTGGCGACATTTCCGCCGACATTTCCACCGACATTTCCAGCGACTCCGGCGATCCGGCTTCGCCCCTCACCATGAGGGCGGAGGCCTTCTGCGCGGCCTATGCCCGCCGTCCCCACGGGGCTGAGGCGGCCCGGGAGGCGGGCTATGCCGACGCCAATGCGGCCCGGCAGGCCTCGCGGCTGCTGATCCAGCCGCAAATCCTCGCCCGCATCGCCGAGCTTTCCCCCGGCGGGGGCGATCAGCGGGCCGAACTGGCCGGCGACCTGATCGGCAAGCTGACGCCGGTCTATGACGCGGCGCTCGCCGCGGGCGACATGGACACGGTGCTGCAGACCGTCGAGCTTCAGGCCCGGATACTGGGCCTCGTGCACGGCGGCGCGACCGTCCGCCCGCGGAGCGGCGGGAGCGGGCAGCAGGGCCGCGGCTGGCCGACCCACGAGGACGCGCTGGCCATGCTGCGTTGAATTGTCCGCCTGGAGCGCACGGAGGCATAGAGTTAAAGGCATCAAGTCACGTCATGCCCCGCCTCGCTGGACCGGCTTTGCCGGGCCAGCCGGCAAAGTGGGCGGGGCATCCAGGATATTCACCGCAGAGACACGGAGATCACAGAGGTTGGGAGGAGAGGTTTCGATCCCGGTGCTCCTCACTGTCTCACTGTCTCTGTGGTTCAAGAATTGGAAATGTGGATACCCCGGACTTGCGCCGGGGTATGACGAATTATGGGGGCGCTAGCCAAAATTCATCGTCTCCATGCCCTCCGCGCGCCCCGTTTCCCCGTGGCGAAACGGCCGAATTGGAATTTAAGCAAGTCATCAAATGTCCATAAATGCCTATAAATGCCTATTGCAGCCCACGCAAAATGCCCGGTTGGAATTTAGGGCTTGGAATTTAAATCCAATCCGTTCATCCGCTTCGCACGGGGCTGGTCAAGGGGTCGGCCAGGGGGTCGGCCAGGGGGTCGGCCAAGGGTCCGGCCATGAATTCGGCCATGTGGAGTCCCGTGGGGCCCGCCACGGGGCCCGCCACGGGGCCCGCCACGGGGCCCGCTTGCCCAACCGGGCCGGGCTGACTAAAAAAAGGGGCCGCCCGGAACCGCGTCGTTCCGGCGCCGGACATAGGGATATCCAGGGACGCCACGGACGCCAGGGGGACGAGTGACGAAATGAGCGACGGCAACAACGAAAGGCCCGCCGCCGGGCCCGACATCATCTACACCAAGGTGGACGAAGCGCCCGAACTGGCGAGCGCGTCGTTCCTGCCCATCATCAGGGCGTTCACCCGGCCGGCCGGGATCTCCGTCGGCACCAAGGACATTTCGCTGGCCGGCCGCATCCTCGCCAATTTCCCGGACCACCTGTCCGATAACCAGAAGCGGCCGGACGACCTCGCCGAACTCGGCGAACTGGTCAAGGAGCCGGGCGCCAACGTCATCAAGCTGCCCAACATTTCGGCCTCCATCCCGCAGATCAACGCGGCGGTGAAGGAGTTGCGGGATCAGGGCTACACGGTGCCCGCCTACCCGGAAGAGGCCTCGTCCGACGAGGACCGGGCGGTGCTCGCCGCCTTCGACAAGGTCAAGGGATCGGCGGTGAACCCGGTGCTCCGCGAGGGCAACTCGGACCGCCGGGCGCCCAAGGCGGTGAAGGAATACGCCAAAAAGAACCCCCACCGGATGGGCAAGTGGACCAGGGAGTCCAAGACCCACGTCTCGACCATGGGCCGGGAGGACTTCTTCACCAACGAGAAGGCGCTGACCGTCGCCGCCAACCAGGCGGGCGATGCGCGGATCGAGTTCGTCAGCACGGACGGGACGGTCACCGAGCTCAAGGGGGCGACGCCCATCGGGGCCGGCGACGTGGTCGACGCCACGATGATGAGCGCCAAGGCGCTGTCGCTGTTTTTCGAGCGCCAGATCGCCGACGCCAAGAACCGGGGCGTGCTGTTCTCGGTTCACCTGAAGGCGACCATGATGAAGGTCTCGGACCCGATCATTTTCGGCCACGCGGTGAAGGCCTACCTGAAGCCGCTCTTCGACCGCCACGGCGCGGTTCTGGACGAAGCCGGCGTCATCCCCGACAACGGCATCGGCGAACTCGCCGAAAAGATCGCCGGCCTGCCCGGCGACATCCGCGCCGAAGTCGAACGGGATTTCAACGCCTGCATGGAAACCCAGCAGCCCATGTACATGGTCAACTCGGACAAGGGCATCACCAACCTCCACGTCCCCTCCGACGTGATCATCGATGCGTCCATGCCGGCGCTGATCCGGGGCGGCGGCAAGGGCTGGGGACCCGACGGCGAGGAACACGACACCAAGTGCGTCATCCCGGATTCGTCCTATGCCGGGGTCTATTCGGCGACCATCGATTTCTGCAAGGAAAACGGCGCCTTCGATCCGGCCACCATGGGCTCCATTCCGAATGTCGGGCTGATGGCCCAGAAGGCGGAGGAGTACGGCTCCCACCCGCAGACCTTCAAGGCGCCGGCGGACGGCGCCATCCGGCTGGTCGATGCGGGCGGCGGCACCCTGATCGAGCACCGGGTGGAGGAGGGCGACATCTGGCGCGCCGCCATGACCCGCGACGCGCCGGTGCGGGACTGGGTGAAGCTCGCCGTGACGCGGGCCCGGGCCACCGGGGCGCCGGCGGTATTCTGGCTCGACAAGGACCGGGCCCATGACGCCGAGCTGATCAAGAAGGTGGAGGTCTATCTGAAGGACCACGACACCAAGGGCCTCAACATCCGCATCATGCGGCCCGTCGACGCCACCAAGTATTCGCTCACCCGGATGAAGAACGGCGACGACACGATCTCGGTCACCGGCAACGTGCTGCGCGACTACCTCACCGACCTGTTCCCCATCCTCGAGCTGGGCACCTCGGCCAAGATGCTTTCCATCGTGCCGCTGATGAACGGCGGCGGGCTGTTCGAGACCGGCGCCGGCGGATCGGCCCCCAAGCACGTTCAGCAGATGCAGGAGGAGGGCCACCTCCGCTGGGATTCCCTGGGCGAGTTCTGCGCGCTCGGCGCGTCGCTGGAGCACCTCGCCCAGGCCAGGTCCAATCCCAAGGCCCAGGTCCTGGCCGACGCCCTGGATACGGCCATCGGCAGGCTGCTGGACGAGAACAAGTCGCCGAGCCGCAAGGTCAACGAGATCGACAACCGGGGCAGCCACTTCTATGTCGCCCTCTACTGGGCGGAAGCGCTGGCGGCCCAGGACGCGGACGGGGATCTGAAGGCCCACTTCACCCCCATCGCCGAGGCGCTGGCCGGCAACGAGGACAAGATCAACGCAGAGCTGCTGGCGGCGCAGGGCAGGCCCGTCGATCTCGGCGGATACTACCACGCGCCCCGGGAGGCGGTGGACGCCGCCATGCGGCCGAGCGCGACATTGAACGGCATCATCGGATAGGTGCGGCCGGGTCATTAAGGAAACAGGGAGGTTTACATGGCCGAGTTCATTCTGAGCAGCAGCGACTTCGCCGACGGCGAGTACCTTGCGCTCGAGCAGGTGGTCAACGAAGAGGTCGGCTTCGGCTGCGCCGGGGGCAACGTCTCGCCGCAGCTTTCCTGGACCGACCCGCCGGCGGGCACCAAGTCCCTGGCGCTTACCATGTTCGATCCGGACGCGCCGACCGGGTCCGGATTCTGGCATTGGCTGGCGCTCAACCTGCCGGCCGATCTCCGGGAGCTGCCGGCCGGGGCCGGATCGCCCGGCGGCGCCATGCCGGAGGGCTGCGTCCAGGCGCGGAACGATTTCGGCTTCGCCGGCTACGGCGGCCCGTGTCCGCCCCAGGGCGATCATCCGCACCGCTATCTGTTCACCCTCTACGCGGTGAGCGAGGAGGCGCTGCCGGTGACCGAAGAGACGCCGTGCGCGGTGATGGGCTTCCAGCTCAACTTCAACCACGTGGCCAAGGCGGCCCTGATGGGCCTCTATAAACGCTGAGCGGGATCAGTCCGGGGACGGGAGGCCGGCGGCGACGGCCTCGGCGTCAAGCCGGCTCCTGAGCTGGTCGCGGACGGTCTTCCACTGGAAGCGCATGGAGTTGCGCACCGGCACGATGTCGTACTGCTTGAGTTCGTCGGCGACCGGCGCCCAGTGAACCAGCGCCTTGAGGCTGTTCTCGAACACCGCCTCGCCGTCCGGGATCTCGGCCCACCGGGTTTCGGCGAGACGCCGGTCGAAGGCGTCCCGGTCCTGGGCGAACCCTTCCGGGCGGCGGTCGGGCAGCCGGTCGACCACCAGCCCGGCGAGGAAGCAGTCCAGGGCGAGGCCGTCGAGGGCCGGCTTGCCGAAGGCGCCCGTCCGGCCGATGGCGGCGGCGGCGTAAATCGAGAGGTCGGCGAGGCTGGCGAGGTAGATCTCCCACTTCGCCGCGTCCACCGAGGCGACGAATATCTCGTCCTCGAAGAGCGAGGTGTAGCGGGTGCCGGCCCGGGTCTTGACGTAGCCGAACAGGGTTCGCTGGGCGACGTACTTGGCCCGGGTCTCAACGAATCTAGCCAAGTCGGTTGGCGTCAGTATGGGCGGTTCCCTCCGCCAGAACTTGAGGGCGCGAAGGGCTAACCATATGAAATATATAGCTTCTTTGACCCCGTCACGGAGGTCTTTCAACATTTCATTTTGCGTTCGCATGAAAATGGGGTAGCGTCATCGAAGTTCAACACAGGGATACCTCCTACGGCATTGCCGTCAATAACCCAACAATAAATTGCCTGGAAATAGCAGGGCATCGGCCGGATCAGAATGATCGGGCCAACAGGTTGGCTGGAATGAATGAGAGCGTGGCGAACCCAGAAGGGGATGCCGTGTGCATGTGGCTAACTCGGATTGGGAGCATCACAGATGACTGACGTGACGCCTGAAGTGCGTGCCGCGCACTGGGCAAAAACCAAGACCCTGACCATAATAGTCCTGGTCTTATGGTTCATCTTCTCCTTCGGAGTGCATTGGTTCGCGAGCGATCTCAATGCAGTTTCAATCTTCGGATTCCCGCTCGGCTACTACATGGCGGCGCAGGGATCTCTGATCGTGTTTGTCGTGCTGATCTTCTGGTTGGCGTCCCGGCAAAATTCGATCGACGAAGAGTTCGGCGTGGCCGAAGAAGACGGCTAACGGCGGGTAGAGAGGAGAGACACCATGAAAGGTAACTTCATCGACAACCTGCCCAAAATCTACGGTCTTTATACCGGTGGGTTTGTTGTCTTCATCCTGTTGATGGCCGTCCTGGAGCAGGTCGGCGTCGACGCAGAGACGATCGGTATTTTGTTCGTTCTCTTCACCGTTGTCATCTACGCCGCCATCGGATGGCTGTCGCGGACGATGCAGGTCGACGCCTACTACGTCGCCGGCCGGCAGGTTCCCGCGGTATTCAACGGCATGGCGACGGCGGCGGACTGGATGTCCGGCGCTTCCTTCGTCGCGATGGCCGGCGGTATCTATTTCGGCGGTTACGGCTATCTCGCCTTCGTCGTCGGGTGGACCGGCGGTTATGTGCTGGTGGCCTCGCTGATGGCGCCCTATCTCCGGAAGTTCGGCTGCTACACGGTGCCGGACTACATCGGAACCCGGTACGGCGGCGATCTGGCCCGCTTGTGCGCGGTGATCGTTCTGGTGGTCGCGTCCTTCACCTACGTGACGGCGCAGATCAACGCCACCGGCACCATCGCGGCGCGGGCGTTGCAGATTCCGTTCGAGGTCGGCGTCTGGTTCGGTCTCCTCGGCATTCTGCTCTGCTCGATGCTCGGCGGTATGCGGGCGGTGACCTGGACCCAGGTGGCGCAGTACATCGTGCTGATCATCGCCTATCTGGTGCCGGTGTTCTGGATGTCCAGCAAGCAGGAATTCGGCCTGATCCCGCAATTCGCCTATGGCGACGCGATCGCCCGGTTGGCCGAACTGGAATCGCTGCAGAAGGTCGGTGAGCTGAAGCCCACCGAGGCTTTTGCGGGTGTCCGGGCTTTGACCATCGAGCACGCGACAGCGGGCGCCAGCGCCCTGGCCAACTGGAAGTTCGTCACCCTCGCCTTCATGATGATGGCGGGTACGGCGTCTCTGCCGCATATTCTGATGCGCTACTTCACCACACCTTCGGTGCGGGCTGCGCGGACGTCCGTGGCATGGTCGCTGCTGTTCATCTTCCTGCTGTACTTCACGGCTCCGGCCTTGGCGACGTTCACCAAGCTTCAGGTTCTGGATCCCAACCTGGCGACGGGCATCATCGGGAAATCATTCTCGGAGGTGGCCTCGCTCGACTGGATTCAGAAGTGGAGCAACGTTGGCATGCTGAAGATTTCCGACAGCAACGGGGACGGCATACTGCAGATCAACGAATTCTTCATGCGCGGCGATATCGTCGTGCTGGCAACGCCGGAAATTGCCGGATTGCCGTTCGTGATCTCCGGACTCGTGGCGGCCGGCGGTATGGCGGCAGCCATGTCGACGGCGGACGGTCTGCTGCTCGCCATCGCCAACGCCCTGTCGCATGATCTGTACTACAAGATCATCGATCCGAGCGCCGACACCAGAAAGCGTCTGGTTGCGGCTCGCATCTTGTTGATAGCAATCGGTGCGGCCGGCGCGTTCGTGGCCAGCTTCAAGCTGACCGGCATTCTGGGCGCGGTTGCATGGGCGTTCAACTTCGCGGCCTCCGGCCTCTTCTTCCCGCTCGTTCTGGGCATTTGGTGGAAGAGAGCCAACCGGGAGGGCGCCGTCGCCGGCATGATCTTCGGCTTCGTCGCAGGAACCGCGTACCTGATCTGGGTCCGGTTCATGGGCGGCGCCGAGTTCATCGGTCTCGATCATCTCCGCTTCGGCATCGTCGGTATGGCGGTCAGCCTCGTGGCGATGGTGGTCGTCACGCAGATGACCAAGGAGCCGGACGAGGAAACCCAGCGTATGGTCGACGAAATGCGCATTCCGAAGGGGGCATCCGTCCTCTCATCGGACCACTAGTCGTCCGACATTGACGAGGTTCGGGGCGAAGCTTGGCTTCGCCCCGAACTATTTTTAGGATGCGTCAATCAAGAAGCCGGGAGACCAGGCGTGGCTGAGGCCTTCCCCCTCTGGGTCATCGTCATCGACTATATCATGGGCGTCGTCATGTGGACGCTCATCGGCAGGGCCGGCATGTCGCTGTTCCTGCCCGAGAATTCGTCGTTCTTTTTCATGCGGTTTTTCGTCAACTCGACGAATCCGCTGTTGCGGCTGTTCTCCCCCATCACGCCCGGATTTCTGATCCCCATATTCGTTCCGCTCTATGTCGCGTGGTTCTTTTTCATGATCCGGTTCTACGTCACGCCGTGGCTGCTCGGCTACGAGGTCATGGGCATGCTGTCGTTCCCCCTCGAAGGCGAAATCGCGCAATTCATCTACCAGTTCGGCAAGAAGTAGACCGCCGGCCGATCGCGGGCTTGACCACGGGTGTTTCGAGCCGTAAAACACCGGCCTCGCGGGCGCTACGGGCGTCCGCCATTGGTTTCGACCCCGCCGCCCGGGCGGGATGACAGGAGAAGAAAATGGCGCGCCGATGTGAACTGACCGGCAAGGGCGTCCAGAGCGGCAACAACGTGAGCCACGCGCACAACAAGACGCGCCGGCGGTTTCTGCCCAACGTCCAGAAGACCACCGTCCATTCGGACGTGCTGGGTCCGGTGTCGCTGAAGATTTCGACCTCGGCGCTGCGCACCATCGTCGCCAAGGGCGGCCTGGATGCGTTTCTTGCCGGGACGCCGGCCTCCAAGCTGGCCCCCGAGGGCCGCAAGCTCAAGCGCCGGCTGAAGAAGGCCCGGGACCAGGCCGCCGCCTAGAGCCTCAGGCGTGAAAATTGAATCGTCGGGGATTCCTTTTTGTTTGGAATGGTGATTCCCTGTGCCCAGGAGGTGTTGTTATGGGCAGAGCGATTTCGACGGATCTTCGTTTACGTATGGTGCGGGGGATATCGGC
>CAZUGT010000150.1:0-8516 GCA_964620095.1 uncultured Rhodospirillaceae bacterium | reverse complement strand
GCCGCGTCCGGGTACCGATCGGGATCCTCGGAGAGCAGCTTCAGCGCCGAAAGTTCACCCTCCGGCGAGCGCGCCACCACGTCGGTAAAGGTGCCGCCCCGGTCGATCCAAAACTGCCATCCGGGTCTTCCGGCGTTCTCGGTCACGTCGAGTCGATCCCTGAAATAGGATTCCATGCGATTGTCATAAGTATTTCTGATGGATTTTCGGGGCTTGACCAAGAAATTTCAAAGCCGGCGGGCGACTCGACCGCCTGGACTCGACGCAGGCCGCGACCCTGGCGGGAAATACGGGTCAAGCATCGATTGCGGGCGGGCGGCAGGGATACTAGGTTCATTGAAATGACGCGATGGAAATCCATAACCCTCGTCATTGCAGGATTAATTGTCGCCGGAACGGCAGCAGGCGCGGTGATGTCAGGAACTACCGAGAGGGATTGGCGGACGGCCAGCCACGAGCCGGTCGGCTTGGCGCCCGATCCGGCGACCACGCCCGAGGCCGTCGTCCAGGTCTATGCCGCGCGTGCCTGGGGCTGGCGCGGCTACTTCGGCGTTCATTCCTGGATCGCGGTCAAACCGACCAACGCCGCGGAGTTCACCGTCTACGAGGTAATCGGCTGGCGTCTGCGCTGGGGCGATACGGCGGTCGCCGTGCGCAACCGGGATGCGGATGCCCGCTGGTTCGGCGCCGAGCCGGACCTGTTGGCCGACCTGCGCGGTGACGGCGTCGACGAGATCATCCGGGACATCGACGCCGCATCGCAATCCTACCCGTACCCGGCCCGCTATCGGGCGTGGCCGGGTCCCAACTCCAACACCTACACCGCCCACATCGCGCGGGAAGTCCCCGCGCTCAAGCTGGACCTGCCGCCGACGGCGGTCGGCAAGGATTTCCTCGGCAGCCGGATAATTGCCAGGGCGCCGGGCGGTAGCGGTTTCCAGTTCAACCTGTTCGGGGTCTTCGGCGTTTTGGCGGGCATCGAAGAAGGCCTGGAATTGAATCTGCTCGGGCTGACGTTCGGGGTGGATGCAGCCGATCCGGCGCTGAAACTGCCCTTTGCCGGCCGAATAGGCTCGAATGGACCCGCGTCGCCCCGAATCATCGAAGCCCCCGCCCGGCAATCGGAAAGTTCCCTTTAGCGTTCCGACCGCGGAGCGGCGCGTCAAACCTCAAATAACGAGACGTTCCGTTCCAATATTCCAGGGAATATGCATTCAGCTTGCCGCCGGACAGCGCGCTGACTAACGTTTCCTGCGATTACCAACGGAGCGGTACAAAATGAGCAAGACCTTGTATCTGGCGAATCCCTACGGGTTTTCGGAACAGCAGCGCGCCGGGCCGCTGGCCGAGCTTGCAGCGGCCTTGGAGGCGGCCGGCGCGGAGGTATGGGAGCCTTTCGCCCGCAATAACCAGAGCGACCGGGCGAGCCCCGGTTGGGCCTACCGGATCGGACAGGCCGATCTCCGCGACGTGCGCGACGCCGACGGGCTGTTCGCGGTGGTCAACGGCTGTCCCCCGGATGAAGGGGTGATGGTGGAGCTCGGCATGGCGATCGCCTGGGAAAAGCCCGTGTTCCTGTTCCGGGACGATTTTCGCCGTTGCACCGACTCCGAGGCTTATCCGCTGAACCTGATGGTGTTCGCCGGCTTGCCGGAGGCGGGTTGGGATGCCTACTGGTACGGTTCGGTGGAGGAGATCGCCGATCCGGAGAAGGCGCTCGTGCGGTGGCTGAAGGACGGCGGGCTTGGCGGCAGGTTGAATTCCGGCGCCTAGGCGGGTTGAATCTCCAGAATCTTCTGATAAATCGTCTCGGCGTCCGAATTGAAGATGCCATAAGGCTATTTGGGGCTGTTCATGAGCATATGGGGAAAGGTTATCGGCGGCGTGGCGGGATTTGCCCTTGGCGGACCGATCGGCGCGCTCCTGGGCGCGGCCGCCGGCCACGCCATGGACCGGGCCCGGACCGGTCAACGCCTCGCCGGCCCGGCTTCCCAACAGGCCAGGCAGTCGGCGGTGGCGGTCGCCGTGATCGTTCTCGGCGCCAAGATGGCCAAGGCCGATGGCCGGGTGACCCGTGACGAGATCGAGGCCTTCAAGCGGGTGTTCCAGATTCCGGCCGGCGACATGGGCGATGTCGGCCGCCTGTTCAACGAGGCGCGGCGGGACGCGGAAGGCTTCGAGCCCTATGCCGAGCAGCTGGGCGCCATCTTCGCCCGCGAACCGCAGGTCCTGGAGGGCGTCCTGGGCGGACTGATTCACGTCGCCCTCGCCGACGGCGTCGTCCATCCCAATGAAATCGAATTTCTCGAAAAGGTGAGTGCGTCCTTCGGCTTCTCGGCCGACGATTTCGAACGCATTCGCGCGACCCACATGGGACCCGACGAGGCCGACCCCTACGAGATTCTGGGTATTTCGCGGGATGCGGACGAAGCGGAGATCAAGGCGGCCTACCGGAAGCTGATCAGGGAATATCATCCCGATACCCTGATCGCCCAAGGCCTGCCGCAGGAATTCATCGATGTGGCGAACGAAAAGATGGCGGCGATCAACGCGGCCTATGAGAAGGTCGAAAAACAACGGTCTCTGCACTAGCCGGGGAGCCCCGAGGTGATCAGCTTTCGCGACCGGCCTTCGCCCAATTTCGACAGCCGCCCGGACGGCGCCCCCATCGACATGCTGGTCCTCCACTATACCGGCATGAGAACGGCGGCGGAGGCGCTCGACCGGCTGACCGACCCCGAGGCCAAGGTAAGCGCCCACTATGTCGTCGAGGAAGACGGTACGCTGTGGCGGCTGGTGGATGAAAAGGCGCGCGCCTGGCATGCCGGAATTTCGGCCTGGCGCGGCGAGACCGACATCAACGGCCGCTCCGTGGGGATCGAGTTGGTCAATCCCGGTCATGAGTTCGGCTACCGCCCGTTTCCCGGCGCACAGATGGAAGCCCTGATCGAGTTGACCAAGGGAGTATTGGTGCGCCACCCCATCCCGCCCCGAAACGTCGTGGGGCACGCGGATATCGCCCCGGTCCGCAAGATGGACCCGGGCGAGCTGTTCGACTGGCCGCGGCTGGCCGCGGCCGGCATCGGCCTCTGGCCGGCGGACGGCCAAAAGGCGGGCGCCGGGGGCCATGCCGCGGAACTCGGCGGCATCGGTTATGACACCGCCGACCTGTCCGCCGCGGTGACGGCGTTTCAGCGCCGTTTCAGGCCGTCATCGATCGACGGCGAAATCGACGCCGAGACCGGCCGGCTGATCGGCGCGGTCCACCGCTTGGCGACGGGCGCCCGGCAGCCGGACTAGGCCGCGTGCCGGACCGGGGCGCGCTTCGCCATCCCCAATGGAACGCGGGAACCGGCCGGTCTCTTGCATGCCGCCGACCGAATGCCTACAAGGCCAAAGAGGATTGCCGAAACGGCGTTAAGGACTGCGAGCTTTGATATCCGGCGCGAGCCAAGGACGGAATCCCGCCAGAGAGAATTTCTTCAGCCAGGCCCGGGCCTGTGAACGGTTGGGTTCTAAATATTATGGCCGGTTTCTTCACGTCCTTGGCCAAAACATCTCTGATGAATCGTCGATCGGCGCTCGAATATTGAACTGGCCGGGCCATCCGGGGGACGATGCGCTGGCCCTTCGCCTGGCCGGCGGGCTCCATGCGCTGGTCCGTTCCGGCGCCGCGCCGGAACTGGCGGACGTGTTTCCGGGCGGCGAGCACGAAGGAAACGAAAACCGTTACTGGCCGGCCGCCGAAGCGGCATTCGTCAGCCACGCACCGCACCTGGACAGCTACCTGGATAGCCCGCCCCAAACCAATGAGGTTGCGCGATCGGTCGTCCTGCTCCCTGGGTTCTGCGAAGTTTTCCGTCGAAGCGGCCTTCCGCTGTCAATCTTCGAGATCGGCGCCAGCGCCGGCTGTAATTTGCTCTGGGAGCGTTACTCCTATGACCTTTCGGGCGCTTCCATCAGCCCCGCCAACAGCGGCGTCGTAATTTCCACGGAGTGGTCGGGCGACATGCCCAGGGAGCCTTTCCCAATCGTCGCGGCTCGGCGCGCCTGTGATCAAAATCCGATCGCCGCGGGCGATCCCGAACAGCGCGACCGATTGCTCTCTTACCTGTGGCCGGATCAGGCGGCGCGGATCGAACGGTTGGAAGGCGCCCTCGGCCTGGTCGCCCAATCCGGGCTGACCGTAGACCGCGCCGATGCCGCGGACTGGGTCGAGGCGCATTTCTCGGCCCGCCCGGGCGTCGCCACCGTGCTCTATCATTCCATCTTTTGGCAATATTTGCCGGCCGGCACCCAGGCCAGGATCGAAGGGACCATTTTATCGGCCGGTGCCGCCGCAACCGCCGATGCGCCGGTGGCTTGGCTTCGCATGGAGCCGGCCCCGGATGGAGTCGACGCGGCGCTGTATCTCGACTACTGGCCCGGAAACGTCTCGCGAAAACTGGCGACCGCCGATTACCATGGACGCTGGGTCGACCTCGCCCCAGGCCGCCAAGCCCTTGATTTTTAAGGACGATTGTCATAGATATGGCCCGCCAGACGGCCGGATGGCCGCTCTTCATGCGAATGGAGGGAGGAAAGTCCGGGCTCCACGGAGACACGGTGCCGGGTAACGCCCGGCGGGGGCGACCCCAGGGAAAGTGCCGCAGAAAGCAAACCGCCTTGGTCATTCGGCTCCGGCCGATCGACCCGGGTAAGGGTGAAAGGGTGCGGTAAGAGCGCACCGCGCCTCTGGCAACAGAGGCGGCAGGGCAAACCCCACCGGGAGCAAGACCAAGTAGGGACGGCGCGCGGCCTCGGCCGCAGGCGGGTCTTCGCGCCGCCGTCCGGGTAGGTCGCGCGAGGCGTCCGGCGACGGGCGTCCCAGATGAATGGTCATCGCCCACTCGTGGGAACAGAACCCGGCTTACAGGCCGTCTGGCTTTTTTCGCCCCGCACTCATCGGCAGAGAGCGTTGGATTGACTCCCCGCCACCCTGCCGCCATCCTCACCGCCAAACGGACCCAGCGACCAGGGGAGGAATTCATGGGGCAGGACATTCAGCTGACAGCCGGCGACGGCCACACGTTCGGTGCCTACCGGGCGGACCCGGACGGGACGCCGAAGGCGGGATTGGTGCTCATCCAGGAAATCTTCGGCGTAAACAAACATATCCGCGCCGTCACCGACGAATGGGCCGGCGCGGGCTATGCGGTGATTGCGCCGGCGCTCTACGACCGGGCGGAGAAGAACGTCCAGCTCGGCTACGACGAGGATGGCCGCCAGACCGGCATGGGCCTCCGCGAGAAGGTCGACTGGGACGACAGCGTCAAGGACATCGCCGCCGCGGCCGCGGCGCTGAGGGATGCGGGCAAGGTCGGCATTATCGGCTATTGCTATGGCGGAACGGTCTCCTGGCTCGGCGCCTGCTCGGGCGATTTCGATGCCGCGTCATGCTACTACGGCGGCGGTATCGGCAACTTCCTCGACCGCGACGCCGCCTGCCCGGTCATGATGCATTTCGGCGCCGAAGACCAGGGCATCCCCATGGAGACCGTGGACGACATTCGAGCCGCCAAGCCCGATGCCATCGTCCATGTGTATGACGGCGCGGGCCATGGATTCATCTGCGACGAACGGCCCTCGTACAACGAGGCCGCCACCGACCTCGCCCGCGCCCGCTCCAGGGAATTTTTCGCCGAGCATCTGGCGTAGCCGCCAAGCGCGTTCCGTCCGCATGGACCCTCGCCGGAGGCGCGAATCGGGTATAATGGGCAATCGATTGCGGAGCAGTTCGAATTGACCGAAACCACCGCCACGCTGCCCCTGGACGGGTTCGATGACGACGCCGGCAGCGACGGCAACATTCACTCGACCGGTATTTTGCCGTCACAGACCCTTCGCGGACTCCTGGCGAGCGGCGAGATATTCGCCGTCGGCGACCATGCGGTGGGCGAGGATCAAATTCAGCCGGCCAGCCTGGATTTGCGGCTTGGCCGGACCGCCTACCGGGTTCGGGGAAGTTTCCTGCCGGGCGCCGGCAAGACGGTGGCGGGCCGCCTCGATGCCTTTACCATGCACGAGATCGACATCACCGGCGGCGCCGTCCTCGAGCGGGGATGCGTCTATGTGGTCCCGCTGCTCGAAGGCCTGAAGCTGCAAAAAATGATGTCGGCCATGGCCAACCCGAAATCGTCGACCGGGCGGCTGGATATCTTCACCCGGGTGATCACCGATTATTCGTCCGAGTTCGACCGTATCGAGGAGGGGTACCGAGGCAAGCTCTACGCCGAAATCTCGCCCCTGACCTTCAGTGTCCTGGTCCGGACCGGGATCCGGCTGAGTCAGCTTCGGCTGCGGCGCGGCAAGCCGCCGGCCACGATGGCGGCCATGCGCCGGCTCCACGAAGCCTCGCCCCTGGTCTCGGCCGACGATGCGGATATCGCCAAATCGGGGGTCGTATTCACCGTCGATATCGCCGGCGCGGCGGAAGGCGGCGTGATCGGCTACAAGGCCAAGCGCCACACCGGCGTCATCGATCTGGAAAAGGACGGTTACTACGAGGTCCACGACTTTTGGGATCCCATCGTCAGCCGGGGCGCCACCAACATCACCCTCGATCCGGATGAATTCTACATCCTGGCCTCCAAGGAGGCGGTCAGCGTGCCGCCCGACCACGCCGCCGAAATGCGCGCCTTCGACAGCCACGTGGGAGAGTTCCGGGTGCACTATGCCGGCTTTTTCGATCCCGGATTCGGCCACGATGCCGCAGGCGGACAAGGCAGCCGGGCGGTGCTCGAGGTCCGCCCGCGGGATGTCCCCTTCGTTCTGGAGGACGGCCAGACCATGGGCCGCCTGGTGTATGAACGCCTCACGCAGACAACCGATCAGCTTTACGGGTCCGGCATCGGCTCCAATTATCAAAGTCAGGGCTTGAAATTATCCAAGCACTTCAAGCCGCCGTTGTAACCTGAGCCCGCAACGGAACATTTGCGGACCATCCTGTGCACGGCCGGGACGGCGTTTCCGTGGATAAGTTGAAACCAGCCTTTTTTGCCAGTGTTTCAGACAGTTAAAGAAACTTCTGTTGTGGATATTTATGTGGATAACCTTGGAATCGTGCGCGCCCAATGTGCGAGCCCGGAAGGGCGGCTTGGTGTATAACAGGACATCCGGTTTCCCATCGAAGAGCGCTCGACATGGCCGATAAGGACGACATCAAGGAAGGCAAGAATTTCCAGCCTGAAATTCCCCACGAGAGCGAGACCTTCTTTCTGAAGGGTTCGAATTCCCTGGATTGGGGAATGCAAAATCGTCTGGCGCGGATTTTTCGTCCCGATACCGGACGCACGGTCATGCTCGCCTTCGACCACGGCTACTTCCAAGGGCCGACCACCGGTCTGGAACGCATTGATCTCGACATCCGCCCCCTGGCGCCCTTCGCCGATGTGCTGATGTGCACCCGGGGCGCCCTCAGAACGTCGATTCCGGCGACCGTCACCAAGCCGGTCGTGCTGCGCTGTTCCGCCGGCCAGTCGATCCTCACCGAGCTTTCCAACGAGATGGTCGCCGTCGACATCGAGGACGCGATCCGCCTCGGCGCCTGCGCCATGGCCGCCCAGGTCTATATCGGCGCCGAGTACGAGCACAAATCCATCGCCAACGTCACCAAGCTTATCGACACCGGCACCAGATACGGCATCCCGACCCTGGCGGTCACCGGGGTCGGCGCCGACATGACCCGGGACGAGCGCTACTTCGCGCTGGCGACCCGGATTTGCGCCGAGATCGGCGCCCATTACGTCAAGAGTTATTACTTCGAGCCCGGCTTCGAGAACGTCGTCGCCGCCTGCCCGGTGCCAATCGTCATCGCCGGCGGCAGGAAGCTACCGGAACTCGAAGCCCTTGAGATGGCCCACAAGGCCTGTGACGCCGGCGCAGCCGGCGTCGATATGGGGCGCAACATATTCCAGTCGGCGAGCCCGGTGGCCATGATCCAGGCGGTCGGCGCCGTGGTGCACGACAACGCCAAGCCCGCGACGGCGCTCGAAATGTACGAGGATCTGAAGGCCGAACTCGGCGCGCAGCAGGCGGCGGAGTAGCGCCTACCTCAGCGCGGCGGCGATGTTGCCGCCGTCGACGGTGAGAATGGCGCCGGTGGTTTTTTCCGCCGCCGCCAGCGAAACGAACGCCTGAGCGACGTCATCCGCCGTCACCTCCCGGCCCAGCAGATTGCCGCCCATATAGTCGGCCTCGCCGAGGCCGCGGGCGGCGGCGCGGGACCTGATCATTTCATCGGTCAACAGGCCGGACCGGATTCGGTCGGCATTGACGCCGTTGGACCGGATTCCGTCCCTGCCATGGTCCACCGCGTACTGGCGGACCAGAAACAGGGTCGCCGCCTTGGGCAGGCCATAGGGTCCGAAGCCGGCCCCCGGGTTCACCGCCTGCTTGGAGGCGTTGAACAGCAGGCAACCGCCGGTGCCCTGGGCCCGCATGACCCGAACGGCGTTCTGGGCGACGGTCTGGTGGGC
>CAZUGT010000149.1:0-9253 GCA_964620095.1 uncultured Rhodospirillaceae bacterium | reverse complement strand
CCTCGTTCACCCGGGATACCCGGCGCTGCGAGGTGGACGGCTCAAACTCCGAAACGACGGTTCGGACGGCGAGGCAGGCGTTGCAGCCCGAGCAGACCGGGGCATAGACCAGCCCGTGGCTGCGGCGAAACCCGACCCGGGCCAAGGTGTCGTGAAGCGTGGGCGCCGTGGTGCCAGAAAGCTCGGCGACGATCCTGCGTTCGAGGTTGCCGGGAATATAGGGACAGGGAAGGGGGGCGGTAATGAAAAAGGCGGTGGGCCGACGGTTTATGTTGTGTTTCATCGCGCCGCTTCCGTTCTGGCTCCGATCAGCTTAGGCCGATTGGACGGGCCGCGGCAAGAGGCCAGTTGCGCCCGCCTCGTCCCCCGCGCGGGGCCCCCTCCGGCACAGCGGCGGCCTGCGCGCTTCCCGCTTGAGGTCGACAGGCGGCGGCAATTCGGTCCTGGCGGGAACGCGCGGCTGCGCATAAAATTGCTCGCGCCTATCTTCGTATGATGACCGGACGCCAGTTCATCGCACGGATCCGCCGATGGGCGCGGCGCCGGAACATCGAAGTGCGCTTCGTCGCCTCGGAAGGCGCCGGCTCGCACGGAACGCTCTACGCGGGCGGAAGACGACCGTGAAGGACCGCAGGAAGGAGATCGGCGCGGACCTGCTCGGCAAGATGCTCGCCGATCTCGGGATCGACCGGAACGAGCTATAGGAGGACAGATGCCCGACAGCTACAACTATCCGGCCGCCATCGAACGCGACGGGGACGGTCGCCATGTCGTCTCGTTCCCCGACTTCGGCTGGGGCGCGACCGATGGCGCGACCCGCGACGAGGCGCTGGCCGAGGCGCGGGACCTGCTGCGCGAGCTCATCGCGGCGACGATGCGCGAGGGCGGCGCACTGCCCGAGCCCTCGCCCGCCGGAAAGCGCCGGCCCATGGTCGTGCCGCCGGTGCAGATCGCCCTCAAGGCGGCGTTCTACGAAGCCTGGCGCGAGGCGGGAGTATCCCGGCGCCGCCTCGCCCGGGACCTCGATGTCGCGGAGAGCGAGGTCCGGCGCATGCTCAACCCGGACCACGCCACCAAGGCGGCGGCGATCGACCGGGCGTTGCGCCGGCTGGGCAAGCGGCTCACCGTGACCGTCGGCGAGGCGGCCTGACCGGCACCGTCGAGGTTATGCGGAGCGCCGGCCCGGTCCCTGGACGCGGTCGGGGCTGCTGTTGGTGTTCGCGCAGGCGCGGCAACGCGGTTTCTCCGGCGGCACGCGATAATCCCGAAAATTCAAGAAACTTTGGGGCCGGATTACGACATTGTTGGTACGCTGGACCACATCCGCGTGGAGCATGGTCCCCAATGATCCGTAGTTCACCTTCGATGCGAATGTCTGGACCCATTCTGTTGTTCGCGTTGGTCTTTGCGGTCATCGGCTACCGTGATGAGGCGCACGCCCAGAACTGCCCGGAGTTCTCGAAAAGGGTGGCGGAGAGAACCGTCGGTGCGCACAAAGGGACCGAGGACCTCCTTGTCACCGGCGATTTCGATGGCAACGGCGAGCCCGACCGGGCGTTTTTCGCACATATTGACGCCGGAATTTCGCTCGTCGTCTGTCTTCACGGTCACGCCAGGGCCATCAAGTTGACCGAAGTTTCTTCGGTTGTGGGCCTCGACATTCAACCGGTCGACCCCGGCGTCTATGACAATCTCTGCGTTAGGGGAGTTGGTCCCAAATGTCGTCCCGGTGAAAAATTGCGATGGGAGTTGGATGGCCCCGCGATCCATTTAATCTACTACGAAAAATCCTCTCTTATTTATTATTGGGAGGGTGATCGCTTCGAAAGGTTCTGGACATCGGATTGAAATTCAATAGTTCGTTGCCTGGCCCATGCGGGGAATAGCGCAGGGCGGGGCATTCCATTCCGGCTCAATCGGCTCGGCTCAATCCAACGCCATCCGCAGATCGGCGATCAAATCGTCGGCGTCCTCGATGCCGACGGACAGCCTGACGAGCCCGTCGGCAATCCCGACCTCTTCGCGAATTTCCTTGGGAACCGAGGCATGGGTCATGATCGCCGGATGCTCGATCAAACTCTCCACGCCGCCCAGACTTTCGGCCAGGGTAAATACCCGGCACCGTTCCAGAAACCGGACCGTGCCCGCCAAATCCCGGTCCAGGATGGCGGTCACCATACCGCCGCCTCGCCCATTCATTTGCGTGCGGCAAATTTCATGGCCGGGATGGGAGCTGAGGCCCGGATAGAGAACGCGGCCGAATTCCGGACGGTCTTCCAGCCACCGGGCGATCTTCAAGGCGTTGGCGCAATGACGCTCCATGCGGACCGACAGGGTTTTCAATCCGCGCAGGACAAGAAAGGAATCGAACGGGCCGGCGATGCCGCCGGTGGCGTTCTGGAGAAAACCCAGGCGCTCCGCGAGTTCATCGTCGCCAACCACGACGGCGCCGCCGATCACGTCGGAATGGCCATTGAGATACTTCGTGGCCGAATGCACGACGATGTCGATCCCAAGTTCCAGGGGCCGCTGCGCCCATGGTGTGGCGAAGGTATTGTCGACCGCCGTCAAGATACCCCGTGACCGCGCGACCGATGCAACGGCGGCCAAATCCACCAGGTTCAACATGGGATTGCTGGGGGTTTCCAGCCAGATCAGCCGGGTGTCAGGATGGATGGCGGCGTCCAGCGCTCCGGCTTCGCCGAAGTCCGCGTAATCGAAAACCAGCCCCGCCGTTCGCTTGCGCACCTGCTCGAACAGGCGGGTCGTGCCGCCATAAAGGTCCCGGAGCGCCAGAACCCGGTCGCCGGCATCCAGCAGGTCGATGACCGCCGCGGTTGCCGCCGTCCCCGACGCGAATGCGAAACCGTGGGTGCCGCTTTCGAGATCGGCGATACAGGCTTCGTAGGCGTCCCGGGTCGGATTGGCGCTCCGGGCGTACTCGTAGCCCTTGGTCTTGCCGGGGCTTTCCTGGGCGAAGGTCGCGGTGGCGTAGATGGGCGTCACCACCGAACCGGTCCCGGCATCCGGCGCTTGTCCGGCGTGGATTACCCGCGTGTCGAAGGACCTCTTGTCCGGGCCGCTCATCGTTCCTCGCCTCCAATCACCGCCGAGGCCGGAAAGTATGGCGGCGGGCCGCCGATTGTTCCAGTTGCCGTTTGGTCTTGTCGAGGGCCACATGCCCGCCGGACGCCCACAGCGGCAGAAAGTCGCGATAATGCGGAGACAGCGGGTTTCCCGACTGCCCGGTGGCGATGACGAACCGGGACCGGGAGAGATCGGCGAGATCATAGACGCCGCGATATCCCGCGCCGTGAATGTGGTCGTGCGGCGCGCGGGGATTGCGCATCCGGGTCGTCCCCCGGTTGACCGTGAAGTTTCCCCCGGATGTCGGGGTGCTCAGGTCGGTGAGCATGCGGACGACCGGCACATGCTGGAAAAATTGATGGCGGAACCGGGCGACGTGGTGATCGCCCCAACGCCAGTGTGCCGGGTTCGAGGTGCCCGTGGCCTCGGAGAGCTCGGTCAGCGTCGCCTTGAGCGAGGCCTCCAACGCCGCGGCGCAGGTTTCCGGTGCCGGGGTCGCGACATCATCGCACCACGAGGGCGATACCCCCGACAGGACATTCCGGATGAACAGGGGCCGCCTCCCCCAGAACTCGCCGAATGCGCCGCCGAAATCGTCGGCATACAGTTCCCGGTTCAACGACCGGAGCCAGCGGTCGAAAATCAGCGGTTCGGGACGATCGATGTTCATGCCGCCGTCCCACCGGCGCAACAGGTCCATCACCTTTTGGAGCTCGGGGTCCCGGGTTTGAAAATCGAGCATCAGGGGAATGAGGTCCCGGGCCGCCAAGGAGACCGAATCCATCTGCAGGCCGGTCATCTGGCCGGCGGTGGCTGCTTCGAGGTTCCTCAGGGTCTCGACGATCCGCCGGGCCCGGTAGGGTGCCGTCCAGTCCACCGTCACGAAGTAGGGGTAGCCCTCCGGCGTCACCTTGTTGTTGGCGTTGGCGACGAACCCCTCGGCGGGGTTTTCCGACTGGGGCAGTTCGTCGAACGGAATGACGCCCGTCCAGTCCGCCTCGCCGGAGGCGCCGTCTCCGGGGACGAATCCGCGCCCGGATTTGCGGATCGGCACGGTGCCGGCTGAAATAAAACCGAACACGCCGCCGGTGTCGGCGTAAACGACGTTCTGCTGAGGCGCCTTGAAATCCCTGAGGGCGGTCCGCAGCTCCCCCGCGTTCCGTGCACGATTGAGTTTGAGAACGGACTGGGCCGTCGTATCGGCTCCGCGCAGGAACACCGCCTGCAGGGAGACGGTCAGGTTTCCGCCGGGCTCCAGGTCCGAGATGACCGGCCCGCGATGGGTCGAGCGAACCGTGAAGGTCACCGGCTCGCCGCCGCGCACTTGCAATGTTTCGACCCGGGTTTCGAACGGACGGGGGCCGTCCGGGGTGAGGTAATGATTGGGCCGTTCGGGATCGAGGGTCTCCACGTAAAGGTCCTGGAGATCGGTCTGGGTCGTCGTCAGGCCCCAGGCGAGGCCGTCCGTATGACCCAGCACATGCAGCGGCACACCCGGAACCGTCGCCCCGGTCAAGCTCCCATCAGGCGTGATGATCTTGGCGAGATACCACAAGATCGGCGCGCCGAACCCGAGGTGCGGATCGTTCGCCAGCAGCGGCTTGCCGCTTCGGGTCCGGGCGCCGCCGATCGCCCATGAATTGGAGGCGCCTCGGAAACGCGGGACGATTTCGGCCGTCGATGCCGTCAGACGGCCGAGGTAGCCGGGGTCCGCCGCCGCCCGCCGTCCCTCGCCGGTGACCGGCCCGTCGCCCGGATAGTCCGGCCATAATTCCTTCAGGCGCTCCAGATCATGGCCGGCATTCAACGCCTGCAGCCGCTGCAGTTCGTCCTGGAAGTTGCCGCTGAGCCTGAGGGCCATCAGCTTGCCCCATACCAGCGAGTCCGCGGGCCGCCAGATCTCGGGCTCATGACGCAACGCCACGAACTCGGGCGGCAGGGCGCCCGAGCGGGTTTCGAGCCAACGGTTCACGCCCGCGGCGTAGGCTTCGAACGTGGCCCTGGTTTCGGGTTCCAGTCCGGCGAAAGAAGCCTCGGCGGACCGATAAAGACCCAAGGTGCGCATGAAACGGTCGATGCTAACCGTGCGATCGCCCAGAATTTCCGAGAGCCGTCCCGCCGCCAGCCGGCGCTGGGATTCCATCTGCCAAAGCCGGTTCTCCGCATGGGCGAAGCCAAGGGCAAACGCGGCGTCCTGCCGGTTTTCGGCGAATATGTAGGGGACTTCCTTTTCGTCGAACAATACCTCGACCGTTCCCCGAAGCAGCGGATCGGCGACCGTGCGCTCGGCCGGGGGAAGGGAGGTGCGCAGCCACAGGATGCCGCCGGCGACGGCCGCCGCCAGAAACGCCAGCAGGTAGGCCGCATATTTCAGAACTCGTTTCATCCGCACCCAAAATCACCGAGGGACACCTGCCGAAGCAACAGAACCGTTTCGTGCGCCACGGAGGGCGACGGCGAACGCCACACCCGGGACCTAACCGGATTTCAGGAGCTTCGCCGCCTCGACCGCCAGATAGGTGAGGATGCCGTCGGCGCCCGCGCGCTTGAACGCCATCAGGCTTTCCAGCACCACCTTGTCGTTGTCCAGCCAGCCGTTTTGAACCGCGCCCTTCAGCATGGCGTACTCGCCCGACACCTGATAGGCGAACGTCGGGACGCCGAACTCGGTTTTCACCCGCCGGACGATATCCAGATAGGGCAGCCCGGGCTTGACCATGACCATGTCGGCCCCCTCGGCCAGGTCCAGGGCGACCTCGCGAATGGCCTCGTCGGAATTGGCCGGGTCCATCTGGTAGGTCTTCTTGTCGCCTTTCAGGGCCGCCTTGGACCCGATGGCGTCGCGGAACGGCCCGTAAAACGCCGAGGCGTATTTCGCCGCATAGGACATGATCCGCACGCCCTCATGCCCGGCTTCGTCGAGGGCCTTGCGGATGGCGCCCACGCGGCCGTCCATCATGTCCGACGGCGCGATCACCTCGCAGCCGGCGTCGGCCTGGATAACGGACTGGCGGCAAAGCACCTCGACGGATTCGTCGTTGAGGATTTCCCCGTCGCGGACAATGCCGTCGTGACCGTGGCTGTTGAACGGATCGAGGGCCGCGTCGCAAACGATGCCCATGTCCGGGTGCCGGGACTTCACCGTCCGGATGGCCCGGCAGACCAGGTTCTCCGGGTTGACCGCCTCGGCCGCGTCCGGCGTCTTCAGCGCGGGATCGACCTCGGGAAATATGGCGATCGCCGGAATCCGAAGATCCAATGCCTCGCCGACGGCGTCCGCCAGCAGATCGCAGGACAACCGGTCGATGCCCGGCATGGAGTCGACCGGCTCGCGCCTGTTTTCGCCTTCGACGACGAATACCGGAAGGATGAAGTCCTCGGGCCCCAACCGGCTCTCGGCGACCAGGCGGCGATTCCAGTCATCGCGCCGGTTGCGGCGGAGCCGGGTGGTGGGAAAACTGCCGGGGACGATCATCGGACCGGACCGGATCAGGCCGCCGCCAGCGCCTGGTCGAGATCGGCGATGATGTCGTCGATGTGCTCGATGCCGACCGACAGGCGCACATAGCCGGGTGTCACGCCGGTCTGCTCCTGCTCCTCGGCGCTGAGCTGCGAATGGGTGGTGGTCGCGGGATGGATGGCGAGGGAGCGCGCATCCCCGATATTGGCCACATGGTAGAACATGTTCAGGGCATCGATGAACCTGGCCCCGGCCTCCTTGCCGCCGGCGAGTTCGAACCCGACCAGCGCGCCATAGCCGCCATTCATGTAGGCATCCGCGCGGCGGCGCATTTCACCGTTCTGCTGGTTCGGATAGATCACCGTCTCGACCTTGTCGTGTCCGGCAAGATAATCGGCGACCTTGACCGCGTTCTCGCAATGGGCGCGCATCCTGAGCGGCAGCGTCTCCAGCCCTTGAATGGTCTGAAAGGAATTGAACGGACTGGGCGCGGCGCCGACGTCGCGAAGCAGGACGACCCGCGCGCGCAGAATAAAGGCGATCGGCCCAAGCGGCTTGACCGCCTCCGTCCAGACCGCGCCGTGATAGCTCGGATCCGGTTCGTTGAGGGTGGGGAAGCGCTCCTTGTGGGCCTCCCAGTCGAAATTGCCGCCGTCGATGAGCAATCCGCCGATGGACGTCCCGTGACCGCCGAGATACTTGGTGGTCGAGTACATCACCACCGCGGCGCCATGATCGAAGGGGCGGCAGATGATTGGGCAGGCCGTGTTGTCCATGATCAGCGGAACGCCGAGCCCGCGGCCGACATCGGCCACTTCCTTGATGGGGAAGACGTTGAGCTTCGGATTGGGCAGCGTCTCGGCGTAATAGCACCGGGTCCTGTCGTCCGTCGCCTTGGCGAAATCCTCCGGATCGGCCGGGTCGACGAAACGGGCCTCGACCCCGAAATCCTTGAGCGTATTCGCGAACAGGTTCCATGTGCCCCCATAGAGGTCGGTGGAACTGACGAAATTGTCTCCGGCGCGGCAAAGGTTCATGACCGCGTACATGGACGCCGCCTGGCCCGAACTCAGGGCAAGCGCCGCGGCGCCGCCTTCGAGCGCGGCAAGACGCTGCTCCAGCACGTCGGCCGTCGGGTTCATGATTCGGGTGTAAATGTTCCCAAGCTCCTTCAGCGCGAACAGGTTTTCCGCGTGCTGGGCGTCATTGAACTGATACGAGGTGGTCTGATAGATCGGCACCGCGACCGCGCCGGTCACCGGATCATTGCGGTATCCGCCGTGCAGGACGATGGTTTCTGGATTGGTGGTGTCTGCGGTCATTATTTCTCTGGTCCTCTTCCTTGATGGTCAACGACGCGGATTTACCCTGCGCCGGCGAAACGGTAGGTTGATTTGCTACCCGGTGAGCAGCCAATGACCACGGCGGTTCATCATGTGTCAAGACACCACTGCCGCAAGCATTGGATGGGACGCCAGGAACGAGGCGCCGGACCGCGATGACAATCCGTACCGGGAGCCTGTGAATTCCGTTGTCGGGCGTTGCACCCGGTTCACACCCCGAGTAGAGTTTTTTCGTCATGACCCATGAATGATTAGGAGGGAACATGGTTCAAATTTCACGCATGGCCGGTATCGCGTTGGTCGCCGTTGCGGTGGCTGCCGGACCGGCAACCCAGGCTCAGGCCGAGGGCCTGAAACTGGGCGCGCTCATGCCCATGACCGGCGGCCTGCAGGCCTATGGCGGGGCCTCGCTCAACGGCGTCAAGCTGGCCGTTGACGAAATGAATGCCGCGGGCGGCGTCAATGGCGGCAAGGTGGCGCTCAGCGTCGGCGATACCCAAACCTCGCCGCAGGCCGGCGTCGACGCGGCCAAGCGACTGGTGTCCGTGGAAAAGGTCCAAGCGGTCATCGGCGCATTGTCCAGCGGCGTCACCATTCCGATCGCCAGTTCGGTCACCAGCAAGTCGGGCGTGACGCAAATATCGAGCGCCTCCACGTCGCCGGTCATCACCGGCCTGGCCGATAACGATTTCCTGTTCCGGACCGTTCCGACGGACGCCGTGCAAGGCATCGCGCTGGCCCAGGTGGCGGCCGAGAAGAACTTGAAATCGGTCAGCATCATCTACGTCAACAATGACTACGGCAAAGGCCTGGCCGAGGCGTTCTCGAAGAACTTCAAGGGCAAGGTGACCGCGTCCATCGGCTATGAGGAGAAACAGGCATCCTACCGGGGCGAACTTCAGAAGGCGGCGAAGGGCAAGCCGGAACGTTTGCTGTTGATCGCCTATCCCGAAGACGGCATTCCGATCCTCAAGCAGAGCCTCGAAGGCGGCTTCTTCGACAAGTTCGTCTTCACCGACGGGATGAAGCACGAAAAGATGATCGAGGCGATCGGCGCCAAGTTCCTGAACGGCTCCTACGCCACCGCGCCGGAATCCAAAAGCGCGGCCCAGGACAACTTCCGGAAATTGTACGAGAAGAAGTACGGAGAACTGCCGCCGCGGCCGTTCATCGACAGCGCCTATGACGCCACGATTCTTGCCGGTCTCGCGGCCGTCAAGGCGGGCACCAACGATCCCAAGGCGATCCGCGATGCGCTGCGCGCGGTCGCCAACCCGCCCGGCAAGAAGGTGGGTCCGGGTCAGTTCGCCGAGGCGGTGAAGGCCATCAAGGCGGGCCAGGATATCGACTATGTCGGCGCCTC
>CAZUGT010000148.1:0-30679 GCA_964620095.1 uncultured Rhodospirillaceae bacterium | reverse complement strand
TCGCCTTCCTTCACCATGTAGGAGGGGATGTTGACCCGCTTGCCGTTGACCCGGATGTGGCCGTGACTGACGAACTGGCGGGCGGCGAAGACCGTGGGGACGAACTTCATCCGGTAGACCACGGCATCCAGGCGGCGCTCCAACAGGCCGACAAGGTTCTCCGAGGTGTCCCCCTTGGTGTTGTTGGCCTTCTGGAAGTAGCGGCGGAATTGGCGCTCGCCGATATTGCCGTAATAGCCCTTCAGCTTCTGCTTGGCCTGCAGCTGCAGCCCGAAATCGGAGGGCTTCTTGCGCCGCTGGCCGTGGAGGCCCGGACCGTATTCGCGCTTGTTGAAGGGGGATTTGGGGCGTCCCCAGAGATTTACCCGGAGACGGCGGTCGATCTTGTACTTGGCGCGGACGCGCTTGGACATGTCTGTCCTCCTCGGTTCTGCATTTCATACACGTTCTTAATGTCCCGGTAGGCCCCCTCGGACTTTGGAGCGGGCGGTGACGGATGGCCGGTCACGCATTCCCGGGAATGAAGCGCGGGAGTATAGGGATTTCACCTTTGCTGTAAAGGCTCTAGCGGGTAGTAAGAACGGGTCGCCCGAGGGGGGCGGCCATATGACCCGGAATGAATTGGACTTGGGCCATTGGCCGCGCCGTGGAACACACGGACGAGAACACGCCGAGTAAATCGTAGGAACACAATCATGCCAAGACTGGAACCGCTTGATCCGGCCGACTGCCCGGAAGAATCCCGCCACGCCTTGGAGCTGGCGCAGGAACGCCTGGGCTTCGTTCCCAACAGCCTGCGCATCCTGGCCCGCAAGCCCAAAATCCTCGAAGCCTTCAGCAACATGGCCCATGCCGCCTGGGCGCCGGGCAGCGTCGAGCCCTACCTCAAAGGGCTGGTGGCCCACATCACCAGCCGTTCGGCGGGCTGCGTCTATTGTTCGGCCCACACCACGGGCATGGCCATCGAGCGGGGGTCGGAAGCGGAAAAGATCGAGCGCATCTGGGAATACGAAACTTCCGGCCTGTTCTCGGACGCCGAGCGCGCGGCGCTGCGGGTGGCGCAGCTCGCGGCCCTCAATCCCAACGGCGTGACCGACGAGGACTTTGCCGAATTGCGCAATCACTGGACCGACGAACAGGTGGTCGAGATCCTCGCCGTCATCTCGGTGTTCGGGTTCCTCAACCGCTGGAACGACACATTGGCCACGCCGCTGGAGGATGCCCCCAGGGACCTGGGCGAGAAGCATCTGTCGGGCTGGGGCTGGGAAGCCGGCAAACACGCTGCGGAGTAGATGCGGCGGCCAGGACGGCCGGCGAAACGGGAATAGCAGAGGTATCCGAAAAAATACCCGGACAGGGACAGCCTCTACTCGGCCTCGAGTTCCGTATCCCAGTAGAGGAAGTCGCGCCAGTCCTCGTGAAGGTAATTGGGCGGGAATCCCCGCCCGATTTCCTGCAGCCGGTAGTTGGTCGGCTGCACCGGCTTGGTATGCAGCCTCATCCCCGCCTCTTTCAGCGACTTGTTGCCTTTCCGGAGATTACACACGCCGCAGGCGGTGACCACGTTGGTCCACCGGGTCACGCCGCCCCTGGACCGCGGCACCACGTGGTCAAAGGTCAGATCCTGGGCCGGGAACCCGGTGTTGCAATACTGACAGGCGAACCGGTCGCGCAGGAAAACGTTGAACCGGGTGAAGGCCGGGCGCCGGTTGAGATGGATGTATTCCTTGAGCGCGATGACGCTCGGCAGCTGCATTTCCCAGCTCGGGCTATGGATGGTCTGGTCATATTCGGAGACCACGTTGACCCGTTCGAGGAACACCGCCTTGACCGCGTCCTGCCAGGACCAGAGCGACAGGGGAAAGTAGTTGAGCGGCCGAAAATCGGCGTTCAATACGAGGGCTGGGCAGTTCTCCAAGACACCGGACACAATATATTCCCCTTATCGGCGACGAGCATAGCCGATGAGGTATGTATTTCAACCGCTTAAGCGACATCCCGGGGACGGCTGGGTGAACCTTTGATGATGCTCCAAGGCCGCCCTGCAGGCCGCGGTATTTTCGGGTCCGGTGGCGAATTCGGCGAGAACGATCTCCGTCAGGCGAACACCCGGGCCAGAAACTCGCAGCCCAATTCGATGCCCACCGGATCGATGGAGTGCCCGAGGCCCGGGCGGATGTGGCCGTCCACCTCGACGCCCGCGTCTTTCAGGGCGTTGACCGCCGCCGGCTGTACCGAGGCGGGGATCAACTCGTCCTGATCCCCGTTGATCAGCATAACCGGCGGTCTGACGGAGATCTCATCCGCCAGGATGTCGGCGCCGACAAGGCGGCCCGAATAGCCGAGGATGCCGGCCACCGGCCGGTCCCGGCGCAGGCCCGCGAACAGGGACATCATGGTGCCCTGGGAGAACCCGACCAGTGCCGTGTCGGCCGGGCCCAAGCCGTGGGCCGCCATTTGCTCGTCGATGAACCGGTCGAGGATCGGCCGGGCCGTGCGCGCGCCGTCGAGCATCGCCTCCTCGGTCCGTTCCTGCAGCGAAAACCACTGATATCCCATGGGCGCCATGTCGTAGGGGAACGGCGCGTTGGGGGAAACGAACTTCGCGTCCGGCAGCACCCGCGCGAAATAGGGCGCGAGACCGATCAAATCGTTGCCGTCGGCGCCGACGCCGTGCAGCAGCAAGATGAGGTGCCCCGGCGTGCGGCCGCCGGCGGGTCCCGAACTGGGGCCCGTGAGTTGCGGAAGGTCGCTCATTATGGCCATGATCCTACCGACAATGACCCGGCTCCCCAAGGGAAACCGAATTCTGGACCATGAACGCACCGGAAACCCGGACCGTCACCCGATTTGCCCCGTCGCCGACGGGATTGCTCCATCTAGGGACCGCCTATTCGGCGATTTACGCCCATGAGGCGGCCAAGTCGGCCGGTGGCCGGTTTCTGGTGCGCATCGAGGATATCGACCAGGGGCGCTGCCGGCCCGAGTTCGAAGACGCCATTCTCGAGGATCTGGCGTGGCTGGGCCTGACCTGGGAAGAGCCGGTGCGCCGTCAGTCCGGCCATTTCGCCGACTACCGGGCGGCGCTGGACAGGCTGGCGGCAGCGGGCCTGCTCTATCCCTGCTTCTGTACCCGGGCCGACATCGCGGCCGAGATCGAGGCCTCCCTTCAGGAGCCGGGGCGGCGGACGGCGGAGTTCCACGGGCCCGACGGGTTCATCTATCCCGGCATCTGCCGGGCGCTTTCGGCGGATGAGGCGGCCGGGCGCGTGGCGGCGGGCGAGGCCCATGCGCTCAGGCTGAAAACCGGCGCGGCGGTTGCGGCGGCGGGGCCGCTGACCTGGGAGGATGCAGGGACCGGCGAGCGGGACGCGACACCGGAGATTTTCGGCGACGTGGTCTTGGCCCGCAAGGATACGCCGACCAGCTACCATCTGTCGGTCACGCTCGACGATCACCTGCAAGGCATCACCCGGGCGACCCGCGGCAAGGACGTGCTCGCCTCGACCCATGTGCATCGGCTGCTGCAGGCGCTGCTCGGGCTCGATACGCCGCTTTACGATCATCACACGGTATTGACCGCCGAGGATGGCCGAAAGCTCTCCAAACGTGATAAGTCCGAGACCATCCGCGGTTTGCGCGATGACGGTCACTCGGCGGACGCCATATGGAACATGGCCATGGCGCACGCCGCGGCGGAGGAGACGGCATGAGCCGGGGCGCATGTTTGGGGCTGGGACTGATCCTGTTGCTGTCGGCGCCAGCGGCCGCCGAGCCGTTCAAGTTCATCCGCATCGGCGATGTGGACGGCTTCGGCTTCGAAAATCCGCAGGCCCTCGCCCGGGCATCCCGGCTTGGTCCGGCGCCCCGGGCCGACACCAACGGCGATGGCGTCCTCAGCCCCGGCGAGTTTCTTCCGGACCTCAACCGGGACGGGGTGGTCGCCGTTTTCTCCAACGACAATTTCGACAACCGGGATGCAAACGAGATCCGCGATGTGAACAATGCCTGCGCCGGGTGCAAGAAGATCGGCATTCAAACCCGGGGCTCCAACTGGACCGATCTGGCGATCTCGGCCTCGCAGGCCGGCCGCCATTGGCCGGACGCCGACGGGCCGGTCACGCCCAATAATGCGACGTTCGTTTTCGATTTCGTCGTCGGCAAGGATCAGATCGCGCCCGGCGGGACCCTGTTCTTCAATCTGGTCTTCGGCGACTACGATATCGACCCGGCGATCGTCCAGGTGGCCTTCGCCAACGGCAACGTCCGCAACCTGCCGCTGCGCAATCTGCGGGACGGCCCGTTCGACAACTCCCGCGACGGCCTGATCGACGCGGCGACGGCCCATCTGCCCTTCGAGGACGTATTCACCCGCAACGAGGCGGGCGATTGGCACGGTTTCGTCACCGTCGTCTTCGTGGCACCCTTCGAGCCTTACACGACATTTGATTACGTCGAGATATCCATATTTCAGATTGCATAAGGAGAGGATCATGCGGTTCATTGGTTTGGGAATTCTGGCCGGGTTGCTGGTCTGGTCCATCGATGCGGCGGCTCAGCGCAATGCGCCGGCGCCCAAGAACAATGCAGACAAGGGCGTCTACCTGAAGGCGGCGCTGCCGCTGGACGAGCCGCGCCATCACTGCCTGGACATTCCGGGCCACGGCGGCCGGGTCAACGTGGCGCGTCCGCTCACGGTTCATACCTGCAAGGAGGGTATCTGGAACCTGGACGAGCGGTTCGTGCGCAACACCATCGACAAGGGCGAGCTGCGCATGCCCCAGTACGATCTCTGCGTGGCGGCGGAAGCGCCCAAGGCGGGCGCCAGGCTGGTGCTGGTCGAATGCGGCTCTACGCCGCTCGCCGGCTGGGAATACAAGGAGGCGCGCCTCACGCTGACCGGTCATCCGGCGCTCTGCATGACCATCGGTCCGGAGCCCTCGCAACTGACGCCGGGCGGGCGGCGGATGCCGTCCCGCAACATGTCCCGCTCGGTGGGGATGGATACCTGTTCGGAGGACGCGATCGAGCGTCAGCTCTGGACCTTCGCCGACCCGCTGCCGATTTCGGGTCCGCTCATGCCCCCGAAGGGGAAGTAGCCCCTGCGGATTGCCGTCTCAGGCCTCCCGGCGCAAGCCTCTCTGCAGGGTGAGATAGTCCGGGTGTTCCGGCGGCAGCACGCCATGACGGATGAGGAAGTCGATGATCACCAGGTTGCAGTTGAACTTGAACGCGAACTGGTTGTCGACGATCCCGGCAACCTCTTCGATCGGCAGCCGCTCGAAAGACGCGGTTTCACCATCCGTGTTCCGGGGAACGAAGTCGTCGGGCAGTTCCAGGTCATAGCAGAACATGGTGTCCGGCTTCACCCCGTCGGCCGTTTCCATGACATAGGAAATGGCGCCGACGGTGTGGGCGCCGGCGGCCAGTTCCGGCGGCACGCCGGCCTCCTCGCCGCACTCCTTGATCACGTTTTCCATCAGCCCGAGGCCCGCCGGCTGGCCGCCGGCCACCATGTTGTCGAGCATCCCCGGACAGACCGCGCGGTCGCCGCTGCGCCGGCCGATCCACATGTCGAGCCCGCCGCCGGCGCGCCTGACATAGCCGTTGATATGCACCCCGAACGCCCGCACGCCGAAGCGGGGCACCGCGGCGCGCTCGATCTCGAAGAAGGGGTCGCGGCCCCAGGCCGTCAGCACGGGGTAGTTCTCGTCCCGCCAGGGGAGGCCGAGGCCCTTGTCCTGCATGTCGGCGAGGACTTCCGCGACCGTGCGGCTCAATTCCTCATAGGGTGCGGGTGACAGCCGGACGCCGCCGGCGCCGATATCGAACACATGAGGGTAGTCGGCCAGCCTCGCGCCGAAGCCGCCGCCGATATGTCCGACCTGCGTGCGGTCCACGACAAACGGAACATAGCCGTCGCCCGAGAAGTTGTTGCAGGCGGCGATATGGTCGAGAAAGCTCATGGCCCGGCCTCAGACAATATTTTGCGTCCATTGTCAAACCCGTGCGTCCAAGGGGGCGGATGCATGACAAGGGAAACCGGGCAGGAGACGGCAACGTGCCTCCAGCGTCGACGATCCGGAAGCCTGGACGGCCTGTAGCGCCAAGCTGTCCGGCGTCGAGCCCGATAAACGGCGTCCCGGCTGCGCCGAACTTCGCGATCAGAAGCTGTATCTCAGCGAAAGCGCGGTTTTCGTTTCCTCGATGTCCAGCAACGGGACGCCGTCAAACGACACGCGGGCCCTTGCATGGTTCACGCCCAGATTGGCTGACAGTCCCCGCGCGATGTCGTATTGGCCGCCGAGCGCCACGGATGCTTCGTCCTTGCCCTCGATGCGGCCGACATGGCCCTCGAGGGAAAGGGAAAGTACGCCCGCTTTTGTGCGCATGCCAACGGATACATAGCGCCGGTCCAGATCCGGTCCGCTCGACGACAGGCGCTCATAGCCGGCGCCTGCGTCCAGGGTCGTGCTGCCGTAGATGACCTCGCCGACGAGACCGAGGCCCTTCGTGTCAAACCGCTGTCCGCTGCGCGAATCGAAGGTGCCCTCGGCCGCCCGCAAGGCCAATCGCCAGTCCCTGGCGCCCGCCGGGCGCTGGAAGGACGCCCCGAGGTCGAGACCACCGTCTTCATCGACGACGAGACCCATCACCCACGGACCGAAACGTCCCGTATAGCCGCCGCCCAGGTCTTCCGGCGATCCCAGGAATTCGTCAAAGACCAGCGCGGCGTTGCCGGCCCCGCGCAGGCGCCGCGTCATTTCGCGCACCATACCCGAGACGTTGCCGCCCGACACCCTGCCCCAATAGCTGCCGACGGACAGCGCCGCATTGTCCGTATAGCCGTCGCCCTCGCCGAACGCAGTCGTCGGGTCCGAGGCATGCTGGCCGAAATAGGAGAGATCGACCTGCCACCGGTTCGGCAATTGCGGCCGGGCGCTGACCTGGAAGTTCGCGATCGAGCCCGTATCCGTGTCGTTGCCGTCCTCGTGATCGACGCTCAACCGTGCGTCGACGAGGCCGGTCAGGATGACGGTCACATCGCCGATTTCGGCGGCGAGCGGCTCCTCCATGGACGACAGGTTTTCGTAATTCAGGGGCACCGACTGCGCGGTTGCGGAGCCGACCGCGGCCATGCCGGCCGCGACGATCGTGGCGGAAATTAGGGCCCGCCGAACCAGGTTCGCAGTCATGCCGTCAGGCCTTCGCCGGAAAGGTGGAATGGAAGGCGTGCCTGGCGAGCGCCCGCCCGGATTTCAGCCCCTGGTCATTGTCGGTCGCCCAGTGGACGCCGCCATAGAGCCGGCTCAGCCCGTTTTCGTCCGCCATGTGGCTCAGGCTGGTCCAACTTCGGGTCACGCCCTGCAATTGCGGCCACAACACCTCATCCGGCGAGCGTCCGGAAAAGGCCACGTCGTCCCGGCCGAGGAGCAGCGCGATCATCTCGGCCGCGGCGGCGCCGAAAGTGGAGTGGCCGGATGTGTAGGCGGGAAATTCGGGCGTCGGGATATAGCTCTGCCAGCCGGGTTCGAGGACCACGCGCCGGTCCGGATTCCGGAATGCCGGCGCCCTGACGCGAATCGCGCTTTCAGGGCGGACGATGTCGTAGTGATACTTGTTGTCCCAGGCGCAGATGGACGCATCGCACTGGGTCATGCCAATCAGCGCAAAGGCGCGGGCGAGCTCGATGAAGGAGAGGCCCCGATCCTGCAGAAGCTGCATCGCGATGTAGATCATGTGCCCGGGCGGGGTGATGCCCCAGGGGCCGTCTTCCCAGAACAGCGCGATTTCCGACTGGTCGGCGGTTCTCGTGCTGCTCTCCATTCCCCCGAGGCCGCGGATGGTGTCGAATTCCTCGGCGAACTCCGGGCTCCGCGAATCGTAGAATCCGGCCACGCGGAACTGCGACCCGCTCTTCATCGTCCACGGCTTGATCTTGCCGTGGCCCGGGTAGAGACAGCGGTCGAAGGAAGCGAATGCGGGTCCCGGCGAAGCGCCGTAGAACGGGCCTGTCGGGCGCCATCGCAGCGAATCCGCCCGCCGGTCGTAGCGCCCCAGATAATAGTTGACCTCGCTCGGCTCCGAGCCGTCATCCGTGCGCATGTCGAGCACCCGGCGGCCTGCCGTGCGGCCCCACTCGACGCCGAGCGACTTCGCCTCGCCGTTGGGAAAACGATTCAGGAATGCCATGCGCTCGAACAGGAAAGGTTGCTGGAACGCTTCCGCCGCCGCGACCGCAAAGGCGGCGCCGTAGGCGACTTCCGGATTCGCGCCGCGCGGGCCGATGCCGATGCCGAAGGGCTCGTCGTACGCCTGGACGATGCCGTTGGCGGCAAGGAAGCCGGCAGCAGTGGCAAGCCCGTAATTGTACGCGGCGCGTGGAGTCAGGACTCTCTGGTCCCGGACCTGCTGCAGGGCTGTATCTACCCAGAGGAAGACCGTGTTCTGGTTCTCCGGTTTCAGGATCTGGCTCGTATAGGACGAACGATGTCCGTAGGAAGCGACGTGCGGGCCTGCGCAACCGGCCGTGGCTAGTGTGGAAGCCGCAACGGCGGCGGTCGAGAGAAACTGTCGTCTGGAAATACTCAAAGTCGGTCCTTTCCTTGTCCGGATTGAGGATTCCAAGGCGCCGTTGAACGATGAACGCGCGCGAGCGCAAAATCGCGCACGCATCGCGGCATCTGTTCACAAACTGTGTTTGGGTTCTTGAGAGAACTTCCCGGTGGAGCGCCGGAAAGCAGCTAATCGGAACTCAAATAAATTTGAGACGTGTTCTTGTTTTTCTTTTTTTGACTCCTGTCCCCAACGCCATGGGTAGAGGTCGGCGCGTCAGCCGCCGAGCCACATCGCCACCACCTACCTGCAATTCAACATGATGTCAAACGGGACTGAATAGTTTCCGTTCGTCGGGCGTGACGAGCCGGAATCTTTGGAGTCGCGCTGCCCAAAAATTCAATCAGGCCTGTGGATAATTGTGGCGGCTGTTCGGGTCAGGCGGCCTCGTCGCGCTTGCGGTTCTTGGTGTTGGCCACGTAGGCAATCTTGCAGTGGGCTTGGCAATACGGCTTGCCCGGAACGGCCGGTTCGCCGCAGAAACGGAAATCCTCCGATCCCGGATCGCCCACCGGCCACGAGCACATGTTGGTGCCCAGCCGGTCGAGGGTGACCACATTGATTTCGATCTTCACCGGCGCCGGCGCCCGGCGCATGGCGAGATCGAGCCGCCGCACCTTGCCGACGACGGCGTTCTTGGTGATGCCCAGCCGGCGGCCGATTTCACTGGCCGACAAACCGGTATCCCACATCTTCTTGAGCTCTTCGACGCGTTCGTCGGTCCATTCAAAGGGCGTGGTCATGTGGATCGGATCCTCCGTTCAACGTTTTTGTCCCGCTCCTCGGACCGATCCCTCGCCGCGAAACCCCGGAATTTCGCCGATTAATGATTACCTTGCCCGGTGAGCGTCAAATTTTGTACTATATATTGCGGTTTCGCCGCAAGGTCTTACCCAGATTTAGTGGTAATTTCCTGTGGATAGTTCTTCAGGGCTATGAATTGGCTGAATTTTCGCCGCTGCGGCACGCTGGGCCTGACCGCTGTCCTGGGCGGTGCTCTGGGCGCGGGGTCGGCGCTGTTCGGTGGCGGGACGGCGGTTGCCCAGACAGGGAGCCCGTTCAGCGGTTTCGAACTGACGCCGTCGCCCAAGACCTATCTCGTGGTCACGGACGCCAACGTGCGGGCGGGCCCGGCGCTCAGGGCCAAGCGGTTGACCCTGCTCCGAAAAGGAGTCCGGGTGGAGGCCAAGGGCCGCGCCAAGGGCACCGAATGGATCGCCGTCCGCCGGGACGGCAAGGATTTGGGTTTCGTTTACAAGACCGTGGTGGCGCCGCTGTTGGATGCCAAGGTCGAAACGCCGGTGAAGGGTTTCCTGGTGGCCAGGGGCCAACCCAAATGCGGTTTTGAACTCAGCTTCGACGGGCGTACCGAAATCGAGGACGAAATTCAGGTGACCGCCGACTACGGTGTCGAGTTGGACTGCGGCGCCAAGGGAAGTAAGGTCCGGTTTGCCGCGACCATGTTCGTGACCGAGGTGCCCTACCGGGACCTCACCAAGGCCGAGTATCAGATCAACGTGGATCTGTTCGGCGTGCCCGAGGACGAGGAAAACGGTCTCTCGATCTTCACCATCTATCATCCGGAAAAGGGAGAACTCCGCTTCGGCGGGATCAGCGACCCCGACTATGCGTCACCGGCCAGACCGGAGAAATCCGGCGCCAAAACGGTCCGCGAGGCGCTGATCGCCGCACTCCGCATGGCTCACCGGAGTTGGGGCTCGAAAGTCTGGGCCGAGCTTCGGAAGCGCTAGGCCCGAGGCGGTTCGGGCCGCTCCGGTTCTTCTCCCCGGATTTTTCGCAAGCACCACTTCAAGAATTCCCAGATCGCGGCGAGCGGGGCTTCAATGAACAGGGCGACGAGAACGCACGCGACAATGATCGATAGCGTTCCATCAAAATCATAAATCAGGCTGACGCCAAAATAGACAACGACAGCCGCGATTAGAATCTTGAGGCGATGTCGCCGAATGGACCGCCAAATCGGACGTTCGCCGGTCAACTTTGTTCCTCCCGCGCCACCGCCCGCCAGCCGATATCCCGGCGGCAGAACCCGTCCGGCCAGTCGATGGCGTCGACCGCCGCGTAGGCGCGCCTCTGGGCGTCCTTGACCGAACGCCCCAGCGCCGTCACGCCGAGCACTCGGCCGCCGTTCGCCAGCACCTTGCCGTCCGCCGCCTTGGTGCCGGCGTGGAAGACGATGACCCCGTCCATGGCGTCGGCCGCGCCGAGATTTCCGATTTCGGTGCCCTTTTCGTAACTGCCGGGATAGCCCTTGGCCGCCATCACCACGGCCAGCGCCGTCTCGTCCCGCCAGGACACCTCGATCTCCGACAGGCGGCCCTCCGCCGCGGCCAACAGGACCTTGGCCAGATCGGTCTCGAGCCGGGCCATCAGCACCTGACACTCGGGATCGCCGAAGCGGACATTGAATTCGAGCACCTTGGGCCCGTCATCGGTGATCATCAGGCCGGCGAACAGCACGCCCTGGTAGGGGCGCCCTTCGGCGGCCATGCCCTCGATGGTCGGCTGGATCACCTCGTCCATGATCCGGTCCGCCATCTCCGGTGTCACCACCGGCGCCGGCGAGTACGCTCCCATGCCGCCCGTATTGGGACCGGTGTCGCCGTCATGGACGGCCTTGTGGTCCTGGGCCGAGGCCAGCGGCAGCGCGGTCTTGCCGTCGACCAGCGCGAAGAAACTCGCCTCTTCGCCGGCCAGGAATTCCTCGATCACCACCTCCGCGCCGGCTTCGCCGAACACCTTGTCGACCATCGCCTCGTCGATGGCTTGAACGGCTTCATCGACGGACCGGCAAAGGGTGACGCCCTTGCCGGCCGCCAGGCCGTCGGCCTTGACGACGATGGGGGCGCCCCGTTCCCGTACGTAGGCGGCTGCCTCGTCCCGGTCGGTGAACCGCCCATACGCGGCGGTGGGGATGCCGCATTTGGCGAACAGGTCCTTCATGAAGCCCTTCGATCCCTCGAGGACGGCCGCCGCGGCCGTCGGGCCGAAGGCGGCGATGTCTTCCGCGCCCAGCGCGTCCACCAGACCCGCCACCAGCGGCGCCTCGGGGCCGACCACCACCAGATCGACGGACTTCTCCTTGGCCAGGGCGACCAGACCGGGCACGTCCTCGGCGCCCACGTCGATGCACTCGGCGAGGGCGGCGATGCCCGCGTTCCCTGGGGCGCAGTACAGCGCCTCGCAATCGGCCGAGCGGGACAGGCCCCAGGCAAGCGCGTGTTCGCGGCCGCCGCCGCCGACAACCAGTATCTTCATCTTCGGGAAAGCCCCTTCTGTACGTCGGCGCCCTTGTAGCATAGATTCGGTCCGGCAATGAGTACCCCACCCCAGGAATCCGATGATCGGTTTGGTCCCGCCGACGGCGCTGCGCCGGGCGGCAACCTGCCGGAGTTTTCGGTCAGCGAGATCTCCCAGGCGCTCAAGCGGACGGTCGAGGAGACCTTCTCCCGGGTGCGCGTGCGGGGCGAGATTTCCGGGCTCACCCGGGCGGCATCGGGGCATATGTACCTGTCCCTGAAGGACGACAAGGCGGTGCTCGACGGGGTGTGCTGGAAGGGCACGGTGCCGCGGCTCGGCCTCGATCCCGAGGATGGACTGGAGGTCATCGTCACCGGGCGGCTCTCCACCTATCCCGGCCGGTCCCGCTACCAGATCGTCATCGATGCCATGGAGATCGCCGGCGAGGGGGCGCTGCTCAAGCTGCTGGAAGACCGTCGCAGGAAGCTCCTGGCCGAGGGGCTGTTCGACGAAGACCGCAAACAACCGCTGCCCTACATTCCCGACGTCATCGGCGTGGTCACCTCACCGACCGGCGCGGTGATCCGCGACATCCTCCATCGCCTGAACGATCGCTTTCCGCGCCGGGTGCTGCTGTGGGGGGTCAATGTGCAGGGCGAGGGCGCGGCCGAGCAGGTGGCGGGCGCCATCGAAGGCTTCAACCGGATGACGGGAACGCCCGACATCCCGAAGCCGGACCTGCTGATCGTCGCCCGGGGCGGCGGCAGTTTGGAAGACCTGTGGACCTTCAACGAGGAAATCGTGGTCCGGGCCGCCGCCGGCAGCGGGATTCCATTGATCTCGGCGGTGGGCCACGAGACCGATACCACGCTCATCGATTTCGCCGCCGACCTGCGGGCGCCGACGCCGACAGCGGCGGCCGAACTGGCGGTGCCGGTGATCAGCGAATTGCGCGCCCAGGTGGCCGACGACGGCGCCCGGCTGGCCCGGTCCTGGGCGCGCTTCGTCTCCGAACGCCGGACCGAGTTGGACGGGCTTTCCCGCGCCATCGCCAATCCCGCGCGGGCGCTCGAAGGGGTTTCCCAGCGGCTCGACGACCGGGTCGGGCGGCTGCGGCTCGCAGGCGGGCGGATCACCACCGAACCCGCACAGGCGCTGATCGAGCTCGCGGGCGGGCTGGCCCATCCGCGTCAGTTGATGGCCACCAAACGAGCGGAACTCGGCGGCCTCGCCCGGCGCTGGCAGGTCATCCTGCGGACGGCGCTCGGGTCCCGGCGCGCAGCGCTGATCGAGGTCTCGCGGCTGTTGGACAGCCTGTCCTACGAACGGGTGCTGGAGCGCGGCTTCGCGCTGGTCAGCGGCGCCGACGGCCAGGCCATCACCAGATCAGGCGACGCGGTTCCGGGAAGCGCCGTTTCGATCCGCTTCCGGGACGGCAGCGTGGGCGCGACGATCGAGGGCGCCCCGGCAAAGCCGAAACCCAAGGTCCGAAAGAAGAAACCGTCCGCCGACGGCGGTGGGCAGGGGAGCCTGCTGTGAATCCGGCGACGTTGATCGCGGCGATTTTGCTCGCGGTGTCGGTCGCCCTACCCGGCGCCGCCTCCCAGCAATCCGTCTCCATTCCGGCAGCTTTCCGGCTTGAAGGAGATGCCGTCCAGGGCGGATTGATGATCGGTTACGCACCCTGGTCGGACCGGGTCACTCTTGACGACAGACCGATCCCCGTCTCCGGCGGCTACTTTCTTCTCGGGTTCGAGCGGGATGCGGGGCCTTCGTCGAGTTTGGTCGTTCACAGAAAGCGGATGCGCCCGGAGGACGTCCTCCAGGCTCCGTTAGTTTATTCTCTGCGGATCAAAAGGCGTGACTATGACATCCAGCGCATCGACGGGCTGCCGCGCCGCAAAGTGACACCCGATCCGGAAGACCTGAAACGAATCCGCGCCGAGGGCCGCCTGATGCAGGATGCCCGCTCCGGCAGGACGCTTCACCTTGGGTTTCTGTCAGGCTTCGTCTGGCCGGCGCGGGGGCGGATTTCCGGCGTCTATGGATCGCAGCGCATCCTCAATGGGGAGCCCCGCCGGCCCCATTTCGGGGTCGATATCGCGGCGCCGACCGGCACGCCGGTGATTGCGCCGGCGGACGGCCAGGTGACCCTCGTCCATCCCGACATGTTCTTCAACGGCAAGTCCATCGTCATAGATCACGGGCTCGGCCTCACCACCGTCTATATTCATCTCAGCGGCGCCTCGGTGCGGCCCGGTCAGTTGGTGAAGCAGGGCGAGGTGATCGGCAAGATCGGCGAGACCGGCCGGGCGACGGGCCCGCATCTTCACTGGGGAGCGCGGGTCCGCAATATCGAAATCGACCCGGCGCTGCTGGTGGAGGGAAAGCCGCAGGCGCTGAACGGGCCTTAACCTTCAGTCGGCCAGCGCCGGTGCACCCACAGCCATTGCTCCGGGTGCTGGCGAATCCAGGATCCGAGACAGTCGTTCACCTCGGTCATGATGGCCTCGACATCCTTCTGCCGGTCGCCGGTCGCGGGTTTTTCCAGGCCGGGATGGAAGGTAATCCGGAACCGGGCGCCCTGCAGGCGCTCCACCTGCACCGGAACGACCGGGCAGTCGTAGCGCAGCGCGAACTTGGCGACCGCCGGGGCGGTCATGGCGTCGACGCCCATGAACGGAACCGGGATTCCGTCGTTCATTTTTTGATCCACCAGCATGGCCACGTGCTCGCCGTTGGACAGCGCCCTCAGCGCCATCTTCGCGCCCTCCGGCCCCTTGGGGAAAAGACCGGCGTCGAGGGCCATGCGGCCGTGGCGCAACAGGCGGTCGGCCAGCGGGTTGTTGAGGGGGCGATAGGCCAGGTGCACGTGCCAGCCCCGGCGGACGATGGGCAGCGACGACACCTCCCAATTGGCCATATGGCCGGCGAACAACAGGCCCGGCTTGTCGTCGTTCCACAAAGCCTCCATGTGTTCGAGACCGACGATCTCGATGCGGCCGTCTTCCGCGTAGGGATTGAACTTCCTGATATGGGGGTACTCGGCGACGGTGCGTCCCAGGTTTTCCCACATACCCCGGATGACGGCCGCACGTTCCGCCTCGCCCAGTTCCGGCATGATCCGCTTGAGGTTGTCGTCCGCGATTTGGTGGGCGCGAAAGCGGGGACCGAACGTCCGGCCGGTCCACGCGCCGAGGGCGGACGCGGCGTCCAGGGGCAGGGCGGCCAGAACGGCGTACCCGAGGGCCGCGAACATCCCCTGTAGGGGATAGACGATCCAGCGCCGGAACATCAACCCGCTCCCGCCCGTGCAAGAACCGGTTCCAGGAGTCGATCGAACGCCGCCTCGTCTTCGAGCGCCAATCGGACGGTGAGGACCTGGACATCCTCGCGGTCGTCCGGGTGCAGCCGGACGAAATCCTTGGCCGTGGTCACCAAGGCGGCGTCCAGGTCCCCGGCTTGTCTGCGGAGATCGGCGATCTCGCCCCGGCTGAACGGGTGGTGATCGGCGTAAGCCCTGGCCGCCGTCAGCTCGCAGCCGCTGTCGCGCAGGGTGTTGAAGAATTTTTCCGGCCGGGCGATCCCGGCGAAGGCGAGCAGCGGCCTCGCCTTGAGCCGTTCGATCTCCGGTCCAGGTTGGAGCCGGCCGAGCATGACCGCCACCCGTCCGTCCGTGGACTCGCGCAATCGCCCGGACATGCCGGACGAGTCCCGTCCGATAATCACTACCGCTTGGGTCCGCGCGAGGGCCGCCGCCGGAAGCTCGCGGAGCGGCCCCGCGGGGATCATCCGGCCGTTGCCAAAACCGGCATCTCCGTCGATGGCGATGATCGACAGATCCTTGGCGAGCGCGGGATTCTGAAAACCGTCATCCATGACGATCAACCGGGCCCCTGCGTCCGTCGCGGCCCTTGCGCCGGCCAGCCGATCGGCGGAAATCCAGGCTGGCGCGGCGCTCGCCAGGAGCAGCGGCTCGTCGCCGACATCCGCCGCCGTATGGGTTTCCGGGTCAACGCGCAAGGGGCCCTTTTCCCGCCCGCCGTAACCGCGGCTGAGAAAGTGGACCTCGATCCCGGCCCGTCGGCACCGTTCGGCAACGTCGAGTGCGGTCGGTGTTTTTCCCGCACCTCCGGCCACCACATTGCCGACGCAAATGACCGGGACGCCGCACGCCGCCGGTGTCGCCATCTTTCGCCGCAGGCGTCCCGCCATGCCGTAGGCCGACCCAAGCGGACCCAATAGAATGGGCAGGACACCCCGGCTTTGATACCAGAACTCAGGTGTGCGAAGCGCCATGATCGCTTTTCAGGAGCCGTTCGATCTCCGCCGAGACCGCCTCGACGACATTGGATTGGGCGTCGGCATAGGACCGGCCGTTTCGGGCAAGTTCGGCGCGGCGGGAATGATCCTTCAGGAGCGTGTCGACCGCGCGCCTCAGTTCTTCCTCGTCCTTCACCTGCACCGCGCCGTCGGCGGAGGCGAGATGATCGGCCATGTCCTGGAAATTCGCCATGTGGGGGCCGTGGAGGACCGGCCGGTCCAGCTTGAGCGGTTCCAAGGGGTTTTGGCCGCCGAAGGGCACCAGCGATTTGCCCATGAAGACCACATCGGCGAGCCGGAAGAACAACCCGAGTTCACCCATCGTGTCGGCGATATAAATGCCGGTCTCCGCCTCGGGGAGCTCGCCTTTCGAACGAAGCCGCGACTGCGCCGAGCCGTTGGCGAGGGATGTCAGGATTCCGGGACCGCGGTCCGCGTGGCGGGGCGCGATGATGGTGAGGAGGCCGGGGTGCTCATCCTTCAACGCGCGGTGAACGGCGGCGGCGATTTTCTCCTCGCCTTCGTGGGTGCTGGCGGCGATCCAAATGGGCCGGCCGGCGGTCCTGGCCGCCAAGTCCGAAAGCGCCGCCTCGTCGGCGGCCAACGGCGGGCTGGCAAATTTCAAATTGCCGACGCACTTGTAGGCGGTCGCGCCCAAGTCCCTCAGCCGTGCCGCATCGCCGTCGGTTTGCCCGAGACACATGTCGAAGCGCCTGAGCAGGCCGCGTAACAGACCGGGCGCCCGCTGCCACCCGCGGTAGGATCGGGGCGATATTCGGCCGTTGATGAGGATCATCGGAATGCCGCGGCGCTGGGTCTCGTCGATCAGATTGGGCCAAAACTCGCTTTCAGCCCACAGCGCGATTTCGGGCCGCCAATGGTCGAGGAACGACCGGACGGCCCCCGGCCGGTCAACCGGCACGTATTGGTGGATCGCCCGGGGCGGGAGCCGGCCCTCGATCATCCGCGCCGAGGACACCGTCCCCGTCGTAAAAAGCAAATGAACATCCGGATGGATCTGCAGAAGGTGTCCGATCAGCGGCAGCATGGACTGGGCTTCGCCGACACTGGCCGCATGAAGCCAAAACACCCGGCCCTCCGGCCTCGGCGCCCCCGGCGTTCCGAGCCGTTCGGCAAACCGAACCGGGTCCTCCTTGCCCAGGCGCCTGCGGCGCGCCAGATACATCCCGATCACCGGACCCAGGATGGTGGTCAGCAGCCTGTAGAGCGGCAGCATCATGGCGCCGCCTCGACCGCTGCGGGCGCCGGTTTCACCGGCACCTGGCCGCAATCCCGGTCGGCCGCCTCGGTCAGCGCGTTCATCGCATTTTCGAGCTGAAGCCGGGCAGCCTCGAGCTCGTCGTCATCCGCATCTTTCGGAACCTCGATCGGGGTGCCCCAGCGGATGATGCCGCGGCCGAAGGGAAACGGCACGATAAACCGGTCCCAGCTGTTCAGTGTTCGCCCGCAGGAGCTGGAGAACGTCAGGGGCAATATGGGTGCCCCCGACAGCCGCGCCAGGGCGACGGCGCCGATGCTCGCCCGCATCCGCGGGCCCGCCGGCCCATCGGGGGTCATGCCGACGGTTCCGCCGTCTCTGAGGATTTTCACCAGTTGCCGGAGCGCGGCGGTGCCGCCGCGCGTCGACGAACCATAGGCGCTCTTGATGCCGAAAAGGGCCCCTATTTCCGCACCCAGCCGGCCATCCGGATGATCGGACAGGAGCATATGAAAGGGTTTCGAGCGCTTCCAGGTCAGCGGCATCATGAGCAACCGGCCGTGCCAGAAACAGACGATGAAGGGCCGATCCTGATCCCAAAATCGCTGAACCGTCTCAAATCCTTCGACCCGCCATCTTCCCGTGATCCACACCAGCCGCAGGTACTGAGCACCCAGAAAACACGCAACCGCGCGTACGGCCGGAGAGCGGGAGATCGCTTTGATGAATCCGGGCGTCGCCATGGATGCGGCCTACTCTCCCGCGGCGGCGACCGCATGATCCGGCAGTGAGCCGTCTTCCTGATCGGCGAACTGGAGCGCGTAAAGCTTGGCGTAAATTCCCCCGCGGGCAAGCAATTCGGCGTGGCTTCCGCTTTCGGCCAGTTTGCCCCTGTCGACGACGTGGATGACGTCCGCGTCCATGACCGTGGAAAGGCGATGGGCGATGACAAGCGTGGTCCGGCCCCGCATGAGAACCCGAAGCGCAGCCTGAACCTGACGTTCGGATTCCGTGTCGAGCGCCGACGTTGCCTCGTCGAGCAGCAGGATCGGTGCGTCCTTGAGCATGGCCCGGGCAATGGCGATGCGTTGGCGCTGTCCGCCCGAGAGGTGCGCGCCCATCTCGCCGACCAGCGTGTCGTAACCTTGCGGCAATTCGCGGATAAAGGCATCGGCGGCCGCGTCGCGGGCGGCCTGAACGATCTCGTCTTCGGAGGCGCTTTGGCGGCCGTAGGCGATGTTTGCCCTGATCGTGTCGTCGAACAGGGTGATCTCCTGACTGACCAGGGCGATGGCGCCGCGCAAGCTGTCGAAGGTCAGCCCTCGAACGTCGTGACCGTCGATGGTTACGGCGCCCCCATCGACGTCGTGGAACCGGGGGATGAGATTGAGGATGGTGGACTTCCCGGCGCCCGACGGTCCGACCAAGGCCACCGTCTTGCCGGCGGGAACATCGAGGCTCATGCCCATCAGGGCCGGGCGGTCCTCCCGGTAGGAGAATCGCACGTCATGGAACCGGACACCGCCGCCCCGCACTTCGAGCGGTTTGGCGTCGGGAGCCTCGACGATCTCGGGTTCCTGGTCGAGCAGTGCGAACATCCGTTGCGCGCCCGCCAAGCCTTCCTGAAGGCTGGCGTTGAGATTGGCGAGCCGTTTCAGGGGCTCGTAGGCCATCAGAAGCGCGGTGATGAATGAGAAGAACGAACCGGCATCCATGGTGCCGCCGATCACCCGGAAGCCGCCGTAGAAGATTACCAAGGCCACCGCGACGCCGCCCAGGGTTTCCATGATCGGGCTCGCCATGGCGCGGATGCGGGCCGACTTGAACACCAAGCGGAATATCCGTTCGGCCACGTCGCCGACCCGGCCTTTTTCGTATTCCTCCATGGAATAGGCTTTGACGACGCGGGCACCCTGAAAGGTCTGGTTGAGGATCGTCGTAAGCTCGCCCATCTCCACCTGGGTGTTGACGGTTACCTTGCGGATGCGTTTGCCGAGCCGGGCAATGGCGAATACCGCCGGCGGGAAAACGATGAAGGAAATGATGGCCAGTTGCCAATCCTGGATAAACATCACCGCGACCAGGCCGATCAAGGACAGGCTATCCTTTCCGAGGCCGGTGAGCGCGTTGGTGACAGCCGAGCGCATCATGTTGATGTCCACGGTGAAACGGGAGATCAGCCCGCCGCCGGCCTCGTTTTGGAAGAACGCCAGTTCCATCCGAGTGAGGTGCGCATAGAGCCTATGCTGGGCGTCGGTGATGATCCGCTGTCCGACGAATGCCATTAGCGCGGATTGGGCATAGTTGGCGACACCCTTGATCAGGAATGTCACCAGCACCGCGCCGCCAATCAGCAGAAGCAAATCTTCCCGCTTTTCGATGAAGATGCGGTTGACCACCGGGTCCATCAGCCAGGCGCTTAGGCCCACCATGGCGGCGACGACCGCCATCGCGATCAGCGCGACGACAATCCAGCCCGCATAGGGGCGGATATGCTCTTTCACCAGGCGTTTGATCAGCCCGGCGGTCGAGATGTCCTGCGGCGGCGTCACTGTTTCGCTCAGAGCCACGAATCCGAGATGGTGATTGAAGGCGCGGAGTTTATCACGGATGGACTCGTCAACCCAAGAGTGCCTTTTGAATCAGCGGCTTGCGCGGCAATTCGCCTATTTGCCCGCAACCGTCATGCCGTCGATGCGGAGCGTCGGCGCATCGATCCCGTAGCGGAACGTCAGGTCGTCCGCCGGGGTGAGCCGCCGGAACATATCCTTCAGGTTCCCGGCGATTGTGATTTCGCTCACCGGGTAGGCGATGTCGCCGTTTTCGATCCAGTACCCGGCCGCGCCGCGGCTGTAATCGCCGGTGAGGCCATTGACCCCGAAACCGATCAGTTCGGTGGCGTAGAAGCCGCTCTTGATGTCGCTCATCAGCTCCGCGGGCGAAGCCGGGCCCGCTTCCAGATAGAGATTGGTGGTGGATGGCGACGGCGGCCCGCCGGTGCCGCGGGACGCATGACCGGTGGTTTCCAGTCCCAACTGCCGGGACGACCGGAGATCGAGGAACCAGGTGGTGAGCACCCCGTTTTCGACCACCGCCCGGCGGGTATTGGCGACGCCCTCGCCGTCGAAGGGCTTGGAGCGCAGCCCCCGCTGCCGGTGCGGGTCGTCGATGACGTTGATGCCCGTCCCGAACACCGCCTCTCCCATGCCGTCCTTCAAGAAACTTGTGTCACGGGCGATGGCGGAGCCGTTGACCGCCTGCGCCAGGTGCCCGACCATGGACCGCGAGATGCGGGGATCGAACACGATCGGGACCTCGGCGGTTTCGGCCTTGCGGGGGTTGAGGCGCTTCACCGCCTTCTCGCCGGCGGTGCGTCCCACCTCGGCCGGCGAGGTCAAATCCTCCGCATAGACGGCGCCGGAATAGTCGTAGTCGCGCTCCATCCCCGTGCCTTCGCCGGCCAGCACCGACGCGCTCACCGAGAAATGGGTGCCCGAATAGGCCCGGGCGAACCCGTTGGAGGCGGCGACGGCGATGGCCGCCCGGCCCCAACCGGCTTCGGCGCCCTCCGAATTGGTGACGCCCTCGACGGCCCGCGCCGCTTCTTCCGCTTCGCTTGCCCAGCCGACCAGGGTCTCGGTGGCCGGTTCCCCGGGGTCGGCCATGTCGAGGGCCGGCGGGTCCGCCGCCAATTGACCGGGATCGGCCAGTCCGCAGAAAGGATCCTCGGGCACGTTCCTGGCCATGGCGACGGCGCGCACCGCCAGCTCGTCCAATGCTTCCGCGCTCATGTCGGAAGACGAGACGATGGCCTGGCGCTTGCCGGCGAACACCCGAAGCCCGATATCGGCGTTTTCGGAACGCTCCAGTTTTTCCGGATTGCCGAGCCGCTGGGCGACGGACAGCGAGATGCTCTCGACATGGACCGCATCCGCCGCATCGGCGCCCTCGGCCCTGGCCTTGCCGATCAGGTCGCTGAGCTTGTTCAAATGGTCGGCGGGATCGGCCATTCCTCGTTTCCCGGTTCAGACTACTTCCAAATGGGCTTGCCGCTGCCCGGCAGGCCCAGCGTGTCCCACATCTCGGACACCCGATCAATCACGTCGTCGGACATGCGGATTTTTTGGCCCCAGTCCCGGTCGGTCTCGGGCGGCCATTTGTCGGTGGCGTCGAGCCCCATCTTGCCGCCGAGGCCGGAGACCGGCGACGCGAAGTCGAGATAATCGATGGGGGTCTGGTCGATGAGGGTGACGTCGCGCACCGGGTCCATGCGGGTGGAGATCGCCCAGATCACGTCCTTCCAGTCCCGGGCGTCGATATCGTCATCCACCACGATGACCATCTTGGTGTAGAGGAACTGCCGCAGGTAGGACCAGACGGCCATCATCACCCGCTTGGCGTGGCCCGGATAGGCCTTCTTGATGGACACCACGGCGACCCGATAGGAGCACCCTTCGGGGGGCAGCCAGAAATCGGCGATTTCCGGGAACTGCTGGATCAGCAGCGGGATGAACAGCTCGTTCAGCGCTTCGCCGAGAACGCTCGGCTCGTCCGGCGGCCGGCCCGTGTAGGTGGAGAGATAGATCGGGTCCCGGCGCATGGTGATGGCCGAGATCCTGAATACCGGGAATTTCTCGACCGCGTTGTAGTAGCCCGTGTGATCGCCGTAGGGCCCTTCGTCGCCGTACTCGGTGAGCGAGACGTGGCCTTCGAGAACGATCTCCGTCTCCGCCGGGACCTTGAGGGGCACCGTCTTGCAGTTCACCAGTTCGACCTTCTCGTTCCGGAGCAGTCCGGCGAACTGATATTCGGACAAGGTGTCCGGCACCGGGGCGACGGCGGCGAGGATGGTGGCCGGATCGGCGCCAATGACCGCGGCGGCCGGAATTTCGGTCTCGCCTTCCGCCTTGGCGTGGTGTTGGGCGCCGCCCCGATGTTTGAGCCACCGCATCAGCGTGGTGTCCTTGCCGGTCACCTGCAGGCGGTAGACCCCCAGATTGAAATCGTCGTCGCTGTCGGAGCCGGGCGCCCGGGTAACGACCAGCGGCCAGGTGATCAGGGGCGCTGGCTCGCCGGGCCAGCAGCTCTGGATGGGCAGCTCGCCGAGGTCGATGTCGCCGCCGTGGCGGACCACCTCCTGACAGGCGCCCCTCGACACCGTCCTCGGCTTCATGGCCATGGCGGTCTTCACCAACGGCAGCAGGTCGATGGCCTCGCGCCAGCCGCCGGGGGGCTCGGGCTGGCGCAGGAAAGCCAGGGTTTCGCCGAACTCGCGCAGGGTCTCCGGCTCCCGGCCCATGCCCCAGGCGACCCGCTCGACGGTGCCGAACAAGTTGGCGAGCACCGGCATAGGGTATTTCCCGCCGCTCGCGTCGATGACGTTCTCGAACAGCACGGCGGGCCCGCCCTCGGCCATCAGGCGGGTCTGAATTTCGGTCATTTCGAGCGCCGGCGACACGGGCGCGGAAACCCGGTTCAGCCGGCCCTCCTGCTCGAGACGGGCGATGAATTCCCTGAGGCTCTTGTAGGCCATGTACGTTTCCCCGGTTGCCGGCCGGACACGCTGCCCGCCGGCGGAGCCAACCACACTTGAAGGCGAGCCTTTGGTCAAGGCAAACGTCCGGTTTCCCGCCGGATTGTGCACCCGGCGGGTGGCGGGCGGGGAATATGCCCGAGCGTCCAGTGGTTTACCCTTGGGACACCGAAGGGTGCACTTGTTGAAGTCGCAGGCTTTCGCCGATACCCTGAACGCGGCCAAAATGGCCAGTGGTCGGACCCGCAAATGAACTTCGAGATTCCCCGCACCCTCTACGCCGAAGAGCACGAAATTTTCCGGTCCAGCGTGGCGCGCTTCCTCGAGGAAGAGGTGCTGCCCGATTACGCCTCGTGGGAAGAGGCGGGGCGGACGCCGCCGGAAATCTGGCGCCGGGCCGGCGATCTGGGACTGCTCGGCACGTCGATCCCCGAGGCTTACGGCGGCATGGGCGGCGATTTCCTCTATGACGCGATCGTCATCGAGGAATTGGGCCGTTATTCGGTGGCCGCGCCTGCGTGGGATATGCACGCCTACATCATCGCGCCCTTTTTGATCGATCACGGCACCGAAGCGCAGAAGCGGAACTGGCTGCCCAGGATGGCGTCGGGCGAATTCATTTCGGCCATCGGCCTGACCGAGCCGGGCGGCGGCAGCGATTTGAAGGAGCTCAAGACGACCGCCAAGCCCGGCGGCAACGGCTATGTCATCGACGGCGCCAAGACCTTCATCACCAACGGCCACATCGCCAACCGCATCCTGCTGGCGGCCAAGACCGATCCGTCGCTGGGCGCCAAGGGGGTGTCCCTGTTCTGGGTCGACCTCGACGGCGACGGGGTGTCCCGCGGCCGCAACCTGAAAAAGATCGGCAACAAGGCCCAGGATACCGCCGAGTTGTTTTTCGACCGCGTGAAGGTGCCGGCGGATGCGCGATTGGGCGGCGAAAACGACGGTTGGCGTATTCTCATGGATGGGCTGGTCCGGGAGCGTCTGGTGGTCGCGGTCCGTTCCATGGTGCTCGCCGAGGCCGCCATAGACCGGACCCTCGCCTACACCAAGGAGCGCAAGGCTTTCGGCCAGACCGTGTTCGACTTCCAGAACACCCAGTTCAAGCTGGCCGAGATGATTGCCGAGGTGGAGGCCGCCCGGCCGTTCGTCGACAAATGCATCGAGGGCCACGTGGCCCGGCGGGTGAGCCCGCAATTGGCGGCCAAGGCCAAGCTGGTCACCACCGAATTGGCCGACCGGGTGCTGGATGATTGCCTGCAGCTCCACGGCGGCTATGGCTACATGTGGGAGTTCCCCATCGCGAGGGCCTGGGCGGACGCCCGGGTGCACCGGATCTACGCCGGGACCAACGAGGTGATGAAGTACATCATTTCCCGGGACCTGTAGGCGGCGCGGCGCCGTGACCTCGCCGAATACCATAGCTCATGTGATTGCCGAGGCCTGCCGCGGCAAGGGAGCCGGCGAATTTCTCGCCGATCCGCTGGAACGGCTTTCCGGCGGCGAAGCGGGGCGGGAGAGTTCGTCGTTCGCCAATGCGCTGCTAGCGCGCGGGCTGGCGCCGGGGGACCGGGTGGCATTTCTCGCCGGCAGTTCGGTGCGTCAGGCCGTGGCCTTCTTCGGCTGTCTCCGGGCCGGGATCGTGCCCTGTTGCTTCCATGTCCGGGATACGCCCGAACGGCTCCGGCGCACGGCCGGGTTCATCGAGGCCAAGGCGGTCCTGTTCGACGGCGCTCACCGGGAACTCGCCGGACAAATCGCCGCGGACCGCGCGCCGATCCGTCTCGACGAGGGTTCCATGTATGAGGGGCCGCCGTCCGGCTTGCCCGGCCGGTCGCCGGACGATCCGGCGTTGGTCCTGCTGTCGTCCGGCACCACCGGGGCGCCCAAATGCGTGATGCACACCCAGCGGACGCTCGCGGTCACCGCGGACCAGGGACAACACATCTATGGCGTCTCGTCTCCCGGCGACAGCGCCATCGTCGTCATGGCGCCGTCCTTCGCGGCGTGGATTCACACGGTGCTGCCGTTCGTTCGGATGCGGGGGAGGCTCTATTTCGACGGCCGGTTCGAGCCCCGCCGGTTCCTGGGCGCGCTGGCCGAGGAGAAGATCACCGTCGCGGCCCTGGTGCCCACCGCCTGGCGGATGGTGCTCGCCGGGAACCCGGAGGAGTTCGATCTGTCGCCGCTGCGAACGGCGTTTTATTCCGGCGAGCCCGGCTCCGCGTCCCTGGTCGAGGAACTGGCCCGCAATATCTGCCCCAACGTGATGACCGCCTATCTCGCGTCGGAGGGCGGCAACGGCGCGGGGGTGGCCGCCGGCATGGATATCTTGGCGGAGACGCCATCGGCGGCCGGCCGGCCGGTGCCGGGGGCGGCGCTTCGCATCGGTTCCCCGGACGGCGGCGCGGACCCGGAGCTGCCGCCGGGGGAGCCGGGAGAGATTTGCATCCGGGGCGGCTCGCTGGCGGCGGGCTATCTCGATGATCCGGCGCTGACGCAAGCGAAGTTCGCCGGCGGCTGGTGGCGGAGCGGCGACCTGGGCGTCGTCGACGATGCCGGCGTGCTCACCGTCCGGGCCCGGCTGGACAACCAGATCAATACCGGCGGGGTAAAGGTCGGCGCGGAGGAAATCGAGGCGGCGTTGATGCGCCACCCGCTGGTCCGCCTCGCCGGCGTCGTCGGCGAGCCCGACCCGCAATGGGGGGAGCGCATAGAGGCGCATGTGGTCCTGGAGGCGGATTGCGGCGAGGAAACACTTCTCCGGGAGATCGAAGCGGACGGACGTCTGCCCCGGCACCTGTTGCCCAAGGTCATCCATATACGCACGGACCTGCCGACGGGACCGACCGGCAAACTCTATCGCCGGGGGCTCCGATCCGGCGCGGAATCGGAGGTCTAAATCGCCCTGGTGCAGCGCAAAATGGTTATCCACCGGAAATTGGCCGAAAAAAATACACTTCTCCCCAGGTTCCACAGGGGTGTGGACAGAAAAGGGGTTGTTCGCCAAATCGACACCGCGCTAACCTGAAGATGGATCAAGAAGCGGCTGTGGATCGCGAGTGAAGCGGAAGCGGAAGGGTCCAATCAGAGTTCCCCAGGGATCTCTTCGGAGATGACAGAGGATTTCTGATTAGGAGCGGCCTCGCCGGGCGACCGGCGGGGCCGTTCTGCTATTCGACGACGCGCCGATAGAGATGCCAGGTGGCGTGGCCGAGGACCGGGAACACGATCACCAGCCCGGCGAGCGCCGGCAGGGTGCCGAGCAACAGCGCCATCGCGACGACAAGCCCCCAGACCGCCATGACCACCGGGTTGTGAACCACCACGTCGACCGAAACCATGATCGCCGTGCCGGCCGTCACGTGGCGGTCGATGATCAGCGGAAACGACACCACGCTGATGGCCAGCGCGATCATCGCGAACAGAAGGCCGACGCCGTTGCCGAACACGATCAGCACCCAGCCCGGACCGGTGGTCAGAATCTCGGCTGCGAACTCACCGAAGCTCGGCGGCGCCGGAAAGCCGAGGGTTGCCTGGTAAATGGTCATCGCCACCGAAAGCCAGAAGCCGAACAAAATCGTCAGGATCACCCCCAGGACAATCAGCGAACCCACCGCCTTGTGGCGAAAGATGTTGAACGCCTGACGAAAGGTGATGTTCCGGTCCATCTCCCGCTGGCGGCTCAATTCGTAGAGCCCCAAAGCCAGGAACGGTCCGAGGAGCGCAAATCCGGTGAGGATCGGAAACACCAGCGGGAGCAGCCGCTGGTCGGTACCCACCCAAAAGGCTATGAGCATGATCAGCGGGATGAGAAAGATGATGAAAATGGCGTGAGTGGGGCGCGCGTTGAAGTCTTCGAGGCCCTTGATGACCGACTGGCGCAGGTCCTCGAGGCCTATGGTGCGGACCCGGTACGAGACCGAAGCGGAGGCCCCGTCCGAAAGAATGGTGTCCTCTGCCATGACCCGCTCAGTATAGAACAGGCCGGATCAAAAGTCATTCGAGAGGCCATAAGACGTTGAAAACGCGCAACCTTATGCGGCAAACCCTGCCTACGCCCAGGCTATCCGCCGGGAAGCCGCACACTGCTTGCCTGCAGCCCGGATACCCGCCAATTGGCGGTCGGTACGTGCCTGCGCGCGCCGGTCCCGGCTTGGATCAGGTCCCCCTGGGACGTTCGTTCCGTTACCCGGATCACGAATCCGGTTTGAGCCAAAAGGAAAGGGCGGCCCCTGAGAGCCGCCCCCTCAATGCTCAGGTCCTCATTCGGCCTACTTGGCGAAGCCCATGGCCTTGGCAGCGGCCGTGTAAATCGGCTTCGGCACCGCCAGCACCCGCTTGATCAGACCTTCAAGCTCTTCACCGGTCATCGGGTTGACCGGCAGCTTGGCCTTTTTCATGTCGGCGAGGAAGGCTTCGTCCTTCATGGTCGCCTGGAAGGCGCGGCGCAGCAACGCCAGGCGTTCGGCAGGAACCCCGTCCGGCACGAAGTAGGACCGCCCGAAGGTCGAGCCGATAGCGATCACTTCGAAAATGCCCTTCTGGGTATCGTCCTTGGCGATTTCGAGGAAGGTCGGCGTGTTGGGCAGCGCCGGGTCCCGCTTCAGGCCGTCCTGGACGATCGGGAACAGCTTGTTCTCCGAGATATATTGAGGCGAACGGGTCAGGACGCTGAGCCATGAGGCGCCGCGGCCCTCGGTTTCTTTCTGCTCCATCGCCTTATTGAGGCCGCCGATGCCGTTATAGCCGGTGATCATCTTGAATTTGGTGCCGGCATAGGCGTTCAGCAGGCTCGGATAGATGAAGGTCGGCGAGGACTTTCCCGTCGCGCCGATCTTGATTTCCCTGCCCTTGGCTTCTCCTATGCTCTTGGCGCCCGCCGTGTGCCACAGCGCCACCATGTTGACGATCGGAGAGACGTTGCCGATCCAGCCCCACTTGGTGGCGTCATATCGGCCCGCACCCGGACGCAGGAACTGGCTGACCGGGATCGATTGCTGGGTTATGCCCATCACCGTGCCGTCTTTCGGCACCGCGTTGTGGATGAAATTGGCCGCGACCATGCCGCCCGACGATCCGCCCTTGATTTGCAGGACGATCTTCGGGTTACCCGGAATATGCTTGCCCATGTGATTGGCGAGCAGGCGGGAATATGCGGCGTAGGTGCCGCGGTTGGACGCGCCGACCACCAGGGTGATCTGCTTGCCGGCGTAGAAGCCTTGTGCGGACGCGGGTTGAACCGTGACGCCGAACGTCATGAGTACCGCAGCCGCTAGGCCAAGTGTGGTCGGATACTTCATCTAATGTCTCTCCAGACTGTATTTTTTAATCGGATTACGATTATTGATCGTAGGCACGCGGTCGAACTTATCCAAGCGGAATCGAACCTAGAAGAAATTGAACATGGGATTGGTGCGCAAAACGGGCCACAGGTTGCCGATTGCGGTCTGCGGCCAGGGCACGTGCAAGACCTGGTGAAACAGGCCATAGGCGACGAGCCACGTGCCGGCGGAGACGCCCAAGGTCAATTGCCAACTCTCCCGGCCGACCAGGCGGATATAGGCAATCATGAACACCAACATTGCCGGCATCAGGCCGATGACCGCGGCAAGGGCGAAATAGCCGAAGCACCAGAGGAAATAGGCCACCGCCCGGACCCGGATGGTTCCCCTGTCCAGATCGCCGAAGTCGGTCACCAGATCCAGATGTCGGCCGCCGGCCAGGTCCTCGGCTTCGCCGCCACCGGAGCCGCCGCCAGCGCCGCCCCCCGTCTGCGCGGCTCGCTCGGCCTGAACCCGGTCCTGCGGGCTGATGCCTTTCAACGCCTGAATGTATCGGGGGCTGAGGAACAGGTGGAAGGTCAGCATGATCAGGGTGAAGGCGATACCGACGGTGCCGATGGCGCGGGGGAACAGGAAGGAACGGAACTCCCAGTCCTGGGAGGCCCAGATGGCGCCGCCGAAGATGGCCAACGCGATCAGGCCGAGGATCGCATTGGTGTCCAGCTTGTCCGTCTGAAGCTGGAAGCTGAACGGCACGCGGGGCCCGTCCCGTCTTCGCTTGGTGAGGTAATAGTTGATCAGCGGGCGCAACAATCCGTAGAGGGTGATCAGCAGGATGACCAAGGTCACCGGGCGCCACATCCACGCCCAGGAATAGACGTTGGCCGAGATGAAGAGATAACTCTCGATCAAACCGCCGAGCACGAAACCGAGCAGCAGCGGCGGGCGCGGCCATTTGAGCCGCTTCATGGCGAAGCCCAGAAGGCCGAAGCCGAGAAGCGTATAGATGTCGCCCCAGGCGTTCTTGCCCTGAAAAGCGCCGAGGAAAATTATCGCCAGGACCACCGGGGCCAGAATGCCGATGCGGATCACCGCCACCTTGGCGAACTGGTTGGCGAACAGGAAGCAGACCCCGGCGCCGATGATGTTGGCGAGCGCGATGCTCCACACCAGGGTGTAGGTGACGTCGAGGTTCTTGGACAGCATGTCCGGGCCCGGGACCAGGCCATGGATGATGAACGCACCCAGGATCAGCGCCATGGAAGCGGTGCCCGGCACGCCGAAGGCGATGGTCGGCACCAGGGAGCCGCCTTCCTTGGCGTTGTTCGAGCTTTCCGACGCGATAACGCCCCGGACGTCGCCGGTGCCGAAGGTTTCCTGGGCGCCTTTCTCCGTCCGCGCCGCGTGGCCGTAAGCCACCCAGTCGAGGATCGGCGCGCCGATGCCGGGCACCGCGCCGAGTCCGGCGCCGATGGACGAGCACCTGAGGACGAGGAACCAGTGCCGGATCGCGTCCTTGACGCCCAGCCACTGGTCGCGGCGGGTGATCTTGGCCTTGCTGTCGACCTGGATGGCGGACCGCTGAATCACCATGTCGGCGATCTCCGGGATGGCGAACAGGCCAAGCGCGATGGGCACGATCCGGAAGCCGTCATAGAGATAGAGGGTATCGAAGGTCCAGCGCAGCGTGCCGCCGGGATCTTCGCCGGTGCCGGCGAAAATCAGGCCGAGGCACACGGCGATCAGGCCTTTCATCGGCGAGCCGCCGGCCAGCACCGCGGCGAGCGACAGGCCGAAGATACAGATGGCCAGCAATTCCGGCGAGGCGATGGCCAGCATCACCGGGCGCAAGATGGGCAGGCTGACACCCAGCAGGACCGCGCCGAACAGCCCGCCGATCACCGAGGCGGTAAACGCGGCGCCGAAGGCCCGGCCCGCCTCGCCTCGCCGCGCCATGGGAAATCCGTCAAGGATGGTGGCCGCCGAAGCGACGGTGCCCGGTACGCCGAACAAGACGGCCGGAATGGTATCCGATGTCGCCGACACCGCGGACAGACCCATCAGGAACGCCAGCGCCGTGAACGGGTCCATGGAGAAGGTGAAGGGCAGCAGCAGGGACAGGCCGACCAGACCGCCCAGTCCGGGGATCACGCCGAGGATCAACCCGATGAAGACGCCGAGAGCCAGAAAGCCCAAGCGCAGCGGATCGCTCAGCGCGACGGCGGCTTTCACCGCCATGTCGAACATCAGTTCCAATATTCATTCCCCCGAGGTGTCTCACGGCGGCGCGCCGTAGTTTGATGGTAGCGGCAATGGCAGGCGCCGCCTACCGGGAAACGGATCATGCCCGGTTCAATCTATCTCCAGGATGACGTTGCCCATGTGCTTCGCGGCCTCGACCATTTCGTGGGCGGCGGCGATATCCTCCAGCGGGAA
>CAZUGT010000147.1:0-14902 GCA_964620095.1 uncultured Rhodospirillaceae bacterium | reverse complement strand
CGGCACCTACCGGCGCTGTCAAAGGTCATTCCTGCGGATTGACCGGACTGAGCGAGCTCGGCGACATCGAGCTCAACGTGCCGCGCACCCGTCACTTCTGCCCGACCGAGGTTCTGAAGAGCTACGCAAGGCGTGCGCCGGAGATCGACCGCGCCATCCTGGCCGGCTTCGTGCTGGGGCTCTCGACCCGCAAGGTGGGCGAGGTCTTGCTTGCCCTGCTCGGCCGCCCGGTCTCGGCGGCGACGGTGAGCCGGGTCGCCAAGACCCTCGATCTGTCGGTCGACGCATTCCACCGCCGGCCGCTGAAGAACGCCTACAAGGCGTTGATGCTCGACGGGGTGGTGCTGGCCCGCAAGACCGGCGCCGGCGCGCTCAGGAGGCCGGTCCTGGTGGCGTTGGGGATCCGCCACGACGGCAAGAAGGAGGTTATCGACTTCCAACTCGCCGTCAGCGAGAGCGCCGCCGAATGGGAACGCTTCCTCACCGCGCTGCACCGCCGCGGCCTCACCGGCGAGGGCCTCGAGATGATCTGCGTCGATGGCGGCCGGGGCCTGCTCGCCGCCTTGCCGATCGTCTATCATGGCATCCCCGTCCAGAGGTGCTGGGCGCACAAGATGCGCAACATCCTCAACAGGGTCCGCGAGGCCGACCAGGAGGCCGTCAAGGCCGACGTCCACGCCGTCATGAATGCACCCAATCGACGCAAGGCCCAGAGCGCCGCGCGGCGCTTCGCCGATCGCTGGCAGGGCACCTACCCCAAGGCTGTCGACTGCCTGCGCAACGATCTCGACGATCTGCTCACCTGCTACCGCTACAGAACCCTTGAAGAGCGAAAGCGGGTCAGGACCACCAATGCCATTGAACGACGGTTCCGGGAGGTCCGCAGACGAACCCGGCCCATGGGAACCTTCCAGGACAAAACCTCAATGGACCGCATCCTCTACGCAGTCTTCATTCACGAAAACAAGTCTCAGGGAATCAGTACCCCGGTCTCGGTGACACATGATTCTTGACGTTACCGCCCAGGACCCATGAACGGCTTATCGACGGAGATGTGACGCGGTTGAAGGCCGCCGGGTCCGCGACGCCCTCGCCGCAATCGTCATCTTCCGGTTATGAGTCCCGAACCTAAAGAATAAACTTCGTCAGGTCGGCGTTCTTGAGGAGCTCGCCGACCCGCTCGCGGACCATGTCTGCGTCGATGACGATGGTCTCGCCGCCGCGGTCGGTGGCGGTGAAGCTGATCTCTTCCAGCAGGCGCTCCATCACCGTGTGCAGCCGCCGGGCGCCGATGTTCTCGACGCCGGAATTGATGTCCGCCGACAGCCGGGCGATTTCCTCGATGGCTTCGCCGGTGAACTCCAAGGTGACGTCCTCGGTGTTCATCAAGGCGGTGTACTGCCTGATCAGGCTGGCTTCCGGTTCGGTGAGGATGCGGACGAAATCCTCGTGGGTGAGGGCTCTGAGATTGCGGTCGCCGAACCTTGGTCGTCCTGTGTTCGATCTCCTCGAGTTGTAGAAACAGCTTGAAGGGGTGGCAGTCGGGCCTGCCGCAATACTCTCTGCCGTTGTCGAAGAGCACGGTACTGATGCGTGCTTCATGCGCCTCGAAGGCGGGGAGCACGTCATTGTTCGTGACGTGGATAGTGATGACCTGAGGTGGCCTCGGTTCGTTGGACAGTCTGGCGGCTGGGTTTAGGTGTATTCCGGTTGAAGTTCAGGCCGCCCAATCGTAGAAAGGCCGCTCCTTCCGAGAAACCGCGAGCGAAGCGAGGGATGCAATCTCGCCAGCCCTGCCGACTAGCCGTTTGACCCTTGCCTTGGCCGCCCCAAGTCTTTCCAGGGCGGCGGACGCGCGCTCGACCAGACCCAGGATCGGAAACGTGTCCCTTACGATCTTTCCCGGTACATCCTGGATGTCGCTCCAGACCTCTCCGATCCTCCTCTCGTCGCCCTCCACAGGCGCGCCAGGGATTCGGGTGCTGCACGGGCCGACCCAATCTCCCCGAATGCCGAGAACAGGAGAATGAGGCAGAGGGCGGACATTGCCGCGATGCGATTCCTCGATCTGTGCCCTCTTTGTATTTCCAGAGCGTTTCCAATTTAACCGGGTTCCTATCCTGCTGCCTTGAAAAAATTGAAGCATTCTTCGTTGGTAAAGAGATCGCAGACGTGGCCCACGGCCTGCCAAAGGTCGTCATAGGTTCAGGCAGCGGCCTTTCGGATCAGTGCCTTGAGTTTGGCAAAAGCCATCTCGATGGGGTTCAAATCCGGGCTATACCTCGGCAGGAACAGGAACCAGTTCCCCTGTCCTTTCGGCAATGCTTGGGACTTTGGGGATTTGTGGGCGGGCAGATTGTCAAGAATGACGACATCGCCCTTGTGCAGCGTGGGTGCAAGCTGCGTCTCAATGTAGAGGTCGAACATCATACGATCCATGGCGCCCTTGAGGATCCAGGGCGCGTCAAGCCGGTCGTGGCGCAGCGCGGCGATAAATGTTTGTGTGTTCCAATGGCCATGAGGCGCGTGGTCGATCAGGCGTTCCCCGCGCGGCGCCCAGCCGGTCGTCTTGATCATGTTGGTCTTCAGGGATGTCTCGTCGATGAAGGCCAGCCGGTGCAGGAAATCACGCATGAAGGGCTGTCGACGGCTGATCCATAGGGCGCGCTCACGTGCCACTTCCGGGCGGCCCTGTTCAGCAGCGCGCAGTGTTTTTTTATGGCTGAGCCCCAGCCGATGCAGCCAGTAGCCGATTGATGAGACGGCCACGCACAACCCGTGCTCGGCCAGGAGCGCCCGCGCAAGACCTTCCTGCGTCAGATCGCTCTGCTCGACCAGGCGCCGCCGCGCCCAGTCATCGTAAGGACCCAGCTTGCTCCACCCGCCATTGCCTTGGGGCTTGGGGCTTGGGGACAAGCGAACCGGTCTCCCGCTTCAGCTTGGCCATGTCGTTGACGAACTTGATCGAAACGCGGAAATGCGCGGCCGCAGAACGATGCGTGTTGCCCTCTTCCACGAAGGCGACGACCCTTTCGCGAAGTTCCGTCGGATGTGGTTTGCCCATCTCTGACCTCAATATCTGCCTCAGCGACAGAGAATCACTGATCATGAAGCATGGGAAGACCGAATCTGGTTAGAGTGGGAATGCTCTAATGGGTGCAGACCGCTTTGAAAGGATTGAATGTTTTTTCAACGGCATTTTCGTTCTTGTAGCATTGCCCTTGGTGTCAACGGGAATCTATTGGGAATCGTTTGAAATCGAACTCAAGTGCAGATTCTGCGTCGGCGAGCGCCATGGGTGATCATTAGAGCCACGACCACGGTCACGATCACAAAAGCGGATACGAGCAGAGGAATTGGTGACGAAATTCAAGCGGACATTGGGCGCCCTGGCGGTGATTTCCCCGTTGGGCGCGTCACCGACGGCCTTCGCCCAAGGTCATGGTCACGGCGGCCACGGCCATGGGCACAGTCACGGCCATGATCATGGTCATGGCAAGGAAAATGCCCTTGAGGTCGAGCCCGGGCCGGCGGCGCCCTCGGTCGAGATGACCGTTACCAAGGATGCGGTTGCGGGCTGGAACGTGCATATCAAGACCGTCAATTTCCGGTTCGCACCCGAGAATGCCAGCAGCGTCCACGTCGCCGGCGAGGGACATGCCCATCTCTATGTGGACGACAAGAAGATCGACCGGGTCTATGGTTCCTGGTTCCACATCGACAAACTGTCCGAAAACGGCGCCGAGGTGCGGGTGACCCTCAACACCAACGATCATCGGGACATCATGGTCGGCGGCATGCCGGTCAAAGCATCCCAGGCCGTCGGCAAGGCGATGAAACACGGCCAACACAATTAGGCCGCATTTCTCAAACTATTGGTACATCGGGGCTCCGAATCTGGGGTAATTCTTTTTGCGACAAAGACTTAGCCCGAAACGGAGGAATTCCCCGATGCCTACACACTGCACCCCGGATTTGTTCGGTTTTGCACCTGTCGAGAGTCGTGCCGTGGTCGCCGCCTTCGATGGCGGGGTGATGACTTCGGCCGCCAGCGCGCTGTAGCTGGGAACCACCGACCGAGCGGTCGGCCTGATTGATCGCTTTGCCGCCTGCTTCGTGAATCGGCACGATCGGAGGTTAATCGAACATGAGATTCACACCCTGGTGGGCCAGCTGGCTATCGCATCAAGGGGATGAGTGAACCGCCACAATCTCCAGGGCGGCGGGTAGCAATGGAGGAAGAGATTTCAAATGGCGTTGGCGAACAACCCTCCACCCTTGTGCAGGGTGCTGCCGATCAAGAGCGGCCCTACTTGCGCTGTAGCGAAAGTAAGTCGTAGCCGGCCCGACAAACCGCCGCGTTGCCCACGTTGCGCCGCAAGGACCTCTATGTCACGGGGCAGAGGCCAGCCGATGCGAGCTAACTCGGCCACGACATCCACCGTCAGCGCTTCTTGGTCCGTCAATCGGCGGTGATGCCGGGTTACTCGATAGTCGGAATTGCTCTCCCAGATCCGCGAGGGCGCGAACAAGGGATCACCGTCAGCCTCCAGCGCCGCGGGCGCGAGCGTCAGACATCCGGCCCGGCCAGCGCGCAGCACGTTCATGCCTTCGAGCGCACGTTCGAGCCGGGCGTGGTCGCCGGCTATCTCCCGCCACTCCAAACCGCTGCGCTGTAGGAGACTTGGCGCGACAAAGAGAAGGCGGCGTCTCGACAGGTCGGGCACGACCGCGACATGGTGGTGGACGCTGCTGCGTGCGGGACGGCCGTCGTCCTCGTGGCCGCTCACGTAGCGCGGAACGGATTGGCCGCGGGGCAGGACGGCTTGCATCCGAGCCAACATGGCGCGCCGCGCGGCGCGGGCGACAAGGGCCAGGTTCGCATCTCCGGTAAGGCCCGCCCTGATCGTGAACTGTAGCACGCCCGGCATCGGGTCGACCGGACGCATGAGCCCGAGGCCGAGATAGCGCCCGTCGCCCAGCAATAGCGGCCCGTCAAGCGGCGCGGCGAAGGTCAGCGAAGCGTGCCACAGTGATTCCTTGGCAAAGCGCGTGCCCGTAGCGAAGGCCTCGGCCCGTTCACCGTGACCGTCGAACGGCTCACGCTGCACGTGCACCGAGGTCGGCGATAGGCCGATCTCCGCATGGCGCAGGGCCTGGCGCACGGCGTGAACGGCGCGGGCCTCTTCACGCGCCCGCTCGGCGCCATCCTTGGCCTCATCCCGTCTACGCCCGGGGTCGATGCGTCGCCGCCGTGCGGTCGAAAGTGCAAGCGGGGTCACGCTGCGCCACCGTCGTCCGCCGTGCTCGTAGCGCTCCGCCATGGCATCACCGTCCACAGGCTGCAACTCGGCGAGAATCACACCGTCAGCGTCGGTCCAGGCGGTCTGCGCAAAGGCCCAGACAACATCATCCGCTCGAAGCGGACAGGTTTGCGGCACATAGACTGCCAAGCGCCGGATCGTCATGTCGGCATGGGGACGGCCAATCGACGGCAGCGGCACGATCCTCACCCGCGCGGCCTTGTCCGCGTCCGTCGCACCGCGGCCGACCAGATAGCGTTCGATGTCGTCCGCTCGAGACGGCATCGTCTCGCACAGCCGCCCTGCTGCTTGGTCGCGTACCGCAGCAACGAGCGCCGCCGCTTCGCTGAGCCGCCGCGGGGCGAAGCTGCCGCGGGCTTCGGCCCCGTGCAGCGCAAAGACCAGTCGCCTGGGCGGAGCATTGTAGGAGACACTCGCAAGAAGCGGCTTGGCCGGCTGGGCAAAGATGCGAACCGGCGTTCGGTTGCTGTCGCCACGGCGAAAGCGGGTGCGTGTTCCCTCGAAGCGGGCTGCGAGGCTCTTTCCTGTTCCCGGCTGTGGGCAGAGCAGAGTGCTGCCCGCGCAGGCACCTGGCGAGGGTTGGTAGAGGATGCCGCCGTGTTCGGAGATTCGCTGTCGCGCCTCATCCGCGTCGAGTACGGTTGCATTGGCCCAGGCCATGTCGATGCCCCGGCCGAACTGGTAGAGATGTTCCGCCAGTTCGCACAATGCTGTTGCCTGCGTATCGTCGCCGCTGAAGGACCAGCAGTAGAGGAGCGGGTCGGCGGCGTCGAACAAAATGGGATGGATGGTCTTGCCCACGCGGACGCTTGCCACCGCATCTGAAATGTCGGATGCGTTTTTCCGGGACAGCGCGGCGTCGAGATCGTTGTTGGGTACAAAGCCGGTGTAGCGCTGCCCAGGCGTACCACGTGGGGCTGTGACAGTTGGGGGCGGTAACCGCTCCAGCCAGCCCAGCGAATCCCGGGCTCCGTCCAACACCGTCCCGCCCTGGGCCACGCCTGCCATCAGTGCCTGGAACAGCCGCGCCGGTGCGGGCGGCCAGCCACCAGCACCGTGATAGCGGCCTTCATGAAACCTCACGATGACGAGTAGCGCACGCTCCATGAATCAGCCCTTCTTCGTGGCGTCGGCCTTGGCCTTGTCCTTTTCGAACGGGACGGTACGGCTATTACCCACGCCGAAATCCGCCGACGCTTCCCGCGCAAAGGCAAGAGCGGCGTCCGCATCCAGTGCGACGGTTTCCCGTGCACCGTCGCGGGCAACGACTGTCCACTCGGCCTCGATATCGGGATCTGGGGTCAGAAGACAGCCCTGGCGCAGAAATCCGTCGAGGGGAGCGGTCGCCGCGACTAGCGCAAGCCCCAACACATACCGGCACAGTGTCGGCGCATCGTCGCCGCCCAGGCGGCGGAGCGCCACCAGATTGACGGTCACGGTGCGGCGGATATCGCCATGAACCACGATCCCGCCATGTGCCTCTGGCGCTGGAACATGCACGAAACCGCGCTGCGCGAGCGGACCCTTGGTGTTTCCTTCTTGTTTTTTCTGTTCGGATTCGGAGAACGTGCCAAGTTCTGCGTAATTGATCGGCGGTTTATACTGTGCGGACCGCTTGAGTTCGTCCACATCCCAGGCGCGGATGACCGATTGCACGATGCGCGGCAGTTTGGCTTGGGTATCCCGCGAATCCCAGACGCCGAATACGAGCGAGGTCGGAGCCAGCCGGGCGATCGGCGCCGCGTCGGCCGTGCCAAGAAACGTGGTGAAGGCGGCATTAGCCTCGTCGGCGAGCGCCGTGGACCGCACGAGCGCGTCGCCCAGACGGTGACCGACCCGGAGAATGGATATCGACCTGTCATTGCCGTAGGTGATGGTCACCTGCGGCACGAGGCCAGCGTAGGGCTCCTCCTCGAAAATCGGCTCCATGCGGTTCGCCTGTGAACCCACACTATCGACGGTCGCGACCCTTGTCCCGTCGGAGAGCGTATCGATATTGTAGCCGATGCCCGCATAGGTCGGCGGGAAGATCACGGAATCGCCACCCTCCACGGGCAACAAGGTCTGCCGCAGCGTCAGAGCCACGGGTCCGGCGCGGTCGTTTGCACAGCGCTCGGCAAAAGCGGTATCGAATTCAGTCATGATAGCGGGGTCTCCTCGGTGACGTCGGTTATACAGCGGGCTTGGCCCTCCTGCCCAGGCCAATCCAGCCGCATTGCAAACAGGCGGAACGGCATCCCAGGGAATGGCGGTTTCTCAGCGCCGAGAGCCGCGCGCAGAAAGATCGGGTCATATAGCTCGTCACCCGCTATGCCGGCGACGCCATAGCTGTACTCCAGCCTCTGACGCCGCACCGGCCGGGCGTTGGTCAGGCCGATGGCGGCCAGCAACTCGACGATCGGGTACCCCCTCATCACCACGTTGCGATGAGTGTTGGGCGAGAACCCGGCATCAATCGGCACATAGTCGCGCCGCCAATCGAAACGGAAACTGCTGCTCTGTTCGGCGCTTAGTGAAAACGGATCGCGGGCATGGCCGACCGCCCGGCCGCGAATCAAGTCGAGCGCTTCTTCGGCCAGTTTCGCACCGGGCTTGCCTCGCATGCCGGCCCAGAATTTGAGGTTGTCTCGGCGAGTGCTGTCTCCCCAATAGTCGACAACCACGCTGTGTCCGGCATCGTCTCTCAAACAAGCGGGCAAAGTGGGTGGCGTGCTTGGGTCAGGATAGGGGAATGCGCCGGACTCATCGATTCGCGTTGCAATCTGCCACATTCCCTCTGTGCTATTCGCAGAATTCGCTGGCGCAACGGACGTGACAGTGGCCTCGTCGAGAAAGCGCAGGACGCGCACGACCGGATCGTCGTCGCCGCGCGTGGCGAGCCGAAAGCGCAAATCGGCGGGGTTCCGCCAATCGAAACAACCGCGGGCCTCGCCCAGCAGGATGTCGGCAGCTTCCAGGAAGCCCAAGCAGGCGAACACTTGGCCGGGGTTGGTGAGATCGACGGGAATCGACGTTCCGGCCATCACGAAGCATCCTCTTCGAGCCGCCGCGACGCGGCCTGATCGGCGGCGCGTAGCAGCGCCTCCCACCAGGCGAGACCCCAAGGACCCCAGGCACGCTGAAGGCGCGCGAAGCGCATGGCGATCATTTGGGCGGCTGCTTCCGCCTGGCTCGGCGGCAGGCCGTCATGGCCTTCGATGCCAATGTCGGGCCTTGCGTGACCGTGATGCGCAGCGATCAGGTGAAGCGCGAGGTCGAAGCGCGCATCGACGCGGTCGACGGCGTCGAGACCATTCTTCTCTGCATCCAGCACCGATTTGAACTCATGCCGGAACCCGTTCAACACGGATTGGTTCGGAGCCTTGGTCGTCTTGGCGTAGGGACCACCTCCCTCCATCGCGCCGAAGGCCCGCTGCCAGCGGGGCGCGGCCTTGCCGTCGTCATGGTGGTGGGCAGCCGCCACCAGCATGGCCGTGTCTTCGTGAGTGAGGCCAAGTGCGGCGGCTATGCGCTTCGCCTCCTCGCCAGCCCAATGCTGATGCTCGTCGAGACGCTGCGCCCGTCGAGCCACCGCCCTGGCGTCCTCGCTCTCACCCACATCACGATGCCTGCTCACGATCAGCCATGAGACGGCATCTCCCTCCGCCGTCACTCTATAGGGTGTGGCCGACACCGATTGCCAGCCATCGGCGACCTGATCGCTGTCCGAATCTACATCCACCCTGAGGTTCCGGGCTTGCGAATCCCGATCTCCGCCGGGATCACCCCAGTTGTCCTCGATTATGGGCGCCGTCGTATTGCTACGGTCATCAAGCAGGCCATCCCTCAACCCGCCAAGCCGGGCATCCACCACTAGACGCCTGCCTGCAAGATATGTCTTAAGTTTCTCCGGCTTCATCCCGCCGAGTTGCGCGAGACTCAGGACGCGCACCGGCCGGTTGGCGCTGTCGATTAGAAACGCGATGGGGCTGTCGGGTGTAAATGGCATAACATCAATACGGGCTTTGTCCGCTTCCCCGCCGGTTCCCCGGTCGTCTTCGCCTCCGACGGTTGGTGCCGTCGCCGCCTTCCGCAGGTTATGCAGTTTCAATTGCGCCCGTTTCCTGACCCAGTCCGCCACGCGCGAAGTCCGGGTCTCCAGTATCTCCGTCGCCTGCGGTGGTGCGGCCGCAAAGAACGCGCGTACATCCCGATCCGGCGGTTTCTCCGGACCGTCGCTGTCAGCCCGGAAGCGTAGTGGCAGGTAGCGGCGCCAGACTACGCCTGTCCGTGGTTCGTCGTCTTCCACCCATCCGCGAAGCCAGGGAGCGACCTCCGGCCGGCCGGCGTGGTCGTCCAGCGAAGTCATCGCCCAGGCATCGACGAGGGGGCGGGTGAGCGCTGGGTAGAGGGGTATGGGCGTCGTGGCTTCGACTACCCGCGCCGGGTTAGCGGCGACGTCCCGCAAAGCGCTAGGGCTGGCATGGCGCCCGCCATCGGAATCCTTGGGCAAAGCGTCAAGAAGGGCGCGCACGGCCTCATGACGGGTGATGGCGTGCTCGTCTCCTTTCTTCCCGTTCGGCGGTCCCTGGTCGATCACATGTATGTGCGCCTTACCTTCACCATAGCGATTGACGCGTCCGAGGCGCTGCACCATGCGCTCCCATGCCACTAGATCTGAGACCATGTGGTCGGCATCGAGATCGACCCCCACCTCGCCGGCCGAGGTTGCGACCAGGTAAATGGGCTCGCTGCGCGTTCCTGCTGCATCGCCGACAAGACCGTGCTCCTGCAGTTCGTCGGCAGCCTTCTGCCGCTCCTGCATCCGGCGACCGCCGACCAAAAGAATCACATGGTGCCGGAGCATCTCCTCGCCAACGCGCTTGCGAAGAATGTCCGCCACCTTCTCCGCGTCCTTGCGGAAATCGCAGAAGACCGCAACGGCAGGTGCCTGCACGTTGGATCCATACGCCGCCTGCATGACGTCCCAAGCCCGCTCGGCCAGTACTTCGGCAAGATCGGATTCTTCCCCCAGTTGGTCGACCATCAGGCTCTTGTGCGCCTCCAGCCGCTTACGGACTGGACCGTCCGCCTCGTCGTCGGCCTCAAGACCGAATGGTTGGTATTCCGGACCGTGCCCCAGCGTGGCCGAAAGCGGCAGCACGCGGAACGGTGGCGGAATTCCGTTTTGTGCCGCCGGGCCGGCGAGTTCGCCCGCGCAACCGCCGGAACCGCTGCGCCCTTCCTGGATCGCCACAAGCAGGCGCTGAAAGGAGCGGACGAGGTGCGCTTCGTCCAGCAGCACCATGACGTCGCAACCGAGCAGACCTGCCGCGTAAGGCCGCATCCGGCGCGACAGTCCATAGCCCTTGAACAATAGCCGCGAGCCTATCATGTCCACGGTGCCGACGATAATCGCAGGTGCCGCCGGGTCGGACATCCACTCGCGGTTGTCGACATGTTGGCCGCGCAGGGTGGAGATGGGCAGCGGACTGTCGCCGAGGCCAAGGCCGCACCGCATTGGCGCGAGCCTTTCGTCATTCTTCAGATTTTCACGCAGTGTCTCGGCGAACGCGGTCGCCTGATCGACCACGGCGCGCCGGTCGACAACATAGACGAGACGCCGGGGCAGGCCCGCGCCCGCAGCCCGCGCGAGTAGCCAGACCGCCATGACGGCGGTCTTGCCAAGTCCGGTGGGAATGTCCACTGCCGAGGGCAGCGTGCCGCTCGAGAAATGCTCCTCAAACAGCCGTCGCTGCCACGGAAAAGGCCGATGCCCGGTCAGCGCGTGAAATGCGTCTTCAAACTCAATGGAGCGTATCATTCCTCCAATGCCTGACCCGGAAAAACTGCGCGAACCGCGGATAATGATTGTGATACGGGGCTGCAACAAATCCGTGTTCGAAACCGGCCCGTCCTCCGGCTGCACATTGCGAAAGGCGCCAACTGGGTCCGGATTCCTGATTCCAATGGAAGCTCTTTGGGTTTACCGGCGCAGCCAGATCGTGTCACAGGAATGTCTGAAACTCTGGATTTTGATGCATGGAAGGACATATCGTACTTACACTCAGGACTATTATAGGCGCTCAGATACGAGTCAATGGTCAACGAAGAACCAACCATCGGCCGGGGCTCCGATGTGTTCCGTATTTGGCCGTGGAAACCGACAGGCTGGCACGAACAATGTCGTTTGTTGCTGGCTGTCCTCGACCCGATGTCTTTGTACGCCGGGACGTTAAGGCACCATGAACAACCGAAACCGGACCCGTTCTGATGGCGCACACTCAACTCGATCTGCATCTTCCCGCTCCGTCCGCGACCGGTGAGCATCCGCTGGTCCCGGCGAGGATGGTCAATGAGTTCGTCTACTGTCCGCGCCTTGCCTACCTCATGTGGGGTCAGGCGGAATGGGCGGAGACGGGCGATACGGTGGACGGTCGGCGCGTTCACAACCGGGTCGACCAGCCGAACGAGCCGCTTCCCGAACCCGAAGCCCTGGACGACAACGAAACCAAGGTGGTGAGCCGCTCGCTCACTCTATCCTCCGAAAAGCTCGGCGTGATTGCCAAGGTCGACATCGCGGAAGCGGAAGACGGCGTGGTCACGCCGATCGACTATAAGCGTGGCAAGCGTCCGCATGTGGCGCAGGGTGCCTACGAGCCGGAGCGCATCCAGGTCTGCCTTCAGGCGCTGCTGCTCGAAGAGCACGGCTATAGGGTCGAGGAAGGTGCCATCTGGTATGCCGAAAGCCGCGAGCGCGTCCGGATCGTGGTGGACGACGAGCTGCGCCTCGCCGCGCGTGAGGCAGTCAGTCGGCTGCGCCTCACGGTCGCCCACGGCCGCATTCCGCCGCCGTTGAGCGACAGCCCGAAATGCCCGCGCTGCGCGCTCGTGTCGATCTGCCTGCCCGACGAGATACGCACACTCGGGGGCTCCGATCTGGCGCCGCGCCCCATCGCCATCGGGGCGGACGAGGCCCTGCCGTTGATTGTCCAGTCACAGCGGGCGCGGATCGGCAAGGAAGGTGAGACCCTGAAGATCACCGACGAGGATCAGGGAGACACCACGGTGCGGCTGAACGAAGTGTCTGACGTGGCGCTGTTCGGCAATATCACCATCACCACGCCCGCGCTCGTCACCCTGATGGACCGGGAAATTCCAGTGGCCTTTCACAGCCATGGCGGCTGGTTCCGCGGCATCGCCCACGGGGTCGGCCACCGCAATGTCGAGGTTCGCACCGCACAGTACCGGCGCAGCTTCGACCCGAACTATTGTCTGGCCTTCGCTCGGGATCTGGTGGCGGCCAAGATCGTGAACCAGCGAACCATTTTGCGCCGAAATTGGCGCGGCGAGCGCGACGCCCGTAAGATCGCTCTCGACCGGCTCAACGCCGCCCGCAGGTCGACGAAGGCCGCTCCCTCAGCGAGCGCATTGCTAGGACTAGAAGGGGATGCGGCGGCCACCTACTTCCGGGCGTTCTCCGACCTCCTCACGCCGCCCGGTGCCGGGAGGTCGCCGGACGAATCCGTCGGGTTGGCGCCGTTCCGGTTCGATGCCCGAAACCGGCGCCCGCCGACCGATCCTGTGAACGCCATGCTGTCGCTCGCCTACGCGATGCTCACCCGCCACCTGACGGTCGCGCTCGCCACGGTCGGGCTCGACCCCTACCGGGGCTTCTTTCATGCGCCGCGATACGGGAAGCCTGCACTGGCTCTCGACATCATGGAGCCGTTCCGCCCGATCATCGCGGACTCGGTCGTGTTAACGGCAGTGAACACCGGCGAGGTCTCGCCCGGCGACTTCATTACGGCCCCAACGGGAACGTCCCTGACACCTGCGGGTCGGAAGCGTTTCGTCGGCGCGTTCGAACGGCGTCTTTCGCAGGAGACTACTCACCCGCTGTTCGGCTACAGGCTCAGCATGCGCCGGTTGCTGTTGCTCCAGGCCCGTCTGTTGTGCCGCCATCTGCTGGGCGAACTGCCCGACTATCCGCACTATCTTCCCAGATGAGAGGTTGCCCGCCATGAGCGACGAACGAACCTATTTTGTCACCTACGACATCTCCGATACGAAACGCTGGCGGCGGGTCTTCAAGACCATGAACGGGTTCGGGGAATGGCTTCAGCTATCAGTGTTCCAATGCCGCCTGTCGCGCCGCCGCCGCGCCGAATTGGAAACGACGCTGCGCGAACTCATCAAGGCAGGCGAGGACCATGTTCTGGTGATCGACATAGGGCCAGCGGACAAGACGGATATCGCCGTCATGAGCATCGGTAAGACCTTTTCCGCGATCCAACGCGAGGCTGTCGTTGTATAGTGGTGTGATCGAACCGGGGGACCGAAAAATTGGAATGGCCAGCTTCGCATTCCACTACGGCAGGCCTTGCCGACCCGGTTCGAGCAGCGAAGCGGCGCAAGATTGTCTGGAACCGCTCGAATTGGCGCAACTTGTTGATATGCCTACGCATCAAGGCACCGATGATGTCGCCAAGTGGACCGAAGACGTTCCTCCAGGTAGAGAATTTCCTGACCGCTCGAAATCGTCCGCATTTTACCTTGACGGCTAATGAGTTATATGGTCCCAGCATCCGGGGCGGTACCGCCCCGGCCTCATTGAAGCCCACTTGGCCTCGTCGAGACCGACACCACGCTCGGAAGCATCCGGGGCGGTACCGCCCCGGCCTCATTGAAGCTGGTAGATATCGTTCGGGATCGTCAAAGCGGGGGCGGCATCCGGGGCGGTACCGCCCCGGCCTCATTGAAGCCTCTATACGGCCGATAATCAGGACACCCCACTGGTCGCATCCGGGGCGGTACCGCCCCGGCCTCATTGAAGCCTGTCTCTTCGCCGCGATGGATTGCTGGTTGCGATCGGCATCCGGGGCGGTACCGCCCCGGCCTCATTGAAGCGACGGCTTCCGCCGCCTCGATGCCGGCCTCGATCGCGGCATCCGGGGCGGTACCGCCCCGGCCTCATTGAAGCCAAAATACCAGCGGCAACGCTCAGGCCGTACGGTGGAGCATCCGGGGCGGTACCGCCCCGGCCTCATTGAAGCGACGACCAGCGAGGCCGGACCGCCCGTGCCGAGCGCCGCATCCGGGGCGGTACCGCCCCGGCCTCATTGAAGCACTTGCAGAGGCGAGAAAATTGCCTGCAGGCACGGGCATCCGGGGCGGTACCGTCTCTAGAGCGATAATCAAGGTGGCAGTCTCGTTGAGGGGGTATTTCCGGTTGGTGCCAACGCAAGAAGGGCGTAGCCCGACTGGAGTTGGCGGCAGCCGGAACGACGCTTTTTCTCCCCCTACCAAGCCTTGTTTGCTGCCCGCGGCTGACCGGGTAATGGCCTTGCGATCATTCTCGAGCAGAGGAGAACAACGTGCCCGGTCACCATATAACGGACAACCAGATGCGGACTTTTATGAAACACAGGAAATCCCACTCGACGGAAGTGGCCGCTGCCGATGCCCTCGCAGCCGAGAAGGTCAAGCTCAGCGTTGGCGGCTTCTTTATCTGGGCGGGCGGCGTTTCCGACACCGACGCCAAGACACAGGAAAACCAAGGCGCCGTCAACATGTTCACCGACTCGGAGATTTACTTC
>CAZUGT010000146.1:0-5056 GCA_964620095.1 uncultured Rhodospirillaceae bacterium | reverse complement strand
TCCGCTCGTGGTACGACCTTGCGCTGGAAAACAACGGCAAGACCATGGCCGGCGTCTCCGGTATCGGCATCGAGCGGTGCGTGGACTACCTCTCCGCCTTCGCCCTCGACCCCGACACCCCGCCCTTTCGCACCGACATCCCGCGCTACAACTTCTTCAAGCTCTGCGTCGACGACATCAAGGCCTATTACTTCGAAGCGGCCACGGCCCGTCCCGGCCCCGCCACGGACAAGGAAGTGGCCGACTGGTACTACGGCCAATCGGCGATGGGCGAACTCCTGCTCAAGCTGAACGACATCTGCTCCAGGCTGGACGATCCGGTGTTGCGCAAAATGTCCGACCGCCGCCTGATCCCCGTGCACCAGCACCACCTGAAGGCCTGATCTCCGTCATTCGACGGTCATCGTTGCGGCGCCTCCGGCCGTTCGGCGGGAAGCGGAAATGGCCGGGATGACAGGTCTGCGCCGGGTTCAGGCGTCGCCCGAGCGTTCCGCCGCCGCCAGCCGCGTCACGATACGGCGCATCTTGACCGCCCCCTCATCGGAGGGAACGTGTTTCTCATGATATCCGGGACGGTCGTCCTGCGCCCACTGCTCCTCGATCCACTCGATGGCGTCCTTGTCCTCCTCGAAGACCTTGCTCGTCGCATCCGAGTAGAACGCATCGAGTTCCGCATCCTGCGGCGTAAAATCGCGGGCGAATATCCACCAGTAAAGCGACGTGTACTGGGTCTCGGGGGTGATGAAGTGGAGGATGTGGGGCTGGTATTCGGTTCGGCCATCGACGGTTCCCGCCGGGTCCTCGAATTTTCCCAGCGCGTCATGAAAACCCGGTGTGACGAAAGTCGAGTGCGCGTGACGGATGATCGGCGCATCTCCCAGCCGCGTCGCCCGCTGATGAAGTTGGGGCACCGGCTCGCCCTCGTTGATCCGGTAGTTGTCGACCGTGTTGCCCTCGACGGTGACCGTGATTTTGGATTCCGCATGTTTCGGCGTTCCGAGGGCGGCACCGTGAAGGTACTGAAAATGGGTGATATCCATCAGGTTCTCGTGGATCGCCAAATAGTTTCCCTTGACGTGATAGAAGCCGATGCCATATCCCCATTCGTCTGAATTGACCCAGTCATAATCCGGCAGCAGGCCGGGATCGGCTTTAGCGGGGTCGCCGGTCCAAATCCACACCATCGGCGGTTGCTCGACGACGGGATAGCGCTGAATGCTGATGGAACTCGTATCCATATCGAGCGCCGAAGGGACCTTCACGCAAGCGCCGGACGTATCGTAGGTGAGTCCGTGATACCCGCACTGAATCGTGTCGTCGTCGTGCAAGGTGCTGCGGTGCAGCGGGAAACCCCGGTGTGCACAGCGGTTTTGCAGCGCCACGATCTCACCATCCCGGGTGCGGAAGTAAACAAGGTTCTGATTGAGAACCATCCGGTTGTTCAATTCATGCCCGACCTCGTCGCTCCAATCGAGGACGTACCAGCAATTCCTGATCAACGGCGTATCCCGATCGGCGATATCACTGGTCGACGCTTTGCCGGCCATCTCGTTCATCCTGCGCACTCCCTACGGTGTTCGCGGGTTTTTCCCAATTTCCAAAAATGATGTTCCGATCCTGTTTAAGATGCAAGCCCCAGTTGGACTTGCCGCGAACCGGCCCGGCTGTATCACATAGCGACCCACCCGGTTGCCGCCGATTGAACGGCGTACCCGCCGGCGGGTATCCTTCGGCCCCTGAGAAATCTATGAGAAATCCATGAGGAATTCGTGGGGAATCAATGCCAAGGGAGGCTGATATGCCGGACGGACAAACGGTCGAAGTCGCGAAAATGAAATTCTCCGCCACCTGTCCCAACAACGCGCGGACGGACGTGGTTTCGGGAGAGGAGGAGATTGTCATGGATCACCCGGAGCCGCGCGGCACCGGGCTCGGCATGTCGCCGATCCACACCTACCTCTCCGGTTTCATGGGCTGCACCAACTCGACCATCCACAAGCTCGCCAAACGGGCCGGCACCGAAGTGACGGCGCTGGATCTCGCAATGGAGGTGGGGCTGGACCGCCGCGGCCTGACCATGGATCAGGTGGTCGAGCTGCCATTCGTCTATGCCAAGACCATCGTCAACATCACCATCGACGCCAGCGACGAACAGCTCCAGGAAATGAAGGACGGCCTGTCGGAGTGGTGCCCCATCGCCAAGACGTTCAAGAACGCGGGCACGGAAGTCGTCGAGGAGTGGAACGTCACCAGGCCGTAGATGCTTCGCGACTCCACATCGATGTGACGACAATGTGATCCGAGGGGGGCTTAACGCCCCCCTTTCCGCACGGCATTTTAGGACCCTCGATAGGAACCGGGTAAACACTGCCATGCCCAGATCGCGCAAACGCAAATCAAAGGTCAAAAGGGGCCCGACTCGGTCCAGGAAATCCGGCACGCCGCCGCCGCTGATGGGTCCCGGCGCGCCGTCTCCCGATCGCGCCGCCGGCAGCGGCACCGTGGACTGGTCCGGCGGGCGCAAGTCGTCGGGCGGCGGGCCGCTCATCACCTTCGGCGGCATCGCGGCGGTGCTGTTGATCGCCGGCGGCGTCTGGTTCTGGTCGACGGTCCAGGAAAGCAACGCCTTCGAGGAATTGGCGGCGGCCGGCCGGGATGTCCTCGAGCGGGTGGAGAGCTTCCCCGATCGCGGACGGCGGCATCTCGGCCCCGGCGAAAGGATGAGTTACGGCACGCCGTTCCCCACGTCGGGGGATCACGACCCCTTCCCCACTTCCCCCGGCTTCTACACTGCGGGCCAGCCGCCGACCCGGCTGGTCCATGCCCTCGAACACGGCAACATCGTCATCTACTACGACCGGCCGCCGGCGCCGGACATGGCCACGCTCCGGGAATGGTCCAAGTTCTATGGCGGCACCTGGGACGGGCTTGTGGTGACGCCCTCCCGGGGCCTCGGTGAAAGCCTGGTGTTCACCGCCTGGACCAAGCGGCTCAAAATGGACAGATTGAACCCGGCGCACGGCGCCGCGTTCATCGACGAATATCGCGGCCGGGGACCGGAGCGGCCCGTAAGGTGAATTTCCTTAAGTTGCTGAATTTACTTGAATAAAAAATTTATGTTGCTATTTTGTTCTCATTAAGATAACGTCCTCTCCCGAGTTCATCAGGCAAAGAAATCAAGAGAGGAAACACCATGTTCAATATCGAACTCATGAAGGACGCAAGCGCCCTGACCTCCATCGTCATGGCTGGCTATGTCTTCATGGTGATCTTCTAGGTTCGAATTCCTGGACAGCGGGCCGAACGGCAGCCTCGGGCGTCAATCCCGGCGGTCCCCGTGAACTACCGCAGACCGCAAGTCCCGCCTGTATCCCAGTGCCGCCGGAGCAAGGCACCCCAGCTTCGTCTTCCGGCGGCAGCGGCCCGCCGGCCGGTCCGCCCGGCCGGGTTGGGAAACAGCCCGCTACTCCTTCGGGGGCAGCGGGCGGGACTTGCGGTCATCCCCCATCGCCACATAGGTGAAAATTCCTTCTGTCACCTTGATCCGGGTTTGCTGGTTTCGACGGACCAGCACCCAGGCCTCGATCTTGACGGTAACGGAGGTCCGCCCTTCCCGTTCGGTCGAGCAATAGCAGGCCAGCAAATCACCGACGAGGACCGGCTCATGAAAGGTCATTTCCTTGATGGCGACGGTGGCGGTTCTGCCCCGGGCGCGGTTCTCCGCATAGGTGCCGCCGGCCAGATCCATCTGGGACAGCAGCCAGCCGCCGAAAATATCGCCGAACGGGTTGGTATCGGCGGGCATGGTCCGCACAAGCTGGGTCAAATCGCCGCCGGGTCCGTCTTGGGTTTCGGCCATGGAGAAATTCCTTGTCCCGGAAAAACATTGCCTCACACTATATGTTGTTATAATTCCATGATTGGCTACAGGATCAAGTAAATCCGTCAGTTTCAGGATGATCCCGAACGGCAACCCCAAGGGCGACGCGCCATGAACGACCTGTTCGCCGGACAGAACGGCGGGAAGACCGCCAGGCAAACCACAAGGCAAACGGCGAAAACCTCGCGGAAATCCGGAGGCAAACCGAAATCCTATTCGGCCAAGGACATCGAGGTCCTGGAAGGCCTGGAGCCCGTGCGCCGGCGCCCCGGCATGTATATCGGCGGCACCGACGAGCGGGCGCTGCATCACCTTGTGGCCGAGCTGCTCGACAATTCCATGGACGAGGCGGTGGCCGGCGAGGCCACCCGGATCGAGATCGAGCTGGCCGCCGGCCAGACGGTGACGGTGCGCGACAACGGCCGCGGCATCCCCGTCGATCCCCACCCCAAGTTCAAGACCAAGTCGGCGCTCGAGGTGATCCTCACCACCCTCCACTCGGGCGGCAAGTTTTCGGACAAGTCCTACGAAACCGCGGGCGGCCTGCACGGCGTGGGCCTGAGCGTCGTCAACGCGCTGGCCGACGAGCTCACCGTCGAGGTGGCCCGGGACAAGAAGGTCTGGGGCCAGTCCTACAGCCGCGGCAAGCCCAAGGGCAAACTCAAGGAGGTGGGCAAGGCCTCCAACCGGCGGGGAACCACGGTCTCGTTCCATCCGGACCCCAAGATTTTCGGCACCAGGGCGCACTTCCGCCCGGCCCTGCTCTACCGCATGGCGCGCTCCAAGGCCTATTTGTTCCGGGGCGTCGAGATCCGCTGGTCCTGCGATGAAAGCCTGATCGCCGCGAAGGACGAAACACCCGCCAAGGCGACCCTGCACTTTCCGGGCGGGCTCGAGGACTACCTCGCCCAGACCCTCGAAAACCGCGCCACGGTGACGGAGAGGACCTTCGCCGGCCAGGCCGACCTCAACGGCGGCTCGGGCCGGGTCGAATGGGCCGTCGCGTGGCCCGACGACGAGGACGAATATTTCAATTCCTACTGCAACACCGTGCCGACCCCCCAGGGCGGCACCCACGAAGCGGGCTTCCGCACCGCCGTTACCAAGGCGCTCAGGGCCTACGGTGACCTCACCGGCAACAAGGCGGCGGCCAAGGTGACCGGCGACGATACCCTG
>CAZUGT010000145.1:0-5795 GCA_964620095.1 uncultured Rhodospirillaceae bacterium | reverse complement strand
TACGTCTATACCAAGCGCGCCGAAAAGGGCGGCGACACTTGCCGGGTCAGGGTCTATCCCATGGAGGTCGTCCACCAGGCCGACGATTACCCCGAATCCCATCAGCGTGAGCGGGCCTGGTATAGGCCCGAAGAGGCCGAGCAGGCCGTCGGCCGGAAGGAACTCGGCCGCCTGATCCGTAAATTCGCGGCGGAACGGGCCGCCCGGCGGGTCTAGGCGCCGGGCCGGCGCCGTCCGTCAACGGCCTCGAGAGCCGCGCGGCATCATCCGGCGCAGCACGTCGTCCTTGCGGAAGTAGTGATGATAGAGGGCGGCGGCGACGTGCAGGATCAAGAGCAACATCAGAAGCGTCGCGAACAGCTCGTGGGCGTCCCTGGGCCGTACGCCGATGCGGTCGGGGATCGGCCGGTCCGCGCCCATGAACAGAATCTCGCCGAGGCCGCTCGCGACCAGCGTGGCGATCCCCGAGCCGGTGACGGCCAGCATCAACAGATAGATCAGCCAGTGGGCCGCCCGCGCGGCGAAGCGCACGGGACCGGACATGCCGGCCGGCAGTTCCGGGCGGTCCCGGTCCATGAACCGCCAGATCAGCCGGATGAGGGTCAGTGCCAGCACGGTGATGCCGCCGGCGGCGTGGGCCCGGTAGACGGCGAGTTTCTGGCCGGCCGCGAGGTCGTCCATGACGTTGCCGGCGATGAACAGGCAGACGATCAGCAGCGCGGTCAGCCAATGCAGACCTTGGGCGAGGGAACCGTATCGGGCGGGGGAGGATCGCAGGGCCATGGCCGGAATCTCGTCGTTTGTCGCGTGCTGCCGGAAGACTAGCTCACCAGCTTGGCTCTCATATGACTGTGAATGAGCTCACACAAGCCTCGCCCGGACATTGACCGCCGTCAAAAAAGCCCCGGCGTCGCTGCCGGGGCTTTTCGTTGGAACGGGTGGTCCGGTCCAGTGAATCCGCCTAGTGGATTCTGACGTACTCGAACTCGATGGGCTGCCCGTGGATGCCGCGGCCCCGGGCCGGGTTTACCCGGCCCGTGATTCCATGATGAGGACCGCGGGCATCTACTCCTAGTGAATCCGCCTAGTGAAGCCGCACGTACTCGAACTCGATGGGCTGGCCGTGGATGCCGCGGTCCGGCGGGGCGATCCAATTGGCCATCTTGCCGGGCTCGTGGACCGACGACATCAGCGACAGCACGTACTTCCGGTCGTCCTCGGTGGGCAGCCACTCGTGGGCCTTCGCTTCCCAGGCGTCCTTGTCCATGATCTCGCCCTCTGTCGAGGCGTACACGTTCTGGAAGGTGCCGATGTTCCGGTGGAACGCCTTGTGGGGCAGCGTGAGCTCGAAGTCGACGCCGGCGTCCCTGATCGACTTGTTCCACCGGTCGACGCCCCGCTGGCAGTCGGCGATGTAGTCGTCGCGGAGCCGCTCGTTGATGGCCAGGAGGGCGGTGTCCTCGCCCATGGTGATCTTACCGTTCTCGATGATCGGCACGTTGTAGACCGCATCCGTCAGCAAATGATCGTCGTCGATCTTGGTTTCCAGATAGCGCCCCTTGAGGCCCATGGAATAGTAGTTGGCCCCGTTGGTGGAGTGCTCCTGCCCGAACAAATCGAGGCAAATGGAGAAGTGGAAGTTCATGTACTTCTGGATGGTCGGCAGGTCGATGCCGCCGTGGGGGCGGATATCGAGGGTGTCGTGCTCGGCCGACATCTGGGCGGCGCGCTTGACCACCCGGCCGACGCCGGTCTCGCCGACGAACATGTGGTGAGCTTCCTCGGTCAACATGAACTGGCACGTCCGGGCCAGCGGATCGAAGCCGCTTTCGGCGAGGCTGTGGAGCTGGAACTTGCCGTCCCGGTCCTGGAAGTAGGTGAACATGAAGAAGCTAAGCCAGTTGTCGGTGTTCTCGTTGAACGCCTCCAGGATGCGGGGCTTGTCCGCATCGCCGGCGTGGCGCTGCAGCATCTCTTCGGCTTCCTCGCGGCCGTCGCGGCCGAAATAGGCGTGAAGCAGATAGACCATCGCCCACAGGTGGCGGCCTTCCTCGACGTTGACCTGATAGAGGGAGCGCAGGTCATAGAGGGACGGGCAGATCATGCCCAGGCGGCGCTGCTGCTCCACCGAGGCGGGCTCCGTGTCGCCCTGGGTGACGATCAGGCGGCGCAATTCGGCGCGGTATTCGCCCGGCACGTCCTGCCACGCGGCCTCGCCCTTGTGGCTGCCGAAGTTGACCTCACGGCCTTCCTCCTTGTCGGCGAGGAAAATGCCCCAGCGGTACTCGGGCATCCTCACGTAGTCGAACTGAGCCCAGCCGGCGCCGGAAACGTCGACGGCGGTGCGCAGGTAGACGTCGTTGGCCGAGCTTTGCACGGGGCCGAGTTCGTTCCACCAGTTGAGGAACTCCGGCTGCCATTTCTCCAGCGCCCGCTGCAGGCGGCGGTCGTCGGAAAGCCCGACGTTGTTGGGAATCTTCTGGTTCAGATCGACGGTTGCCATGGTTCTATACCCGTTCCTTGTTGAAATTAGCCTTCTGCCCGGTGCCGTAGAGCTTCAATGCCCCCTCGTCGCCGACCGCGTTGGGCCGCTGGAAGATCCAGTTCTGCCACGCACTGAGCCGGCCGAATATCTTGGTCTCCAGGGTTTCGGGACCGGCAAAGCGAAGGCTGGCTTCCATGCCGGTCAGTGCATCGGTGGAGAAGCTGGCGCGCTCCTCGATGGCGATGCGCACTTCGTCGTCCCAGTCGATATCGTCCGGGATGAAGGTGACGAGGCCCAGTTCTTCGGCGGCCTCGGCGTCCAGGTCGTTGCCGATCTCGGCCTCGGCGTCCTCGACGCGGGAGTTCTCGTCGAGGAAGCGGGTCTCCATGCGCGACAGGCCGTTGCACATGGGGAGATGGCCGAAATTCATGCCCGTCAGCCGGATGGTGGCGGGCGGCAGGTTCGAGCCCTCGAGGTTGCCGTCCAGCATGTAGGAGCGGTCGGCGGCGAGGACGAATTCGAAGAAGGTGCCGGAAAACGCGCTGCCCGGCTCGACCAGCGTGATGACGCTGCGGGACGAGACGTCGAGGCGCTTCAGGGTGCGTTTCAGGTAATGGATGATCTCGCGCACCAGCCAATCATCGGCGTTGTCCATCAGCGCCTTGTCGGCGGCCGCCACGTTGGCGCCGTCGCCGACGGACTTGAACACCCAGGTGGATATCTCGGGCTCGTTGGTCCGCATGTGGATGATGAAATTGTCGAGATCGCGGGCGAAGGCGAGCGGCCAGTAGGCCGCGCCCTGATCGTGAATGACGGTGAGGTCGGCGGACGGCGCTTCGCCGGGGGCCTTCAGCGTGACGGTCGCGAGAAAATTCCCCCGGTCGATCTCCACGTCGAGGGTGCCGTACTTGATGGCGTTATCGGAGAAGGCGATGTCGAGCGGCGTCAGCTCGATGCCGCGGGCGTCCTCGGGCCGGTTGGTGGCGGCGGCCAGTTCTTGGGCGCGGGCGGCGGCGGTTTCCTCGAGCTTGGAGCGCGGCACCACCTCGTCGACCAGTTTCCAGTCGACGGCGCGCTTGCCCTTGATGCCCTCGGTGAGGGTGCAGAAGTAGTCCGCATGGTCGCGGCGCACGTGGCGCTTGTCGACGACGCGGGTCAGCCCGCCGGTGCCGGGCAGCACCGCCAGCAGCGGCACTTCGGGGAGGGAAACCGACGACGAGCCGTCATCGACCAGCATGATGTGGTCGGCGGCGAGCGCGAGCTCGTATCCGCCGCCGGCGGCGACGCCGTTGATCACGCAGAGATATTTCTGATCGGAGATTTCGGAGGCGTCTTCGATTCCGTTTCGGGTTTCGTTGGTGAACTTGCAGAAGTTGACCTTCCAGGCGTGGGACGAGGTGCCGAGCATCTTGATGTTGGCGCCGGCGCAGAACACCCGGTCCTTGCCGGACGTCATCATGACGCAGCCGACCTCGGGGTGCTCGAATCGCAGCCGCTGGATAATGTCATAGAGCTCGATATCGACGCCGAGGTCGTAGGAATTGAGCTTGAGTTCGTAGCCGTCCACGAGGCCGCCGTTCTCGTCAACATCCATGGTGAGGGTCGCGACGGGGCCGTCGAAGCTGAGCTTCCAGTGCTTGTACTGGTCCGGTTGGGTCCTGAAGTCGATCATGACGGGTCCAAGTCCTTCCTTCTCCCGATTCCCAGCCCCGCCATGTCTTGATGGAGGCGGCCCGGGTTCCCAAAAACGTCTGAATTTTGCGGTTTTCTGTCGTTATGCGTAAATCGGTACCGAAATACCTATTTACTTATGCCGCGAACCGCCCCATTGTGTCAATACGCGAATCGCACCAAGCCGGACCGCGAGACCGAATGACCGACGACACCACATTGCTCGCCAACGACAACGCCACCCGCCACGCCACCGGCGACGGCGAGGCGGATGTCCTGGTCCGCCGGGCCACCGCCGATGACCTGCCCCTGGTTATCGAGCTGGACGGCGACAATACGGGCCTCCACAAACCGGACTATTGGGGCGAGACGTTTCACGAAATCGAACGCCATCCCGGGCAGCACTTCCTGATCGCCGAGAGCGCATCGCCGGATCACGAGTTTCTGGGATTCATCGTCGGCGAGGTGCGCGCCTGGGAATTCGGCTCCCGGCCCTGCGGCTGGATCCTGACCATCGGCGTGGTGCACGAACGCCGGGTCGCGGGCGTCGGCTCGGCCCTGTTCGATGCCATCTGCGGGCGGTTTGCCGCCGACGGGGTCAAGACCGTGCGCACCATGCTGGCGCGCCACGACCAGCTCAACATGTCGTTCTTCCGTTCCCAGGGCATGATGGCCGGTTCGTTCATCGAACTGGAGAAGCCCATTGATTAGCGGGCCCTGCCGATGAAGCTTCAAAAGGCCACTCGTTACGGGCTGTACGCGGTTCTCGAATTGGCGGCCAATCCGGACGAGCAGCTATCGGCCACCGACATCGCCGCTGCCTACGGGATTTCCGGCAACCATCTCGCCAAGGTGCTGCGCGATCTCGGGCGGGCCGGCCTGGTGGGCTCGGCGCGCGGCGCCGGCGGCGGCTACCGGTTCTCGGGCAATGCCCGGCGGGTGACGCTGCTCGACGTGATCAGCCTGTTCGAGGACATCTCGTCGGACACCGGGAGCGGCGACGGGGCGGATACGGAGATCGGCCAAGCCCTCGATCTGGTGCTGGGCGAGATCGACGATATCGCCCGCGCCACGTTCGGCTCGATTACCATCGAGACCCTGTTGAAGACCATGCGCTGGCGCCAAGAGCGGGAAGCCCGCGCCGCCGCCCCGGCGGATCAGGGGGCGAACTAGGGTCCGGCCTCGACTGAGCCGCCCTAGAGCCGATTCACATGGTTTGACGAAACCGCGCCGTGGTTCTGTCAAAACATGACCCGATCTAGGAGTGTTGCGGCGATGAAAACGGCGGATAGGAGTGTCGGCGTGTTTGTCGTAACGCGTCGCTGAAAAAAAACTCGTCATGCCCCGGCGCAAGTCCGGGGCATCCAGGATATTCACCACGGAGACCACCGGGGACACGGAGTATCTACACCCGAATCCGCTCCGTGATCTCCGTGCGCTCCGTGGTAATTTTGCACCCCCTCCCCCCCGAAGCTGGGTGAGGGGGTGGCGAAGCGCGGCCAATCGCACATATGGATAAGGGAGCATCGTCCGCGGGCGCCGCCCCATGGATTCGCCAGGGGTTCCCGCGGGCCGGAAAGCGCCCAAAAAACGCAGAATTGGAATTTAACCAGGCCATCAAATGCCTATAAATGTCCAT